>JARRJI010000203.1:0-6838 GCA_037379595.1 Acidobacteriota bacterium | reverse complement strand
AATCGACTGGAGTGTTCAACGGCAAGATCCTGGTGCGGAAGGACGCGCAGAAAACCGACTCCAAGCAGAGCGACAAGAACCTGCTGCTTTCCGAATCCGCCACCATCAACACGAAGCCGCAACTGGAGATTTTCGCCGACGACGTGAAGTGCACGCATGGTGCAACCGTCGGCCAGATTGATCCGGAATCGATCTTTTACCTGCGCTCGCGCGGCATCGGACTTGAGGAGGCGCGCAACCTGCTGATCGTGGCGTTTGCGAACGAGATCATCGACCACGTGAAATTCGAGCCGCTCCGGGACCAACTGAAGGCGGCGCTGCTGGCGAAGATGAGAAGCTGAATGTCCCGGCAGCGCTCGTTTGGAATCGATCGTTCATAACCTGGGAAAGAATCATGGCTATTACTCCGCAACACATCACCGACACAGCCGTTCACGAGTCTTCACCAAAGTTTGATGTTGAGCGCATTCGCAAGGACTTCCCCGCCCTCCAGCAGACGGTGCACGGCAAGCCGCTCGTTTACCTGGACAACGCCGCCACCAGCCAGAAACCGCTGGCCGTGCTTGAGGCGGAAGAGCATTTCTACCGCCGGGACTGTTCGAACATTCACCGCGGCGTTCACGAGTTGAGCGAGCGGGCCACCAAAGCTTATGAAGACGCCCGCGTGAAGGCGCAGCGGTTTCTGAACGCGCGTGACAGCAAGGAAATCATCTTTGTGCGCGGCGCGACGGAAGCCATCAACCTGGTCGCCAACAGCTTCGGGCGGAAGAACGTGCAGGCGGGCGACGAAATCCTGATCACCGCCATGGAGCACCACTCGAACATTGTTCCCTGGCAGATTCTGTGCGAGGAAAAGGGCGCGAAGCTGCGCGTGGCGCCCATCAACGATCGAGGCGAGGTTTTATTCGACGAGTTTGAAAAGCTGCTGGGGCCGAAGACTCGGCTGGCAGCCGTGGTGCACGTTTCAAACGTGCTCGGAACCGTCAATCCCGTGCGGGAGATGATCGAGGCGGCGCACCGGAAGAACATTCCTGTGCTGCTGGACGGTGCTCAGGCCGCGCCGCACGTCAGCGTGGACGTTCAGGCGCTCGATTGCGAGTTCTACGCCTTCTCGGGACACAAGCTTTACGGCCCCACCGGCGTGGGCGTGCTTTACGGCAAAGCCGACCTGCTGGATGCCATGCCTCCCTACCAGGGCGGCGGCGACATGATAAGCTCCGTGACGTTTGAGAAGACGATCTACAATTCCCTGCCCTACAAGTTCGAGGCAGGAACCTCGAACATTGCCGGAGGCATCGGGCTGGGAGCGGCCATCGACTACGTGAACGGGATCGGAATGGAGAGCATCACCGCCTACGAAGACGATCTGCTGGCCTACGCCACCGAAGCGATCCGTCCGATTCCGGCGCTGAAGATTATCGGCACGGCGGCGAAGAAGGCGGGCGTGATTTCCTTCGTGATCGAGGGTATTCATCCGCATGACGTGGGAACGGTACTCGATCAGGAAGGCATCGCAGTACGCACGGGCCACCACTGCGCGCAGCCGCTGATGGAACGCTTCAAGGTTCCGGCCACGACCCGCGCCTCGCTGGCGTTTTATAATACAAGAAGAGAGATTGACACGCTGGTCGCAGGAATTCAGAAGGTAAAGGAGTTGCTGGGCTGATGCCGGATTTGCGCGGTTTGTATCAGGAAGTCATTCTGGACCACAGCAAGCGGCCACGGAATTATCGCGTGCTGGAAGGGGCCGACCATCACGCGGAGGGTTACAACCCGCTGTGCGGGGATCGGTTTACCTTTTATCTCAAGCTTGAGAACGACCGGATCAGCGATGTGACATTCATGGGCTCGGGCTGCGCCATTTCAACCTCTTCGGCGTCCATCCTGACGGAGACCGTGAAAGGCAAGACGCTGGCCGAAGTGGACGCGCTGTTCGAGAAGTTTCACGCGCTGGTGACCGGCGAAGCAAACGGCAACCGTGCCGGAGATCCTTCGCTGGGCAAGCTTGCGGTTTTCTCCGGCGTGGCGGAGTTTCCGGTGCGCGTGAAGTGCGCGACGCTCGCCTGGCACACGCTGCGAAGCGCGCTGAAGGGCGAAGAGAAGACCGTAACAACCGAATAGGGACTGGTTAGCGATGGACGAGAACAACAAACTCGACGAGCAGCAGGCTGCGGAAAACGCTGGCGGAACGGCGGAAACGTCAGCGGCACCGGAAAGCGCGTCTGCAGCCAATGCAGACGCTGAAGCCTTGAAGGGAAAGGTGGTCGACGCGGTCAAGACCTGCTACGACCCCGAGATTCCCGTGGACATTTACGAGCTGGGGCTGATCTATGACATCAGCGTTTCGCCGTCGTCGGAGGTTTCCGTGAAGATGACGCTGACCAGCCCGGCGTGCCCCGCGGCCATGTCGCTGCCGGGCGAGGTGGAAGACAAGATTCGCGTGATGGCCAACGCAAAAGACGTGAAGGTGGAAGTGGTTTGGGATCCCCCCTGGAATCCCAGCATGATGTCGGAAGCGGCCAGGTTGCAGTTGGGCATGATGTGAGAACAAAGCAAGGAGTCCGGCTGCGCGCCTTGGTTGTGGGGCCGGGAGAATCATCATGAAACTGACATCCCAGGAAGAATATGGACTGCGATGCCTGCTGCGGCTTGCGCGGGAAGGCGAGGCCGGAAGCCTGACCATTCCCAAGATCAGCCAGAAGGAAGGCATCTCCAACTTTTATGTGGCCAAGCTGATGCGGATCCTGCGGCGAGGCGGCCTGGTCAAGAGCGTCCGGGGACAGGCCGGCGGTTACGCGCTGGCGCGCCCGGCAGACAAGATTGTGGTGGGCGAGGCGCTGGCGATTCTGGGCGGCCGGCTGTACGATCCCGTGTTTTGCGAAGAGCACGCGGGCAGCGAAGAGTCCTGCGCCAATTCCGTGGATTGTTCCATGCGCTCGCTGTGGCGCGCCGTGCAGCATGTGATCGATCAGGTCCTGAGCAAGACCACGCTGAAGGATCTGCTCTCCAACGAGCAGGAGATGACGTCATGGGCCGGGCACCTGGTGAAGGTGACGCCTGCTCCGATTACGTCACTGATCATGCCCGTGGGCATCGACGACCACAAGTCTGTCTGTAGCCGTCCAGCAGCCGCGCGCAGACTTTCCCCCTCATTTGCACTCCAACCGATTCGAGGCGAATTGACGATGGCAGATCTGGTGCGCAGTCCTCTGGCTGATTTCTATGTCTCGCAGGGTGCAACGCTCAGCGAGTATCACGGCGCAATCGTTCCCGCGCGCTTCACGGATCCCGTCGAAGAACACAAGGCCGTGCGCACGGCGGCGGGGCTTTTCGACTTCTCCTTTCGGGCCAGGTTTGCGATGACCGGAAGGGACAGCGCGAAGTTTCTGCACCGCATCGTCTCCAACGACATCAACAGCCTTGCCGCCGGCCAGGGCATCTACACAACCCTGCTGAATCCAAAGGGCCAGATCCTCGCCGACCTGCGCGTTTACGCCACCCAGGACCGGCTGCTGGTGGATACCGACGCCGACCTGCGCGCCAAGACCATGGCCGTCCTCCAGCGATACATTGTCGCGGACCAGGTCCGGATGGAGCCGCTCGATACCAGCGCCCTGGCCTTCGAAGGGCCGCAGGCCGCAGGGCTGTTGGAGAAGACGCTGCACATCGACCTGCCGCCGCTCAAGGAGTCTGAGCACTTTGCAACCAATTACGGAGGTTTCCCGGTCCGCGTGGTTCGAATCAGCAACACCGGCGAAGATGGCTACGAAGCCTGGGTCGGACCCAAGGGCATGATGGGACTGTGGGGAGCGGCCGGGGGGCAGGCTCCGAGCTACGGCATGCTGCCCTGTGGAACGGAGGCGCTCGAGTCGCTGCGGATCGAGGCCGCCATTCCCCGCTACGGTTCAGAACTGGGCGAGGACACGCTGCCGCTCGAAGCCAACCTGATGAACGCCCTCAGCTTCAACAAAGGCTGCTACATCGGCCAGGAAATCGTGGAGCGCGCAAGGAGCCGCGGCCAGGTGAACTGGATGCTGGCCGGCGTCACCGTCGAGAGCGCCAAGCCTCCCGCGGCGGGTGAGAAGCTGACCCTCGACGGCAACGAGGTTGGAGAGATCACCAGCGCCTGCCTGTCACCCACCCTCGAAAAGACCATTGCACTTGCCTACATCCGCAAGGAATATCTGGACCCCGGAACGCGCCTTCAGACCTCCTCCGGCGCAGGGGCGCAGGTCGCCAGCCTGCCCTTCTATCACCGCCCGGCTTTGGCCGGCAGGCAAGCCTGAATTGCTGACGGATCGGACAGCAAGATTTTCAATGCTGAGGCTTGACGATTCGTCAATGATCGCCGTCTTGCGGGACCGAGAGCAAGCCACCTAGGCTCTCTGCAGAGTGTTTGAGGACATTATGGAAGATCAGGAAGGTTTTCGGTTCGTTTCCGGTTTGTTTTTTGGCGATTCTGTGTTTTCAATAACATGGCCAGCTTTGTTTTCCGGTTTGTTTCCGCTTTGTTTTTAGGGCCTGTCCTTTATTTTCAGCGACTTCGGTAGCTTTGTTTTCGCTTTGTTTCCGGTTTGTTTTTTGGGCTTGTTCTTTGTTTTCAACAACTCTCCCGCTTTGTTTTTTAAAAAAGAATTGTTGTGCCGCCGCCCTGAACCCGCTCACAACATTTTAACGTGTTGATGATAAAGGCATTAACATGATTAACGAGCCCAATCGAGGAGATTTCGCCCATCTCCCGCCCGGGAATTTGTAGCCCAGGTATATCTGCCGTTTCATCCAATCTTCCGTCCAGACAGCGTTTGTCGATGCAGACTGGGTTCAATGCCGCTCAACGCAATGATCACGAAGGGGCGACTCTTGTTCCCGCTCCCCGGCGCCCACCGGGGCGGCCCACTGCCATCAGACGAAAGACTAGCATAGTAGGCCTATTCATGTCAAGCCTTTTTGCAGGCGACTGCGCCGGGCAGCGGCACAACGGACCGTGCTCCGGGTCACTGCGTGTCTTGGCTGTTCAGCGAGAATAGAGACAGAGGGAGGTAGAGGGTCACATTTCAAACAAAAGGAGGGTCCGTGCATGATTACGAAAAGAGCGGCTTCTCTCCTGAACCTGATCCCGCAGCGCATTGCGCTTGCGGCGGTCCTGCTCCTTGCAGGAGCTTTTGGCAGCAACACACTTGCCGTTGCCGCCGATTCCGGCCAGTCTTACCAGCAGGAGGAGACCCGGCAACTCGTCGTTCTGGTGAACGACGCGGCAGCGCTGGTCGAGACGCAAGGCGAGGCGGCGTTTGCCGAGTTCCGCGTTTCCGGCAGCCGCTGGCGGCAAGGTGAGACGTATATCTTTGTGCTGGATCGCGAAGGAAACATGATTGTCCATCCCGATCCGGCGATGGAAGGCAAGAACGAGATGGGGCTCAAGGACATCAATGGCAGGCCCATCGTCCAGGGGCTCATCACCGCAGCGACAGCGACGCCCGATAAACCCGAAGGCTGGTACCACTACGAATTTCCAGTTCCGGGCGGGCTGTTTCCGCGATGGAAGAGCAGCTATGTGAGGCTGGTGGTGGCTCCATCCGGCAAGAGTTATGTGGTTGGCGCGGGCATGTACAACGACCGCATGGAAAGGGCCTTTGTGGTGCATGCGGTGACGGATGCCGTCGCACAGATTGAGAAGAACGGCCGGGCGGCGTTCGCGCTGTTCCATGATCCGACAGGTCCCTTCATCGCCAAGGACGCGTACATTTTCGTGATCGACCCAAGTGGCGTTGATCTGGTCAACCCGGGCTTCCCGAACCTGGAGGGACGCAACATTCTGGACGTGCAAGACGCCGAGGGCAAGCAGCCGATCCAGGAGATGTTCAAGGTGGTCGAGACCAGGGGTTCCGGCTGGGTCGAATACATGTGGCCGAAGCCTGGAGAAAGCGTCTCGACCGAGAAGTCAGCCTACGTCAGCAAAGCGAAGATGGGGGACGAATGGGTGCTGGTCGGTTGCGGTGTCTACCTGGCCGATGCGCCCAAAGCAGCGCAGGCTGAAACGCAGATGACCGCGACAGAACTGATGACGCTGGTCCGCGAAGCGGCGGCGGTCCTGGAAAAGCAGGGTGAAGCGGCTTATCCCGAGTTTCGAGAGAAGGGATCCAAGTGGTTCCAGGGCGATACCTACTTCTTTGTCTGGACCATGGACGGAACACGGGTTCTCCACGCCGCAGACCCCGCCGGCGAAGGCCAGAATGTGAGCGGCATGAAGGACGTCCTGGGAAGGCCGGTTGGCAGGATGATCCTGGAGGCGGCTTCCAGCCCTTCGGGTGAAGGATGGATCCACTACATGTACCCCGAGCCGGGCGACATTTTCCCGACGTGGAAGTCCACCTTTGTGAAGCGGGTGACTTTCCCCTCCGGGAAGGAGTATGCCCTCGGCTGCGGGATCTACAACATGCAGATGGATAAGGCCTTCATCGAGGACGTGGTGGACCGTGCTGCCGCTCTTGTGGAAGTCTACGGGCAGGATGCCTTCGTCCAGTTGAGGGACAAGACGGGTCCCTTTGTGTTCATGGACACCTACGTGTTCGTCGAGACGACCGACGGCACTGAACTGGTGAATCCCGTCCAGCCCAGCCTTGAAGGGAAGAACATCGCTCACCTGAAAGACCTGAAAGGGACGGCAGTGGTTGAGGAGGAAATCACGGCTGCCATGGTCAAAGGGAGCGCCTGGCTGGAGCTCACCTGGTACAAACCCGGAAGCAATGAACCGGCGCGGAAGCAGACCTACGTGCGCAAGGTGCAATCAGGCGAGGACACCTACATCGTTGGGTCGGGCTACTACGTGGACTAGCAGACC
>JARRJI010000202.1:0-6849 GCA_037379595.1 Acidobacteriota bacterium | reverse complement strand
CCTTGGCGCTGGAATCGGGGCGCAACTGCCAGGTTCCAGAGTTCCGCTTCATCGTCCATCCGGTAGAACACGGAAAAACCCAGAAGCTCGGCAGGTGGCTGATCCGCGAGTTCGGCCACCAGGATCATTCCGCGGGGATCGCATGTCAGTTGCTCATACTCACGCGCGCGCCAGGCTGCGTTAGGTTTGCAGGCGTTCTGAATTTCCAGAACGGCATTCAGGTCATCCCGGGAAAACGGCCTGATCTTCACTGTCGTTGAGACTTCCGACATAAAAGGTTTGGGGGGTGTTCCTGACCGTACTCACTTAGAGAATTATGCCTGACTTTATCAATCAGGGTCCGACCTTCTTCGCCGAAGGCCGCCAATTCATCTCTGCGTCTGTCCTGCGAATGTAGCACGCGTCAAGCTCTTCAGGTGAGGACACGGCACCCTGCCGATGGGCGCGGACGGCTACCTTGGCGATGGCTTCCAGAAGCGCTCCCGACACGTCCACTGCGGCCAGATCTAGAGAGAGACTTTCGCGCAGGGAACGAGCCTTCAGGTCGTGGGAACGCGTCAAGCAGGCGATCGTACCAGCTCTGAAAGTCCTGCACTGTCCTCCGCGGCCGAGCGCGTCAAGCAGGCTCTGGAGGCGCTCCGGGCGTACAAGCTGACCCTCCCCCGCCGCTTCGAACGTATCCATCTGTCCGTCTACGCCGAGCATTCTACGGTAGAGACCGACAAAGAACTCACCACGCCGCGCATCAAGAAGCGGAACCGCCCAGTCGGCGTCCGGAAGTGCGTGCTCCACCATCGCTTCGAAGAGCGTTACCCCCTTAAGCGGCCTTGCAAAGGCCCTTGCCCAGCCCTGCGCCGCCGCCAGCCCCACGCGGATTCCTGTAAACGAGCCTGGACCGTTCGAAACCGCATAGAGATCGATATCGGGGAAGCCAATCCCGGCCTGGGCAAGTGCCCGGTCAACCAGACCGAACAGTGTCACGGCATAGCCCGATGCCGATCCTTCGTTTAGGGCTGTAGCCAGGCACTGATCCTGATCGTAAATCGCAGCTCCGCCACACTCGCTGGTTGTATCGATAGCCAGAACTCGCATTGAACTCATTATACCCGGCCCGTATGCGTTCCACGCTCGATTTCCTCCGAACCGGCCGGGCGGTGGATTGCGGGGGGATCTTCAGATATTTCGGAGCTCATCTTCGCTCAGACCAAAGTAGTGCCCAATCTCATGCAGCAGTGTATCGCGAATCTGCCTTGCGATTTGGGATTCGGTTGAGCAGATAGCCTCAATGTTCTTCTGGTACAGAAAGATGTGGTCCGGAGGATCGGCCCAGAAGACGCTCTTCTGGGTTCGCGGGACGCCGGAGAAGAGGCCCAGCAGCAAACCGCCTCGATAAGGTTCCTGCGGCGGAGAATCCTCAACAATGATCGCGAGATTGGCCAGCCTGCTGCGAAATGGCTCGGGCAGGCTATCCAGAGCCTCACTCACCAATTGCTCGAATCGTACACGCTCCACGGAATCATTGTACATGCGGACTCTTGTTCCGGTGGCGTCACTTGAGACATAGGGCTCCGAAACGGCAGACAGGCACCAGGGGGTGGTCCTGATGATTATGTTAGAATGAGGGCTACTGCGACTGGCCTTGGTGTTACCATCGCATTCCCGTTCTGGCGCTGCATGCCTCGAGTGGGTATGAATGCTTTAGAATCGGCAACGAATTTCCAAGCCAGCATCGACATTGACCCAGCGCGATCTCACAAGTAACATGGGGCGAATTTCTCTGGCGATGGAGAGAGGATGAAGGGCCTTTGACTCGCGAAATCTCAGGAGAAGCAAACAAAATCAGACAATTGCCTTCGTCTGAAAAGCAGTCGGGTGTTGCCGGTTCTGACGAGCTTGACAGGCTCCGCACGCTGCCTCGCGTGATTGACCATACCACGCTGCGCCCGCATACAACTGCCGAAGAAATGGGCCGATTCTGCGACGAAGCAGTGTCACTCGGTGTTGGAGCCATTTCGATACACCAGGTGTGGGTGCCAATGGCCGTCCAGCGTTTGCGGGGCACCGGAATCAAGGTCGGCACCGTGGTGGGTTTTCCTTTCGGCGCCACGCTCCCGTCGATAAAGCGCGCGGAAGCCGAGGCGTCAATCCGCGCGGGGGCCGAAGAACTCGATATGGTGATGAACATCGGCGCCATGCGTTCCGGCAATCTGGAAGGCGTTCAGAGCGACATTCAAGGAGTGGTGGACATCGCCCACGGATCCGGTTGCATCTTAAAGGTGATCCTGGAGAATGCTTATCTTTCTGATGAACAGAAGGTCAAAGCCTGCCAAATCGCGAAACGGGCAGGTGCAGACTTCGTCAAGACCTCAACGGGATTAGGTCCGTCGGGCGCCACGGAGGCCGATGTCCGCCTGATGCGCAAGGCGGTCGGGCAGTCGATGGGCGTCAAGGCCGCGGGCGGCATTCGGTCGCTCGGCGAGGCTTTGAAAATGCTGGAAGCCGGCGCGAGCCGCCTGGGAACCAGTGCATCGGTTGCCATCCTGGCGGAAGCTGCCCGCCGCTTAGGCTGATTCATGTCACAAGTTATAAAAACTCCTGTTCGCCCCCTTGGAGCGACTGAACTGCTGACGCTCTTGTTGGAAGTCAGCGAGCAGATTACGTCGACCCTCGATTTGGACGAGTTGATGGTGCGGATTGCCGAGATGGTCAAGCGCGTCATCGACTACAAGGTTTTTGCGATCCTTCTCCTGAATGAGAAGACTCAGGTCTTGAGGATCCGGTCGAGTGTCGGCCATCCGGAAGAGCGCGTTCGGAAACTTCGGATCAAAGTGGGTGAAGGGATTGTCGGGCGGGCAGCGCTCGAACGCCGTTCAATTCTGGTCAACGATGTTCGGAACGAACCTTCTTACATCCAGTCCTTGCCTGCTATTCAGTCCGAGCTGGCGATCCCCCTTATCTTCAAGAACCGCGTGATCGGCGTCATCGACCTCGAGGCGGAAACGCCCGATTTCTTTGCCGACCAGCACGTCAACCTGCTGGAGCTTCTGGCCGGTCGCATGGCCATGGCCATTGAGAACGCCCGGCTCTACCGCCGCAGCCTCCGCCAGTCCCGGACCTTGCAGTTGCTGAATGAAATCAGCCGCGAGCTGAGCTCGGAGCTGGTGCTCAGTGAACTGCTTCGCAAAATCGGAACGCTGACCAAGCGGCTGGTGAAATACCACCGCTTCAGCATCATGCTGGCCGATGAGCAGACAAGAACCTTCAACTCTGTCCTGACTATTCGCGAGGACGAGAGCCTTCCCTATAAGGCAACCGTCCATTTTGGCCAGGGGCTTGTGGGCGCTGCGGCTAGCTCGCTTGAGCCAGTCCTGGTCCCTGACGTCAGCCGGGATTCGCGATACATCCGCCTCAATCCCGACACGAAGTCCGAGATGACCGTTCCCCTGATCTATCGCGGCCGCGTCATCGGCGTTGTGGACCTGGAAAGTCCCAGCGCGAATTATTTTACGGAGGAGCATGTCCGGATTTTCTCAACCCTGGCGCCGCAAATTGCCATCGCCATTGAAAACGCCCGGCTCTATGAGCGGGTGCTGCGGAGCGAGGCTCGGCTTGAACGCGACTTGAAGCGCGCGCAGGAAATCCAATCGCTCCTGATGCCGGGAACCCCGCCAAGTATCCCCGGGCTGGACGTCGATCTGCGTTTCCAGCCGGCGCGCCAGTTGGGCGGCGACTTATACGACTTCCTGAGCTACGGCCAGGACCGTCATGTGCTGACCGTGGGCGACGTCAGCGGCAAGGGGGCGCCGGCTGCTCTTTACGGAGCGCTTGCGGGGGGAATTCTTCGCAGTGTGGCCCGGCTGCGCCTGCCCGCACCGGAAATGCTTCGCCGGCTGAACATGGCCCTGCTTGAACGCAGAGTTGAAGGCCACTTTATCACTTTGACCTATGCGATCTGGGAACCGAAAAAGATGACCCTGCACCTGGCCAACGCCGGGATGCCGTTGCCGTTGCTGATCCGTAACGGAAGGAGCCGTCCCATTCAGGCTGAGGGAATTCCGCTGGGTCTGCTGGAGCACACCGAATATCAGGAAATTTCTCTCCGGCTGAAAAAAGGTGATCTCCTGGCCTTCTTCTCCGATGGCTTGGTCGAGGCCATGAATCCCGAGCACCAGGAGTTCGGTGCGCGGCGCCTGGCGCATCAGTTCCGCGAAAACGCCAAAAGGCCGCTCGCCGGGATTATTGATTTGCTGTTCAAGGAGATCGCACGATTTGAAGAGGGCCGGCCCCCGCGCGATGACCAGACGCTGGTTCTGGCCCGCGTACGCTGAGTTGGAATCTCACAGCAGCGGGTGCCGGCTGAAAAAGACGAGTCTCCGCGGGCAGATTGATGCGCGGACAAATCCCGATGGAACATTTCCATTACGCGGCAAATAGCCTTCAGTGTGAGGACACCTCGCTGGCCGAACTGGCTGCACGGTTCGGAACTCCCACATACGTCTACAGCCGCGCGGCCATCGAAGAAAACTTCGGCCACATCCAGCAGAGGCTTGCCGACATTCCGAATCTGATCTGTTATTCCGTCAAGGCCAATTCCAATCTCAGGATCCTCAACCTCCTGCGACAGGCCGGGGCCGGCTTTGACATCGTGTCTGGAGGCGAACTGGCTCGGGTCTTGAAGGTGGGAGCCAGGCCGGACAGCATCGTGTTTTCAGGAGTGGGAAAAGACGAAACGGAAATCGACGCCGGACTTTCTGCCGGCATCCTGATGTTCAATGTGGAATCGGCGGGTGAGCTTGACGCCATCGCGCGCCGCGCGCGTCAATTGAACAAGCAGGCCAACATTTCCATTCGCGTCAACCCGGATGTTGAGGCGGACACGCATCCCTACATCTCCACCGGGCAATTCATCCACAAGTTCGGCGTTCCCAAGGGCCAGGCCGTGGAACTTTTTCGGCGTGCCGCGGCCGCCCCGGAACTGCGGGTGCAGGGCATCGCCTGCCATATCGGATCACAAATTCTTGATGTGGGTCCTTTCGTTGAGGCGCTCCGGGAAATTCTCGATCTTGCACAGGCGCTGGAGCGCGAGGGCGTCCATCTGGAATTTCTCGATCTCGGCGGAGGCTATGGCATTCGCTACGTGGATGAAGAGCCGCTGGAGATGGATCGGCTGATGGCGGAACTCAAGCGTCTTCTGGCGGGCACGCCTTATCGCCTGATCCTGGAGCCGGGCCGCGCGCTGGTGGGAAATGCCGGAGTGCTCTTGACGCGCGTTCTCTACATGAAGGGCAATCACCAAAAGCATTTTGTCGTGGTCGATGCAGGCATGAACGATCTCATGCGCCCCACGCTTTACGGCTCGCTGCATCAGATTGTTCCCGTCGAACGCCGCACGGAGAAGACTTTTCTGGCCGACGTGGTTGGGCCGCTTTGCGAGACGGGCGACTTCCTGGCTCGCGATCGCGAGATCCCGTGCGTTGAGCCCGGCGACCTGGTTGCCGTCATGACCGTGGGCGCTTACGGCTACGTCCTCTCTTCGAATTACAACTCGCGGCCTCGCCCGCCAGAGGTGATGGTCTCCGGCAACAAGGCGGAATTAATTCGTCCCCGCGAAAAGCTGGAAGATATGATGGCCGGCGAAGTGCCATGACATGCTGATGAAGAACCCGCCATATCCCGGCGGACAGAGATTACCCAGCCCGCAGGCCTGTTGGTGACGCCGATTCTGTCTGTGCCAGCACCAGAAAACGGTCTACTCGACTGGTTGCCAGCTAACAACGACATCCCAAGGGCACCGGTAGTACCCAGCAATCGCGTCGACAGTCTGTGGTTCCGTCTCGATCGTTCGTCGAGCCTGGTTGGCCTGGACTGTAAATCTCGGTTTCGTCCTTGCATCTGGAGTTCCCTCGTGCGAAGCAGCATTTTGGTTTTCGTTTACTATGACTCACCCCATGGGCGCCCCCACACACACTCGGGACGAATCTTCATCACCTCCCACGGACCCATTAACGTTGCCTGGAGGTTATCCAAGAGATCGACCACCGTAAGCCGCACACAGTCTTACTTGGACGGAGCCTCGCGGAACACAGTGAAGCCTTTCTTTCGCAAAATCGACTGTGCTTCGTCTGGAGAGACTGTATTCTCCGTGAAGTAGATAACCGCGCGTTCGGCGTCAACAATCATCCGCTTCCCGGCCGGATACAGGCCCGGGATGTGCTCGCATCCCAATTCGTCCAGCAACTCATCCCAGAACCCCTCCGGGAGCAGAGACGTTGGGGGGAATCCGCGTAGGACTATTCCCCGGTCATTCACGTGCGCCGTCAATTCGGCCATAGTTTTCCCTCCTGTTGCCGTCGTCTGGATTGCAGAAGGTTCCAAGTATACACTTTCTGGTCGACGTCCCTCACGCCACGGGGAGATCAGGGCTCCGCAAGAATGCGTTGCGCTGCTGGTCGCTATCGGCGGAGGTGAGATGATTGCGGCCGAAGCATCGGCCTCCTATCTTGAATGAAGGGGAGACATATGATCGAATACGTGATCCACGGAACCAGCCATGAGATCCAGAGCACTTCCAAATTGGGAAAGCCCGTGGCCGATGCTGTGCGAGCGTGGTCGCCAAGGATGCTCGCCGAAGAGCACACAGGCGACAATCCCTCCACGGCCTGTGTAAGCACGAAACGCTTGCACATCCCATATCTCCAAATTGACCTATTCCCGCAAGAGTGGCCCGAACACGGCATTGACCACGAGGTGAGGATGCGCGACCAATTTCTGCGAGGCCAGGACGTTCGCCTTTCCCACGCCGACGACGTTAGGGAGACCTTTTGGTTGGATAGGATCGAGGCATACGCC
>JARRJI010000201.1:0-6850 GCA_037379595.1 Acidobacteriota bacterium | reverse complement strand
CAGAAATATCTGCTGACGGCGATTGTCGCGCCCGGTGGTCGTTACCGGTACGAAGGGCGGTCGGGCAATGGCTCGGCCGTCTTTGTTTCCAATGGAACGAAGCTGTGGACTTACCACCCGGACGTGCATGAGTACACGGAGACTGCTGTTCTGTCCGGCAAGGCAGCGGAACATCGCGTTTATAGGCAGGAGGAAATTGCCGTAATGGAAGCCCAAGAGCTTATCGGCCGAATCCGGACGCTCCCTATTCCACTGAAGTCCGCAACTTTTCTACCGGATGAAAAGATTGAGATGGACGGGCGAACGGTCGATTGCCGCGTGGTCCATTTTACAGACGCCGATTTCAAATTTCGCACTCCCGGGAGAAAAACTGAGGAGACAATTTGGATCGACAAGGCTCGAAATGTGATTGTCAAAACCGTCAGCCGCGGCGACAGCTTTACGATCATCCCGGACGAGAACTTCCGTATCCCCACCAAGATGATGGAAACCACGGTCTACACTGTCGTCAGGCTCGACTCGCCCGAGCCGGAGAGTACCTTCACTTTTTCGCCGCCGCCGGGCGCCAAACTGGTCGCGTCTTTCCCAACCCCTGCTTTCGGCGTTACGTGGCCCGCTTCTGAATTTGTCGGCAAGCCTGCGCCAGCTATCCATCTGAAGCTCGCGGGCAAGAGCCTTCCGCTCAGCTCCTTTCGTGGCAAACCGGTCCTTCTGGATTTCTGGGCGACCTGGTGCGGACCGTGTCGGGCGGCGATGCCCGAATTGAAAAAGTTGTATGCCGAAACCCATGACAAGGGGTTAGTCTGGATCGGCATTGACGAGGACAAAGACCCCTCCAAGATGAATGCCTTTCTCAAAGAGAAGAATATCCCCTGGCCGAATGACAATGATGCCGATGGCTCTCTCGGCAAAGCATTTGGGCCCCACGGCATTCCGTTGGAAGTCCTTATAGATGCATCCGGCAAGGTGATCCTTTGGGAGATGGGTTATGATGACGCAAACCTTCGCGCAGCGATCGCCAAACTTGGCCCGGAATTCAGCAGCTTGGCCATGAAGTCTGCAACCACAGGGGTCAATCCGCCGAAACCCTAGCGTGCAGGAGGAAAAGCTGCAAGATTTTTGGAAGGTGAACCTGCAGCTTGTGTTCAGCCGTTTTAAAAAGCTACGAACAGGACCCGGTGGTGCGCCTGCCCGGGACGATGCTCCGGCCGATGTTTCTTGACTTGAAAGCGCCGGGGGCATAGGATTTCCTCATCGAAAGTAGTCTTTCTGTGATGAGCACCGGGCATTTGCCCCAGAGAGGGAAGGATGAGTCTCCTCAGGATCGCGCATGTTCCTCCCGCAACAGTTGAGGCGGGCCAATCTGTCTTTGAGGCGGTGGAGGTGATGGCAAGGGAAGGGGTTGGAGCCGTCGCCGTGCTTGAGAAGGGGGAAAAAACTGAGCTGTGCGGAGTTTTTACGGAGCGCGATGTGATGCTGCGTGTTGTGCTGCAAAAGCTCGATCCGCAGCAGACGAAGATCAGGAACGTCATGACCGCTCCGGTTTCGACAATTCCCGAGGACATGACCGCCGATGAGGCGTTCAGCCTGATGGTTGAGCGGCACATGCGCCACCTGGCCATTGTCTCAAAAGACGGGGACCTTCTCGGGATGCTCTCTATTCGCAACCTGCTCGAACACCTGGTCGAAGACCTGCAGCGGGAACTTCACTCCCTGGATCAGTACATTTCAAACGACGGCCCTGGAGGATGACCGGTTCTCGCTCCGCTGATACCGGCGACGTGCGGTTCCATATCGAACAGTTCCATATCGAAAGCGCAACAGATTTGTGAAAAGCGTCCTTGTCGATGGCTCGGGCGCGTTTGCGCCTCTACGCCCAATCCATAAAGTCGGCAATGCTTCCAGCTTCTTCAGGCTCTTGTTGCCTGGGCGGACCATGCGACTTGCGTCATTCGTGACCTAGGGCCGGCCGCTGGTTCGGCGATTCAGCGCTAAACGTGTTTCGATCCGCCTCCTCAGAGGCCGCTCCGTAGGCCGCGAGAATGTCGGCAAGGGAAATGACGCCCTGAAGGTTGTTAAAGTCGGCCCTGTGGATGACCGGCAGTAGAGGCCAGTCCCCAATCTGCCGCAAGGCAGCGTCCAGTGGCTGGTCCGGATGGAGCCAGGGCAACAACGGGCTCGACAGGGCCCTCACGAGCGGATATGCCCCTTTCCCTTCCTTGGAGAGACGGCGCAGTTCTTCCTTCGTGACACTGGTCCAGTCCCCATTCCTGTGACTGACCAGGAAAAACTCCAGGGCACTGGCGGTAACCCGCCGTGACGCGTCGGCCACAGTGTCCTCAGCACGCAGCACGATTTCCGCCGGGGGGCGCATGGCGTCTTCAACGCTCAGTGTCTCGCGCTCTCGCTGCTCTTCCATTGAAGGCAAGTCGGTACCGTCCTGGCGGGAGAACATATCGAAGAGGGGCACCGGCTGATATTTAAGTGAAATCAGGTAGGCGATGGTGTTGGAAATCATGACAGGCAAGATGATGGAGTAGTTTCCACTTAGCTCCAGCACCATGAACACTGAAGTCATGGGAACGCGCAGGAAGCCTGCAAAGAGCACCCCCATTCCGACCAGCGCGAAACCGCCAACCGTGCCTCCCAGATGCGGGAAGAAAATGTGCTCGATGCCTCCGACTGCGCCCCCGATCATGGCGCCGATAAACAGGGTAGGAGCAAACATGCCGCCCGGCGTGCCGCTCGAAAATGAGAAGCTTGTCGCCAGAATCTTGAAGACGGCCAGAAGGGCAAGCAATTTCCAGGTGAACTGGTCATGCAGAGCCTGGTCGATAATGTCGTAGCCGGCTCCCATCACCTGGGGAAGCCAGATTCCCATGACACCGATCAGCAGACCCGCTGCGGCAGGCTGCACATAATGGGTCCAAGTCGGCATCGCCTTCGAGCGAAGGCGGAGGTAGGAAACCAGTTTAATGAAGGCGAGGGAAGCAAACCCCCCGACCACGCCGAGAACTGCATAGGAAAGCAGCTCGATAGGATGCAGCAGGTGAAAAGGCGGAACACTGAAGAGTGGTTCCTCACCCAGGAACAATCGCAACACCATCACGCTGGACACAGCGGCCAGAATGATTGCACCCAGAACAGCGGAACTCCACTTGCCAATGACTTCCTCGATCACGAAAAGGACAGCGGAAATAGGAGCGTTAAAGGCGGCTGCCAGTCCCGCCGCCGCACCGACGGGCGCAATCAAGCGCACTTTATCCCGTGAAAGGTGAAGGCGTCTTCCCAGGGCCGAGGCGATACCAGCGCCGATCTGGAGTGAAGGATCTTCCGGACCCAGGGACTGCCCGGTACCAATGGCCAGAGCGCAGGTCAGGAATTTGCCGATGACCGTGCTGAAGGGAATATAGCCATCATAGATATAAACAGCCGCTTTGGTCTGGTTGACGCCGCTGCCACGGACGCGCGGAAAAACAAAGATGACCAGTGCAGCGACGCCCAGCCCGGCTATGGCCGGGACAAGAAGAACGCGGAGTGTTCCGGGAGCGAGGCTTGATCCGAGTAGCTTGATCCGAGTCCAGTCAATCGAAATCTGGAAACAGACGACGGCCAGGCCGGAGAAAAGTCCGATGATGACGGCTAAAATGAGAAAAAGACCTTCTTCATGAAGAAAGATCCTCGGTGCTCTCATTTTCCTGAATCGGCTTCGGATTCTCGCCCAGTGTTTCGGTAGAAAAGGGAGGGTGGATAGTGCTGGAATATCAGAGTTGGTAGCTACCGGATCTGTCACCTTTCTGTAATACCTCTCGTATGAGAAATCATCAGTAATGCCTGGTCAGGCGCCGGAGGCGTTCCGCAGGCCTCTTGCGAGGTTTGTTCCATCTGCATGACCAGATCCATAATGCCGTTGATAAGGTCAGGGTCGCGACGCAGGTTTCTCCTGTTAACCCTGGGTCGCATCTTCTTCGCGGATGAATAAGCCTTTCCAAAGGGGCCGGATGTTTGTTCGGCTTCAAGATTGACGCCGCGACTTTGGGCACATTGCTTCATGTAGGAAAGGGCTTGATTAAATGCGGCAACCGTTCGCTTGTTACGTTCTTCCTGGGAGAGCCTGCGCTGGAAAGGATCGAGTTCGAGAACCAGCTTGCTGATTTCCAGCTTCTGAGCAGCTTCCAGGTTCTTGGGATTCAGGTCAACGGCTTTCTGGAGATAGTCGCGGGCCTGAGCATAATTGGCCAGCTGATACGCGGCATTGCCCGCACCGGCCCACGAACCCGCCCGCTCGGGATTCAATTCCGCCGCTTGCCGGAATTCTTCGAGCGCGCGTCGATAGTCCTGAACCTGCATGAACATGTTTCCGACTTCGGCATGAAGGTCGGCATCAGGTGGTAGTTCCGCCTGTAGAGCGATCAGTTCAGATTCAGCGGCAGTCCGTTCATCTTCCTTCAGCAGAAACCTGCATAATTCAATTCGAACCTGGCGGCGATGGGACTCGGGGCTGCCTTCCCAGCCTCCGAAGATAGCGTTGTGATAGTAGCGGATTGCCTCGGAGACGTTATGCGAACTCGCGGACATCCGGGCCAGTTCGAGGTTGACCCTGCCACTTCCGGGCTGCCGCTCATAGAGCGATCGGAGTTGCACCTGCGCCTCAGCCATGCGATTGGCTTTAACCAGTGCCTCGGCAAGACTCATCTGGTAAACCTGGTAGGCCGGGGTGTCCTTTGCATAGATCAGGGCGGTGTGGAAATCATCAACGGCTTCCTGGGGACGGTTGGCTTTGAGAGCTGCTTCACCCTGCTGATACCATTGGCGGCCGAGTGCTTCCTGCTCGGCATGATATTTCGTTGTCGTGAATCCGGTAATAATAAAGAAAACAGCAAGCAGCACAATGCTGATAAGAACTAAGGTTTCCCGCTCCAGTGACCACAAGAACCCTTTCGGAGCTGTGCAGACCGGGCACTCCGACTGTCCGGCGGGAATCAGTTGTCCGCATCTTGGACAAAGCCGATCACCCTCTTGAGGCATATTGATTATTTTCTCCCCCTACAAAATCCAAAAGCCGGGCTGTTGAGGCGCCTGGAATCGGCGCCTGCGGTGTTCCCGTCGGGAAACTGAGCATCGCCGGCCTCGAATTCATCCAGTGACCGACTACTCAGTTAGGACTTTCATTCTCAAGTTATTCCCCGCCCGACGAAAGGAGCCCACTGCTCTCAGATGCCAAGCCCTTTACACTAAGTCATGTTATTAAGTTAACACATCTTGCATTGTTCATCCCGCCTGTGGACAGCTTCGCGGGGCCACGACCCGTGACGTGACCCCTATTTCTCTCATTCCTCCTGCCGGGGCCACCCCGGTTCCTGCGCCGATTGCGGTTCTGATATCAGAGGGGCGAAGCGTTTGTCCAGCCATTCCTGGCCGCTCGGCGAGGCAATGGCCAGCAAGCGGTCGCCCTGCTTGAACACAGACTCTGGATTAGGCAGCAGCACGTCATGACCGCGCAGGATGACAACAATATCCACGTTTTCTTCTCCGGCTTCTTCCGAGCATTTCCGAATGGGCTGGCCAATATAGCTGCTTTCCGGCCGAACCTGGCAGCCCAGGATTTGCCTCCCTTCCGGGAGATCAATCGAGATTCCTGAGCGCAGCAGGGACAGCACATTCAAGCGGGCCAGTTGGTCTGACTCCGGAACTGTGCTCTTTCCGAGAAGACTCAGTCCCAGCCGGAGGTATTCGGCGTAGTGCGCTGGCGAGTGAGCACGGTCGGGAACCTGGGCTTCGTACATGCTCCGGTATTTCAATTTCAGGAAAGACGAAAGCCGAGTTTGAACCAGGTAGCTGATCAGCACTGCGAGAGCGGCAGCCCCCAGCAGGCGATACCCGCCCGTCATTTCCATCACCATGACCAGAGTGGCGATCGGCACTCGCGCGGCGCCGCCGAACACGGCTGCCATGCCAACCACCGCGAAATCCGGAGAGGGCTGGTGGAAAATTATGGCAATCGCTCCTCCGAGCATTGCGCCCACGTAAAGGTTGGGAGCAAAGACGCCGCCTGAACCCCCCGATGCTACGGTGAGCGCAAATGCCAGCATCTTGACGAAAATCAGAATGAGCAGAATCTTCAAGGCCAGGTGGCCGTTGATGGCTTCCTGAATCCAACCGTATCCCCCACCCAGGATCTGCGGGAATTCCAACGCCAGCAGGCCAACCCCCAGGGCTCCAATCGCCGGTTTAAGCTTGTTGGATATTGGCAGGAGGTGGAAAGCATCCCGCAACTCATAAAAGGCAAACGGAAGAAGGGTTGCAATCAGGCCGCTGGCCACGCCTAAAGCGGCATACCAGACGTAATCGGGAGGACCGGGAGGAGGCAGAGACTGTGGCACCTGGAACAGCGGTTTCCATCCCACAGAGGCTCCCTCGATCGCATAGGCGACGATGGAGGCGATTAAGGAATAGAGCAATGCCGAGCCTTCGAACTCCAGGCTGCCATACAAAACTTCGATGGCAAACAACGCCGTCCCGATCGGCGAGCGGAAGATGGCGGAAAGCGCCGCCCCCATCCCGATGACGACAAGAAGCCGCCGCTCCTCGTCTGAGCGATGGCGGAGCGTCGCATAGACCGATCCGAAGCCCGCGCCGATCAGCGCTGTGGGTCCCTCACGTCCGGCCGAGCCACCCGAGCCGATGGTGATGGCGGAGGCGACCATCTTGAGAGGAGCCACGCGGGCCCGGATAAATCCGCCGCCACGATGAAAGGATTTGACGGCGGTGTCGGTGCCATGGCCCTCGGCTTCAGGAGCCCAGTTGTAAACGATGAACCCGGAGATCAACCCGCCCACGACGATCACGG
>JARRJI010000200.1:0-11059 GCA_037379595.1 Acidobacteriota bacterium | reverse complement strand
GCTGTGCTGGCGGCCAAGGCCGACCTGTGGGCCGGCTTCACCACCGAGCGCGACATGGGCACCGAAGGAGTGGGCTCGGCCTCGACCGCCATCCGTGACGCCATCAACGCCGGCGAGATTCCCGGGCCGCGGCTTTGGGTTTGCGCCAACGCAATCTCAATACTCGGCGGCCACGAGGACGCGTTGGGCTTCAACCCGGCACTGCTGATCCCCTCGAATGCGGACGTGGTGAATGACACGAACGACCTCATCCGCACCATCCGCGAGCAGATCAAGGAAGGCGCGGATTTCATCAAGATCTATGAGACCGGCCGCGACCAGTTTATCGACGGCCATTTCTTCACCCCTTATCAATTCACAGAGGAGCAACTGGCGGCCGCCGTGCGGGAGGCCGCGCGCGTCCATAAAAAAGTGGCGGTGCACGTCATGGGCGAGCCGGGAGCGCTTTACGCAGCCCAGGCGGGTGTGATGTCGCTCGATCATGCCGTCCAACTCAGTCCTCAGACGATGCAAATCATGCGCGCCAGAGGCATTCCCGCCGTGCCCACATTCGCCGTCTTTCAGTATTTCGCCGAACACGCTGCACCGGCCGGCCGCGCGTTCGATGAGAAATTCCTGAAATACAAAATTGAGCAATTCCATAAGCAGATTGCGGCGGGGATCAGCTTCGCCGCCGGCTCGGACGTCGGGCCGTTCCCGCACGGCACGCAAGCCGAAGAGTATGTGTTGCTGGTGCGCTACGGATTGACACCGTTGCGGGCGGTTCAGGCTGGCACACTGGTAGGAGCGCGGTTACTGGGTGCCGCAGGCTATCTGGGCCAACTTGCTCCCGGCTTCGACGCTGATGTTATCGGCGTGCCCGGAAATCCACTTCAGGATATCTCCGTGCTGCAGCACGTGCGCTTCGTGATGAAGGCGGGCAAAACCTACCGTTTACCCAGCCAGCCGAACTGGCTTAAGACCTACTGGAGGATGCGGGTTAATCAGCCGCAGTGACCCTCTCGGTCAACGCGTAATCGATCAGCACCTCATGGGAGGCCCCGCGGCTCTGCCGGGGGATACTTACCAGCACCATCGCGGAGAACAGCGATGGACGCGGCGCCCGCTCAATCGGGAGTGTTTCTAATAGCATCGATTCCGGCCTCGCCAAGCCCCGCATCCCGGATTATTCTGCAATCCTTTTATCTAGTTACCTCGGAATCACACGTCATAGGTTCTATGCAGTGATCCGATTGCCGCTGGCGTTCCAGACCGCGGTGGTCTTGTGAAAATACGAATAGTTGGCCATGTGACAGCCAATCGAAGTGTTGTTCCCGAACACCGCATCTTCCACTGAGGGCTGCCGGGTCTTCACGGACTGGAAGAAGCGCCACAGGTGCTCCTGGAATTCGGAGTAATTGGGCGGATAGTAGTATGTTTCACTCGTCTCGACCGGCCTGGCGGCTCCCAGCTTCGGATCGTTTTTCTCATGCCACTGTTTGTCGTAGGCGGCTCGCATCTTTTCGGGATAGCTGGACACGTAGTAGCACGGGTCGTGATCCTTGCCATCCTGCGGCATCACCTTCATGTGGTCGCCGTCGCCGTAGACTTCTATGATCCCTCGCGTGCCGAGGAAGCGGGTCACTTCGTCCTGGTGGGTGCATTGTGTCATCAGGATGGCAACGGTCAGGTTCGGGTAATCATAGAGCGTGGTCATCACGTCGGGGAAATCGCGCCCATCTTTCCAGTGGAAAAGCCCACCCGAGGTTTGGGCCCGCTGAGGCGGCGACGACAAGCCCATCACGTAGTAAATGCCCGTAAGAGAATGGACAAAGAGGTCGCCCGGCAGCCCTTCTCCGTAGTCCGTGAAGGCGCGCCAGCGCGCGAAGCGGATGGGATCGAACGGCCGCTTGGGCGCGTCGCCGAGCCAGGTTCCCCAGTCGAGGTTTTCCGGCGAGAGGTCAGGCGGAGGCGGGTACACCCAGGCGCCGCAGGGAGAATTGCGGCCAAGGATTGCCTGTGCATAATGGACCTCGCCGATGGCGCCCTGCTCGAACATCTCTTTCGCTTTCGCGAAATTGATGGAGCTCCGCCGCTGGCTGCCGATCTGGACGATACGGTTGTTTTTCCGCGCCGCCTCAATGATCTCAAAACCCTCTTCCACCTTGTGCGTCATCGGTTTTTCGCAATAAACGTCTTTGCCGGCATTGCAGGCGTCCACGATGATTTGCTTATGCCAGTGGTCGGGAACAGCTATTACAACGCAGTCGATCTCCTTGTTGTCGAGCAGATCCTGATAGCGGCGCGTGGTGGGCACCGTCTTCCCCGTTGCTCCGCTGATGATCTGGTTGGCGAGCGTGTGGCGGCCGTCATAAAGGTCGCACGCAGCAACGCACTCGACGCCCGGCAGCCGCACTGAAGTGCCCAGAACTCCGGAGCCTTCCATTCCGATGCCGATCATGCCGAAGCGGACCCGGTTGCCGGCGGGAACCGATTGTGGCGCTGCGCCCGCCTGGTCGGGATTCAGAAAATAAGGCGGTGCCGCCAGCGCAATGCCTGCTCCCGTCGAGCGGCGCATGAATTCACGGCGGGAAATTCCATCCTTATCCATACGAACCTCCTCCTGGTTTTTAGCTGGTTAGAGGCAATCTCAGTTTGCCTTTTCCATGCGCTTATTCCGCGGGTGTGATCACGATGTTCCGGAAAGCCACACGTCCTCGCTCGCTGCCTTGAAGATAAATCGGCCCTGGCGCTCCTTCGTTGCTGTCAAGAGCGCCGCCCGTGATGCCCGGAATCTGCCGATGATTGATGACCGTCTGGCCGTCGTGGACCACCGTGAGAGTCCGTCCCACCAGCGTGATGTCGTAGGTTTGCCAGACGTTCGGCGTGCGCGGCAGCGGGGGTTCCGGCGCCAGAAAGCCGTAAACCGCACCCATGCGCCGGTTGGGCGGATCCGATGCTGAGTCGGTTTCGATCTGCACTTCGTAGCGGCCGCGCAAATAAACGCCGCTGTTCGCCATGGGCCTGCAGTTGTATTCGACGTGCAGCTTGAAATCCATGAACTTGGGAATGGAAATGATCTCCGAGCCGTTTCCATCCTTTACCAACGTGCCGTTTTCAACCTTCCAGACACCCGCCTTCTTGGGATCGAGGAACCGCCAGCCGGCAAAGTTCTTGCCGTTGAACAGGTGGATGGGTTTGCCCCATTTCGACACGCTCTTCCGTCCGAGGGCCGGCGCTCTTCGCCCGGTCCATTGCCAGACAACCCCCTTGGGACTTTTTGCTGTACCCTTAAGCCGGCCGTCGACCAGCTTCGCCTGCAACAGCGTTCCGTCATCGAACCCTACGCCTTTGGGAGCCGTGAACTCGATTTTCCCGTCCTTGAATTCCACCTTCCCCGTCGGAGTCGCGTGGGCCCAGAATCCCACCATCAGACATTCCAGCTGGCCGCCCCGCTCAGTCAGATCGATCCAGGAAGGGCGATTCCGGGTCGGCGTTTTTACGGTCAAATCCCAGCGGCCCAGGTAAGGCCTGATCGAGCCGGATTCACTGGAAGAATGACCGGCCTGAGCGTCCGCCCTTTGAGGGTATAGACACGGGGCCAGTAGCACTGCCAATAAAAGAACAAGACACAGCTTCGCCTGCTTTATCATTTCCACCTCCTCAATCCACAGAAGACTCAAATCGTGCAGTAAAAAACCGTTCGGCATTGATCGCATCGCGCATGACTTTTGTGCGCCAGGCCGTACCCGTCATCAACAAGGAGCAGCATTCTTGAAGGCGGGATCTGACGTGGGGCGGCATCCGGCATTTCGGTCTGTGGCCAATGGGAAATAACAAATCCCTCGTCGGCTTCCAGTTCATCCTTTTGCGCTTCTTCGTCAGGTGTTCCCGCGAGATCACTCATTCGGGATTTCCATTTTGTCTTCTCGGCCGCCGAGTAGAATACATCCAATCACCTGTGCTGGTGCCTTTTCTTTTATCCTTCCCTTCCGCAGCGGCCCTGACGGCTCAGGAATGGGTCGCTCCTGCACATTCCGGACGCAGGGAAACCAGGAACCGCCGTGTTGTAAAGCGTTTTCTGAGATTTCTCAGGCACGTCCCTCCCTTACTTCAACCGGTTGGCTTGGCCGTCGCCCACCGGGGAAGGCGCAGCCATAACAACAGAAATCCCTCGCCGCGCATGCTATCTTGTCAGTGAGGATTGACGATGCGCCAGCTCAAGCGCCACAACAACCGGGACTGGTTCGCCAGGAACAAGCAACGATACGAAAATACCGTCCGCGACCCGGCACTGATGTTCATCGGCAGCTTCGGACCGCACTTGCACAGGCTCAGCCCGCATTTCGTCGCCGACCCACGCCCGACACGCGGCTCGCTCTTTCGGATATATCGCGATACCCGGTTTTCGCCGGACAAGCGGCCCTTCAAGACGCACGTCGGCATACGTTTCTCCCACGTCAGCGGCAAGGACGCCCATGCACCAGTGTTTTACCTGCACCTTGAGCCTGACAACTCCTTCGCGGCGGCGGGGGTCTGGCATCCTGACAGCAAGGCATTGACGAAAATCCGGATGGCGATTGTCGCCGAGCCCGGGCGATGGGCGAAGGCCAGGCGGAAGCTGGAGCTAGAAGGCGACAGCCTTATGCGGCCGCCGCGCGGGTTCCACCCTAACCACCGGTTCATCGAGGACATCAGGCGGAAGGACTTCGTGGCTTCAGTCGGGCTCACAGAGGCGCAGGTGTGTGGTCCCAGGTTCATGCGGGACTTCGTTTCCGCGTGCCGGACGTTGCTGCCGCTTGTTGAGTTCACCACGAGGGCGCTTGGATTGGGACCTTCCGTCAGCAAGCCACCTTTTCAAACAGATCGCCGACTTTTCCGGATCTGATCCCTGATCACCGAGTTCGCAGCGGACGTAACTCTAAGCGTCTGATGAACCCGGCGGATTTTGGACTACGCGAATTGTAGCCCCAAATGCGCTTTCAGTTTTCCATCTTTTAGAGAACGGGTCGGTCACTCGTCAGCCCATAACGGCTTATCGCGGCCAGCTCAAAAAAATCGCGTTGCCGCTGAAGGCATCGGCATGGCCTGATAGATCATGTCGCCTTGGATTAGGTTCGCAATGGTTTCCATGCATCACAGAATGCTCATCGGCTCGAAAAGCGTTTACAACTGGTGTTTAGAGCGGTAAGGTGGGGGCCGTAGTATAACTGCAGGAAGACACCCGAGCCACGATGGCAGCAGCCGGCAAGGCCTAGCGAGTTGGCTCTCAGTATTCCCGTGGAGGTGGCAATGGGTTCGCAACCGGTTTATGACGTCGTTGTCGTGGGCTCCGGCGCCGGCGGAGGCATTGCTTCATACGTGCTGGCCAAGAAGGGATTGAAGGTGCTCTGCCTGGAAGCGGGGCGCCCGATCGACCCGGCGAAGGATTTTTTCACCCACAAATTCGGCTACGAGTGGCCGTACCGTGGGCACGGCAAGCCGGGCGAGTACGGCCATTTGCCCAAAGGCATGGGATGGAAGATCACGGAATGGACCGACCATCTCTACACGATTCCGGATGAAGACCCCTACGCGGTTGCTCCGGGATCGAAGTTCACCTGGACAAGGCTGCGCGCCGTGGGCGGCCGAACCCTTACGTGGGGACGGAGTGTCGAGCGTTATGGGCCGCTGGATTTCAAGCCGAAGAGTCTGCAAGGCGGCTGGGGAGAGGACTGGCCCATCAGTTATGACGACGTGGCTCCCTATTATGACAAAGTCGAGGAACTCATCGGCGTTTCGGGCGGACGCGAAAGCCTGTACAACGTCCCGGCCGGACAGCATCGTCTGCCTCCTTTTAATCCGCGTTGTGGCGAACTGCTGATTAAGTAAGGGGCGGCGAAAGTGGGCATCAAGGCGATCCCGCAGGCCCTGGCGGTACTTAGCCAGCCCTACCGCGGACGTCCCGAGTGCCACTATTGCGGCGGGTGCAACAAAGGCTGTCTGGTGGAAGCTCGTTACAGCAGTCTGGCAGCCTTCGCGGAGCTTAAGAACCATTCGAATTTCACGTTGAAGCCCTATGCCGCCGTCAACACCGTTCTCATGGATTCCCGAACCGGGAAGGCTAAGGGTGTCAGTTACATTGACACCCGGAATAAGCAGGAGTTTGAAGCTTACAGCAGGGCGGTCGTGCTCGCCGCCTCCAACATCGAATCCGTTCGGATTCTGCTCAATTCCAGGAATCGCGACTTCCCCTCCGGCCTCGCCAATTCGAGCGGTACTCTTGGCCACTATCTGATGGACCACGTTTCGTTCGGCGACGTGGAGGGCTTCTTTCCGCAACTCGCCGGCCGTGCAACGACCAATGACGACGGCCCCGGCGAGGCATGTCTTTACATCCCCCGCTACGATTACAGCGGCAAAGGAAACAAGAAATATGTAGGCGGCTGGCGGCTCAATTTCTACACGGGTTGCGGCATGGGCCCCGGACCCGGCGCGAGTCTCCCGGGCTTTGGGTCGGCTTACAAGAAGAAGATCAAAGAGCTGTACCCGGCGGCTGTTTCAATGGGAGGTTATGGCGAAGGCCTGGCTCTTGACTCGAACTATGTTGAAATTGACCCGGACGGATTGCGTGATCCATGGGGCATGCCCCAGGTCCGTTTTCACACGAGCGCGGAATATCCTGAAGCCTATGCGATGGTGGATGAAATGTACGGGCAGGTCAACGAAATCCTCAAGGCCTCCGGAGCGGAAATTCTCCCCTACAAGAAGGGAAATCCCGAGCCGCTGGGAGCCGTGACGCATGAGGGCGGCGGCGCTCGGATGGGAGACGATCCGCGGACTTCGGTACTGGACAGGTGGTGCTGCGCACATGACGTCAAGAACGTGCTCGTCGCCGATGCCGCACCGTTTGTTTCGCATCCGGAGAAAGAGTGGACCCTCACGCTCATGGCGCTGGCCTACAGGACTTGCGATCATCTGGCGGAGGAATTTCGGTTAAGGAACCTGTAACAGCAAAAGGAGTTCCAATCAACTTGAGGCGTCCCCAGGGCGCTTTGATCATGGGTGAAGGCGATGAAGGGGAAACAGATCGGAAGACGAAGCGCACTGAAGTATTTTGGATTTCTCAGTAGCTCTGCGGCAGGCTGGGAATTTCTGGCGAACTGGCTGCCTCACGGATCGGATGCTCTTGCATCCCCCGGTCCCGCAGGCCTGGTGCCTTTGACCGGAGGTTCACAGGTTTCTGCACCGGCCGGACCGGTTGAACCTTACTCGCTGCATTTCTTCAAATCAGATGAGTTCCGCACGGTCCAAATCCTGACGGAAATGATTATCCCCACTGACGACCAGCCGGGTGCGAAAGAAGCACGAGTGGCCGAATACATCGATTTCGTCCTGTTCTCTGCGTCGGAGTTTGAGCCATCTTTGCAGAAACATTGGATTGACGGCCTCGAAGAGCTTGAGCGGCAAAGCAACGAGAAATTCGGTAATTCCTTCTTGCGGGTTTCGGCCTCGGAACGCGAGGAGCTGCTGAAGGATATGAGCCTTCCTGAGCGTGATCCCAAGGCAGAGCAGCCGGGATTTCCCTTTTATCGCACTTTAAAGGAAATGACGGTGGACGCGTTCTATTCTTCACGAGTGGGGTTGATTGACGTTCTGGGGTACAAGGGCCTCGCCTTTCTAACGGAATTTCCCGGCTGTACCAGCCCTCCGGGCAAGACCTAGCGGCTTGTTGATGGAGCAGTCGGATTTCAATCTCTCGTTCCACTGGTTTGTGGGCACAGAGATAGACGTGGAATTACTCGGTGTTCAGCAAGAATCGCGAATGGCTGAGGGAGAACCGGAACAGGTTGCTGTTGAAGACCCGCCTGGCCCTGGCCCCGACAAGAACTACGACACGCGCGATTTGTGCGACAGCTGCGGAGGACGCTCATTACGCCGCGTATGGCCAAGAAGTTCACGAACCGGTCCAGCGCGATTGACCAGTGCAGGACCTGCCGTGCGAGCTACGCGCTCAAGGTTGTGGAACACACGAAAGCGTGGGACTTCGAGAAGCAGTGAGGGCTGCTCACTTGTCATCACATGCAGGGCATCCGCTCGTGAGAGTACTACGGGCAGGTACACCAGTAGTCATTCTCATTCAGCAATGAAGTGACCTGCATTGTGCTCGTCGTTAACCCCGAGGGTTTTCCGCTGAGATACGAAACTTTCAAAGGGAACACGGGTTTCTGGTCGATTCTTGTAAGTTAGGTCCGGGTAGAAGACTGTAGTCAAACTGTAGTCGATAAGCCCCAATAAAGCCTCGAAGTCCTTCATAATTCAAGACGCTGTGAGGGCCTCTAAGGCCTGCGGCGCCGCTCGCACCTATAGCTTCTGGTAGTCGCTGTTTTGTATGTTGATCGTCAACTGCTTCTTGACGCCGTTGATTGTCTGTGTGGACACATGGTTTGGCCCTCCGGTCAGACGACTGAACTGCACTGAAACGTTGACGGCGTCACTCGGATCATTGAGATACGTAGCGATCGACAAGCCCACGAGATCTTTCTGTGCCTTGTCCATAATCAGGGTCATCTTGTCGCCCTTCTTGAGGTAATTGGAAATCACCAGACGGTATTCGCCTGGAGCAGCCGCTTCCGGACCCATCATGACGTTGCCCTGTTGGTAAGCCTGGCTGAGCATATCCTTGTCTGGGGGGACATATTGTTGGATTAAAGCCTTGATCTGGTCGGTGTACGCCTTGTACTCTTCTGTCTTCTCTTCGATGATATGCCTCTTCAGCCGGCCACGCCGCCCCCCGCTGTCTGTGGCTTGTGGTTGTGGTTGATCCATTGAAGTCTTTTGTGGCTTGCCATCGGGGCCTAGACGTACCTGGAAGTGTTCCTGTTTCTTCTCCTCGCCCTTCAGGATGATGGTAACTTGCTCAACCCAGGTATACTGGGCTAATAGCTGTTTGTTTTGTGCGGCTGCTTGTTTGATTTCAGCAACTCTCTCCTGAATTTCCGGGTTTTGCGGGGCTCCCGCCCAGGCGAAACCTGCCCCGGCTGCAAGAGCAAATAAGACACACACCAGGACCCAATGTTTTCGGATTGGCTCTTTCATCGTAAGAATCCTCCCTCCCATCTTATTGGGGACCACCTTTTCCCATCCTTCCAGGGTCTGCCCAGAGGGTTGCTACCTCCGACGAAAACCACCACCACCCCAACTGCGGCGAGGATCTTTGCGCGTCTCATTGCAACCCTCCAATCTGCGGCAGGAAAGCCACTTTTCATTTTTCCTACCGCGGGATCTAATCTCGGGATTTCTCGAGTTCCCTCAGCCTTTTCTCCAGCGTGCGTTTCTCCTGTTGCCTGGTTATCTTGGGTACAGGAACATAATTTGCAGGCGCATGCTCCAACTTGAACCTCCTGCAGGACGGACAGCATTTCCGTAAAACTGCGCAGTGACGTTGACCGGTTGGAAACCCAGTTTCATCACCCTGCCGATGCCTCCGCCAAACGGTACGACCCACCTGTTCCCATTGGAAGCCTCCCAGTTGGCGGTGAGAATGGGCGACGAAGTAACGTACCACCCCTTCTTTAACTGGCGGGTGACGAAGTACTGCAGCAGCATCTGATTGACTGCCGGACGGCTGCCTGAACCTGCAACCGACCACACATTGTTGACCAGGGCGCCCAGCGTCCAGGGCCCCGGCTGAGCCAGTGCCACCGCAGACGGACCGAGGCTCAGTTTACCCTGTCCGAGTATGGTGTTTGTTGCTGTGGGAATCGTCAGAGCCGGTCCGACGCCCCAAATCAACTTTCCCGGCTTGCGGGGCGAGAGGAAAAAAGTGGGCACCATATCGCCCAACCCGTACTGGCCGCCTGTATTCTGGTTTGCATAGGGCTGCCACACAATCGGCTGGATGATGCGGCTGATCACCATCCAGTTCTTGCTCACGTTCATCGGAATCACTGGCTGGATGTTCAGCACGTTTTGGGTTCTGCCGAACGGGCTTATTGCAAAGTTGGTGTTGTTCTGCAGCGGGACGCTGATCAGGCTGGCCACAGGATTCTGCACCGCCTTTTCCAAATCCCCGGTTCCGGTCGCAGGCTTGCCTTTCTCGGCGGGCGCCTCTGCTGCGGCCGCCTGCTGCTTCGAATCCGCCTGTTGCGCCTGAGCTGTTTGATAGAGTCCGAGCATGGCAAAGAGTATCGCCATGAAAATTACGGGCGTCGATAGTCTGTTACGTCGCTCGAAGTGCAAAATTCCAGGCAGCGTGCGCGAATCCGGCTTCTGTGTCGCGACGCTGCGGTCCATTTTCGGCTCGCTGCCCTGCCCTTCGATGTACTGGTGGATATGCGTTTCCAGGATTTCATCGGAAATCTGAGGTTTGGTCGAACTGCCCAGGAGTTCCTTCCTGCGCAGGTAACAGCAGTAGGTACAGTCCAGATTGCAGATTGATCCGATTGGCTTCACCATTGCGTGGTATTGCCGCACGCCACCGGCCGATGCCGGCCAGGGGGACAATTTTACGAGCGTGGATTGGCTGATCACTCCCTACACCTCCTGGTAAGGCTTGGCACCCTGCGTTGTCCTCGAACTCCTTCTGGCAAGATTCTTGTAAATCCAATCCCGAGCTTCTTGAGTCTCATCGCGGTTCCCTCCTGCTTCGAGTCGGTGATGAGAATGGTTTTCGATTTTCTTCGGGGAGCCACCGGCGCATGCTCGAATTCGGATCGTTTCCCTCACTTCCTGGGAAATTTCAGAGTCCAGGTGAGGCCAAAGACGATGGTGCGTCCTTCGAGACGTGCGCCAGGCACTACAACGATATCTCGTGACGACGGGCACGCACATTTCCAACGGCCTACGCGAGGATCTCAATGTCGTCGACAGAGATTCGGTACTGGCACTCTGTTGAGTCCGGAGCATGCGAAGTGACGACCCTCCCTTACTTGATGTTCCACGTTGCTCCGATAACAATTCCAGACAGGGTATTGTCGAAAACAAAGGTGGACGAAGGACGATAGTTGACGGACATGTAACGGTAGCCCGCCAAGAGTGTCCATTTCCTGGCTACCCGCATGCCAATCAGGCCGACGACTTCGTAGTCGGAGTTCGCCTG
>JARRJI010000199.1:0-10600 GCA_037379595.1 Acidobacteriota bacterium | reverse complement strand
TCCGGCAGGCGGCGTTGCTTGACCCGAACTGCGCAATGGCTTATTGGGGGCAGGCCCTGGCCCTGGGTCCGAACATCAACGCCCCCATGTCCGCCGAGCACGGCCGGCAGGCGTACGACGCCATTCGGTTGGCGTCGACGTCGAAAGCCAGTGAAAAAGAGCGCGCCTACATCGATGCCCTCGCCCGGCGCTACTCGAACGACGAAAGCCAGGATCGGAAGGCGCTCGACAAGGCCTACGCGGAAGCCATGCGCGACCTCGCCAAACGTTATCCACAGGACGACGATGTCCAGACCCTTTTCGCAGCGGCGCTGATGAATTTACGTCCATGGGATTACTGGCAAAAAGATGGGAGACCGTATCCCGAAACCGAGGAAGTGGTTCCAACGCTTGAAACCGTTCTCAAGCGCAATCCCAGCCACATTGGCGCCAACCACTACTACATTCACGCGGTGGAAGGCACAGACTCACCGGAGCGGGCCGTGCCGGCTGCGGACCGCCTGCAGGCTGAAGTAACCGGCGCCGGCCACCTGGTCCACATGCCCGCGCACGTTTATATGCGCGTGGGGCGCTATGCCGATGCCTCGGACGCCAACGTCCGCGCCATCGCCGCTGATGAAGATTACATTACGCAATGCCGGGCGCAGGGCATCTATCCGCTTGCTTATTATCCCCACAACATCCATTTCCTTTGGGCGTCTTCCAGCATGGAGGGCCGCAGCGAGGTGGCCATGGAAGCCGCGCGCAAAGTTGCCTCCAGAGTGGAAGTCAAGAAAATCGACGATCTGCCCTCCTGGGCGCGCATCTTTACCGTGATTCCCCTTTATGCGAAGGCGCGCTTTGGAATGTGGGATGAGATCCTCCAGGAAAAGCAGCCGCACCTGGATCGCCCGTTCTACACCGGCATCTGGCACTACGCGCGAGGACTGGCGTTCACGGCCAAAGGGCAATTGGGCCGGGCCCAGAGTGAACTCTACAGACTGCGCGCGCTGGCCGGCGACCCGGCAGTCGCTAAACTGGAGGTCGGCTCAACCACGGTCGGCAGTCTTTTCGGGATTGCAACTTCAGTGCTTGCCGGAGAAATCGCAGGTAGGCAGCGCAACTACGATAAGGCCATCAGCCAACTGACGCTGGCTGTTCTCTTGCAGGATGGCTTGCCCTACACGGAGCCTCCCGACTGGTACTACCCGGTGCGACAGTCGCTGGGAGCGGTCCTGCTCGAAGCCGAGTATCCGGCCGAGGCGGAGACCGTTTACTGGGAGGATCTGAAGCGGAATCCTGAAAACGGCTGGTCGCTTTTTGGGCTGGCACAAAGCCTCAAGGCGCAAGGCAAGAACGAGCAGGCGGCGGAAATCGAAATGAGATTCCAGCGGGCCTGGGAACGCGCCGACGTAACGCTGGTGGCTTCTCGCTTTTGAAGGCTGGTTGGGCTGACCTTTGCCTGCCGGTTCGGCGCAATGCCCGGCGGCGGGGTCAGCTCTTTCGAGCACGCGCACGATCACAACGCGTGCCCTGTCCTTGTCAACCCAGCTTGGCAAGGCGGCCGGAGACTTCCTGGGCAAAGTGATTGATGAAATCTTGAATAAAGGCGCCCGGGTTGAGTTTGTCGTCCTTGATGAGGGGCGTCAGGTCGATTCCGAAGATCACGGAAGTGGCCACGTCGGTGGCATGGGACGCAAAGTAGGTGGCGTTGGCCCGGCGCCGACCGGCTGTGGCCAAGTCGTATCGCTTGCCGCCGCAGATCTGCGAATCAAACACTCCGACCAGCGACATGGCAAGATTCTCGTGCGCGCTCACGTCAAAGACGACTTTCTCATCGTCATTTACCCAATCAAGTCCTCGCCACACCTCGCAGCCGTAAAGCTTCTCCGGGCGTGAAGCGGCGGGAAGGCTGCGAATCGCCTGGATCACCCGAAGCGTGACACCCACGTGCGTATCGTGCTTGTCCGCAAGGTTGTGGGTATAGACCACCTTTGCTTTTGCAGCGCTGAGAAGTTGCTTGAGGTCCGCCACCACATCGGGATTGTCTTTGTCCTTTACGGCGCCGCTGGTATAGTCCAGAAAAACCTGCGCCGAGTATTCGCCGACGTAAGCAGCTTTCCGCTGCTCGACGCGCCGCACCTTCTGCATGTCGTCGTCAGTGTAGCTGGCGTAGAGATCGTCACGAGGGCTGCCGGCGCCGTTGGTCACGGTGACGCCGGTGAAATGCTGGTCCTTCTTCCCAAAGCATTCCAGGATGCCGTGGTAAGCCATGATTTCAAGATCATCCTGATGCGCTCCGATGGCGAAATGGGTTGTGCGTCCCAACGCCTCATCTGCCGAAGCGCCATCCGGCACGTAGATTTCAGATCCGGAGTTATGAAATTGCATCGCTTCCTCCTGCGTTCAATGAGTGGCGGGCAAACTTGCCGCCGCAACCGCCTGTCCTACTCGCCGGGTTGATTCGTCCGGCAAATGCAACCTGACCTTATCCGCAAGTTCGGGAAATTCCGCTTTCATCACTTCCTGCGCCTTGTTCAGAACGATAGAGCCGCCTTCGCCCGACGTCACGCGCCCTAAAATCAGCACGTGCCGAAGGTCGTAGAAGTCGGCGTAGTGGGCAACTCCATAACCGACGTAAATGCCGATCGTCTCAAAGATCTTTCGCGCGCGTTCGTCGCCTTTGCCCAGCATGGTCTGCACAGCTTTCAGCCTGTCCGCCGGACCCAGATTTTCATCAAGCTGAATTCCTGCCACGGGCGCCAGCCGAAAGACCGCCTGCTGCGAGAAATACTGCGCGCCAACGCCTCCATCGCCCGACCACTCATCCACCGGCGCTTCCGGGTGGCAATCGACCGGTGCAAACGCCAACTCGTCCAGCCACGTGGTGATCTCGCCGGTTGGCGTCACGTAGCCGCCCGCCTGGCTTGACCCCAGTGCAATGCCAAGTACGGCATTGTCATTCAATGACATCGATCCGGCCAGCGCCGTCACCTCGCCGTCGTTCACCACGATGAACGGGATGCCGTTCCAGGCTTCTTTAAGGTCCAGAAACAGCCGGGTGATTTTGCCATCAAACAGATCCCTGGGGATGCCCCGGAACAGCGAAGCCACTCGCGGCCGGTTATTGATGTAAACGCCGGCGGAGCTTCCTCCGATGGCTTCCACGCGCGGCAAGTGGCCCGCCGCGGACTTCAGCCCCTCCATGATTTCGTTAAAGTGGTAGGCGGGGTCCGTGGCGTTCCGCGGGTCCCACAGCACCTCTTCGCTGAAGACGACATTGCCATCGATCACCGCCGCCACTTTGCGGTCCGTCGCGCCCAGATCGAATCCGATTCGGCAACCTTCCAGGTGCCGACCCAGGCGCATGGTGCCTTCGGAAGGTGCGGGGACATGGTCCGGCGTTGTGATCTCCACCGTAAAAGGCTTCTCATAGACGCCGCCCATGAAATCGAAATCGAAGGCGCGCATGCCGTCGGCAGAGTAGACCCGCTGCAGATGCCTGCCGATGCTTTTCGGGCCACCCACGATCACACGCCATCCGCCCCTCTGCCAGAGCAGCATCTTCAGCGTCCGCTCCGCGTACCGCAGATTCAATGCCGCGGAGGGATGTGCTTCATCAAACACCTTTGTCTCGTAAACGGAGATCGAACCGTCGCCGCGCTCGAGCCCGAGCACAAGCGGGACGGCTTTCCCCGATTCCTGCACCTTTTTCAGAAAGGCATGGTTTGCCAGCACCGAAGGCGCAAAGTGCGGATGAAGCTCAGGCCTGATGCGCGCGGTTGCCAGTTCGTGGAGTTCTGTCATTCCTGCTTTCCTTTCCGGATTGTCCTGCCAGTTGCATGTTCAAGGAAGTAAAAAACTCTTCATCATATGGACGCGCGCGAGGATCGTCAAGGATGAAGGCGCGCGAGGGTCACGGAAGGTTTGCTGCATCAATGGCCAAAGCTGCGGCGCCGACAACGCCGGAAGGGTCTGGCACCTGCGCTTTGACAATCGGCACCTTCCGGCGCAAGAGAGTCCAGGTTCGCCAGTCGACTTCGTGCTGGATCGGCTCAAACAGACAATCACCCGCTTCGGCAATATTTCCGCCCAGGATGACGACTTCGGGGTCGAGTGCGTGAACAAGACCCGCGATGGCGCTTCCGAGAAACGTGATGGCACGCTCCACGATGAGCCGGGCAACTTTGTCGCCCTTGCGCGCGCACTCAAATATTTCATGACAACTCGGGGGCCGGGAGCTTGACTGAAGAAGGCTGGTCTTTGCTCCATTATGAATCGCTGCAAAAGCTTCACTCTCAATCGCGCGCGCTGAGAAAACAGTCTGGAGGCAGCCGCGATTCCCGCACATGCAGACTCCGCCACTGGGGTCCACCGTGATGTGTCCCAGGTGGCCGGCCACCCCGCCGGCTCCGCGAACAATATTCCCCTCGGCAAGGATGGCTCCGCCCAGCCCGGTGCCGAGCGTCAGCATGATGGCATTCTTCCGGCCGCGCGCCGCTCCCCAACGGCATTCTCCAACAAGCGCCACGCGCGCGTCGTTATCGGCGGCAACCGGGCAGGCGGCGGGAACAACCGGAGCGATGATTTCACTCAGGCGGCGCCCTTCGAGATAATTCAGGTCGCCCGGCAATGCAAGGACTTCCGTTGTACCGGGGTCAATGATGCCCTTGCAGCCGATCCCTGCCGCTCGGATCGCTACCGCCTCCGGATTGAGGTGTTCGATAAGATTCCGGAGGGCCTGTTCAAAATCAGGCAGCGACCGCGGTGTGGGAGTTCGCCGGGATGCTATGATATCTCCCTGGAAATTGACCAGGGCTGATTTGATCTCTGTTCCGCCGATATCTAAACCAAGGACAGTGGGGCTTTTTTCGGATATGGCCATAGAGATAGTTACTTAATCGATCGTTTGCGGGTTGTCAATCTCAGAGTGCGCCGGCCATAATGCACGTTGCCGGGGCCGATGGTTCTGCTGCCCATACCGGCTGCGGGTTGACTTGGTAAACATGGTCTGATATATGCGTTTAACAGTATGAGTGCTGCGGAACAATATTTCGATAAAACGCTCCGGCTCCTCAAGGAACTCCGAAAGCAGGAATTGCCCGCAATTCAGGAAGCCGCGGAGATTTGCGCCTCCTCGATTGCGCAGGATGGGCTTGTTTTCCTGTTTGGGAACGGGCACTCGCGCATGATGTGCGAGGAGATGACGCCGCGCCAGGGCTGCTTCCCTGGCTTTGTCGCATTGGTTGAACTGGCGCTTTCAAACCACGCCGCCATCGTCGGCTCAAACGGACTGCGGGCTCCGCTCTACCTGGAGAAATACGAAGGTTACGCTGAGCAGATCCTGCGCGGATTCCATTTTGGCCCGCATGACGCCTTCATCATCATTTCAACCAGCGGCATCCGGCCCGTGGTGGTGGAGATGGCTGCGGGCGCGCGGAAGCGCGGCATGCCGGTGATTGCCATTGTTTCTCAGCAGCACTCGGACCAGTCGCAGCCCGCGCATTCTTCCGGCAAGAAGCTCGTCGACTTTGCCGACGTCGTCATAGACAACCACTGCCCGCCGGGCGATTGCGTGCAGGATCTTCCGGGACTCGAATGGCGTACCGGTCCCGCCTCAACCGTGACAGGCGCCGCCATCATCAACATGCTGCGCTGCGAGGTGGCCGAACTTCTGCTCGAGCGTGGAATCAAGCCCGAGTTGCTTCCCAGTCACCAGTTCATAGGAAACGCCAGCGCCGAAGAGCAGCTTGAGCGCTTTTACGAAGCCTACCGAAGGAGCTTACGCCATCTTTATGAATGATGTTCGAATCGCCATGCTGGGCTCGGGTTTTGTTGCAGACTTTTACATGCAGGGCCTGGCCAACGTCAACGGGCAAGAGGTGGTCACGAATTTCTCCCGCACTCCACGCCGGGCAAAAGAATTCGCCAGGCGATGGTCCATTCCCGCACCCACTTCCAATCTTGAAAAGCTTATTGCCAGGGATGACATCGATCTCTACGTGATTGCTCTGCCGAACGAGGTCCATCTTCCTGTTTCGCTCAAATTGTCGCGCTCCGGAAGGAATCAGGTCTGCACCAAGCCGCTGGGCCGCAATCGCCGCGAGGCGAAGTCGATGCTGGATGCCGCAAGGCGCTCCGGAGCAATCCACGGCTACGCGGAAACGGAAGTCTTTGCGCCCTGTGTCGTGCGGGCGCGGGAGACCATCGACCAGGGCGGCATTGGCCGCGTCCTCTGGGTGCGCTCGCGCGAATCGCATGGCGGCCCACACAGCCCCCATTTCTGGGATATCGAGAAGACAGGCGGCGGCGCGATGAACGATCTCGGCTGCCATTGCATTGCGGCCGCGCGGTATTTTTTTGGCAAAGACGATCCGATCGTCGAGGTGATGGCCTGGGGCGCTCGGCTGGTCCACCACAAGAAGACGAAAGGCGAGGATAACGCCTTGCTGGTTCTCAAGTTCGCGAGTGGAGGCATCGGCCATTGCGAACTGTCGTGGACCACGAAAGGCGGTCTTGACCTGCGCAATGAAGTCCACGGTTCTGAAGGCTCCATCTTCACAGACGTGACGCGCGGCACTCCGATCAGCAGCTTTTCCACCAGATCAGCCGGTTACGTGGTCGAGAAAGCGGAGATTGATTTTGGCTGGACCCGGCCGCTTCCCGAAGAGGCCTTCGCCTACGGATACCAGGCCGAGATGAAACACTTTGTCGAATGCGTGCAGAAAAAGAAAGCGCCCCGCGAGACTTACGAGGATGGCTGCGGATCACAGGCGCAAGCGGAATATCTGAAGCAACGGCGTTGCTGGCCGGCGGTGAAGGTTACGGCGTTTTTGTTGTGTGCCTCGACGAAGGTCAATGCCGCGACCTCAGCGGACGGATCGCGGGCTCTGGATATTTCTCAGGCGATCTGCGGGAACCGGCTGCAGTGGATGCGGCGCTGTCAGAATGCCTGAAGAAATTCGGGCGAGTTGACGGCGTTTTCAACGTCGCTGGAGTGAGCGGTCGCCCGTTCGGCGACGGCCCTGTCCACGAGTGCTCAGCAGAAGGCTGGGACAAGACGCTGGAGGCCAACGCCAAGCCGACATTCTTGATGTGCCGCGCGGTCGTCCGCCATTGGCTGGAAGCCGGCCGTGGCGGGGCGATCCTGAACATGGCCAGCGTTCTGGCGTTTGCTCCTGAGTCGCGCCATTTCCCGACTCACGCCTATGCTGCCAGCAAGGGAGCGGTGATTTCGATGAGCAGGGCGATGGCGTCGTATTACGCATCCTATGGCATCCGGGTGAACGTGGTTGCGCCGGCTCTCGTGAAAACTCCGATGAGCGCCCGCGCGCAGTCCGACCCGGAACTTCTGGGATTTATTCGCCGGAAGCAGCCGTTGAGCGGCGGCCTTCTTGAAGCCAAGGATGTGGCGGAAACGGCATTGTTCCTGCTGAGCGAACGTTCCCGCCACGTGACGGGCCAGGTCGTGGCCGTTGACGGAGGATGGTCGGTTACAGGCTGAGCTATGAAAGAGCGTCCACTTCGCACCACGGTGATCGGCAGCTATCCCTTCCCGGGATGGCTCGAGTTTGCTTCCTCGCACCTCGACCAGTTCGGGCCTGAGGACCTGGCGGAAATGCTGGATGATGCCGTCGCTGCTGCAGTCAGGGATCAGATCGACGCCGGACTCGATGTCATCACCGACGGCGAGCAGACGCGGCTCGATTTCAATCTGTCGTTTTATGGATTCCTGAAGGGCATTTCTTCTGAACCGGAGCCGGTGCGGCGATATGGACCTCCGGGCCATGACCAGCGCGGCAAATATGCGGTGACAGGAAAGATCGAAGCTCCGGAGGGTCTGGGAACAGTTCGCGATTTCGAACGCCTGAAGCGGATTGCCCCGGCAGGAGTGGCACTCAAGGTCAGCGTGCCCGGCCCCTTTACTCTGAGCGGCCGTCTGATTCCAAACGAAATGTATCCTGACCGCTACGCGCTGACTGAAGCGCTCGTTCCAGCGGTGCGGCGAGAGCTCGAATCATTGGTCGAGGCGGGGTGCTCAGAAATTTGTGTCGATGAGCCGTCCATGAGCTGTTATGCGTATCGCGAAGATCCGCGGCGCTTTTGCGACATCTTCCGCCGCACAGTCGAGAGCGTACAAGGCCGATGCAGGCTTTCCACGCACCTGTGCTTTGGGAATTACAAGGGTCGCGCGGTGGCGCCGCGACGATACACGCCGATGTTCCCTGCCTTTCTCGATCTGCCTGTCAATGAGATGCACCTCGAGATGGCAAGCCGCGAGTTTGCTGAACTCGACCTGATTGCGGCCGTGGCCGAGCGGATCGATGTGGCCGTTGGGATTATCGACGTGAAGAGCTACTACATCGAAACACCAGAAGTAGTCGCCGCCCGTGTCCGCGATTGCCTCCGGTTCGCTCCCCTTGAGCGGCTTTCATTTGCCCCCGATTGCGGGCTGAGCCAGACGGCGCGCTGGGCGTCGCGGAGGAAACTGAAGGCGCTGGTGGATGGCGTGAAAATCGTGCGCTCGGAGCTTGGAATCGAATGATCCGCCCGGCTTTGCAGGACGACGGATTTCTGGCCGACGCGCGGGCCACCAATGTGAACGATGAGCACTTCCGCCTCTGGTGGCTCGGCCAGAGCGGGTTCCTCTTGCAATGGCACGGCCATCATCTGCTGCTCGACCCTTATTTGTCCGATTCTCTGACTAAAAAGTACGCAGCCACCGACAAGCCGCACATCCGGATGACCGGGCGGGTCGTTGATCCGTCCCGGCTGGATTTCATTAACGTCGTCACGTCCAGCCACAACCACACCGATCATCTTGACGCTGAGACGCTGGTTCCTTTGTTGTGCGCCAATCCCGAACTGAAAATCGTCGTGCCGGAAGCGAACCGCCAATTTGTTGGTGAGCGTTTGGGTATCGAACCGTCGCTACCGCTAGGCTTGCGGGACGGCGAATCAATCATGGTCGGAGGGTTTTTGGTGACAGCGGTGCCCGCCGCGCATGAAGAATTGAGCCCGGGATGCCTGGGCTACGTTGTGCAGTTCGGCCCCTGGACCGTCTACCATAGTGGTGACACGCTTCTTTACGAAGGAATGGCGGAAAGGCTTCAAACATTTCCAATCGATGTCGCGCTGCTGCCGATCAACGGCCGCGCTCCGGAGCGGCGCGTTGCCGGAAATCTTAATCCCCGCGAAGCAGCCGAGTTGGGTCGAGCCATCGGCGCGCGTCTCGTTATCCCGTGCCACTATGAGATGTTTACATTCAACACCGTTGATCCGGGCGAGTTTGCCAGCGCAGCGGAGAAAGTTGGACAGCCTTACCGTCTGCTTCGGTGCGGAGAACGATGGTCAAGCGGCAGTCTTCCTGAAGGATAATTGGGCGTACCGTGGCTTTCAAAAACGAAAGGGAAAACACAATGAAACGTCGTGATCTTCTATTGATGGTTCCCGCAGCGCTGCTGGGGATTGCCGCAAAGCAGTTTCAACCGAGCCGTCTTTCACTAGAGGGCTATATCTTTCAGCAGTACGCCGAGCGCCAGCACAAGAGTCTTGCCGATGTTCTCAGCGAAATCTTCCCAATGGCGCGCCAGGCCGGATTTCGTAATATCGAGCTGAACCAGGGATTTCTGACGCCTGAACTTCGCGGCCGGGTGCTGGACCTGGCGAAGGCGAACGGGCTTCGCATGCCGTCTGTCTACGTCGGCGGCTCCATGCATGAGCGTCGTCTCGCCGAGCGGACGATTAGCCAGGCGCTCGAGATCGCGGCTTTATGTAAGAGCCACGGATGCCGGGCGATCATCAACAATCCCGATCCGAAACCGGACAGACAGCCAAAGACAGACGCTGAACTTGCCGAGCAGGTAAAGATGCTGGACCTCATGGGACGCGAACTGGCCAATCGCGGATTCCAACTGTGGACCCATGCGCACGCGCCTGAAATGGCCGACAACGCGCGGGAATGGCGCTATAACCTTCGCCACACCGACCCGAAGTACGTGTGGATTTGTCTGGATATCGATTGGGTTTACCAGGGTGGACAGAATCCGATGGCCCTGCTGCGCGAAGCGGGCCATCGAGTTGCCAGCCTGCACCTGAGAAACTCCCGGAACAAGGTTTGGCTCGAATCGTTCACCAGCGGCGACATTGACTACAGCCCGATTGCCGCTTATCTCGATCGCGAGCATCTGAAGCCGCTGCTGGTTGTCGAACTTGCCTATATGAAAAAAACCGTTGTCACTCGCCCGCTCGAGAAAGATCTGCGCCTCAGCCGAATCTATGCCGAGCGCGTTTTTGGACTCCGCGCGGCGACACGGAAAAGTTAACACAAGCCTGGCCTAGAGACCTTAATCCAGTCCTGGAAAGTCTCGACTTGCCACCATTCTTGAGACAGTCGCTTAATCTCACAAATTCTGCGGATGGGCGAAAATTCTATCGACAGGAAGTCTGCCAGGTTCAGCGCGATGCCTCGCCGTTCAAAAGAAGGCCTCCCGGGAGCGTGTTTCGGGGAACGGCATGTCGAATCTACTGGTGTTTGAAAAATCGAGCGTTATAATACGGGCCTTAGTCGTGGGTCGATGCAGAGCCTTTTCTTTGACCCATTCACATCGATAGTTTCCGG
>JARRJI010000198.1:17115-20220 GCA_037379595.1 Acidobacteriota bacterium | reverse complement strand
CGTTACGCGCGCCAGCCGAACCCGCTGGCTTCCATTTGCGGGCGTGTTTGTGGCCATCCTTGCGAAACAGCCTGTCGGCGCGGGAGTCTCGATGAACCGATCTCTATCCGGGCGCTGAAGCGTTTCGTCACAGAGCGCCACGGTCCGGAGTCTCGCAATCCGATCGACGTTTTCCTCCAGAAGCCCCGGGTTACGCATCCGGAGAAGGTGGCCGTGATCGGTTCCGGGCCGGCCGGCCTGGCTGCGGCGCACGATCTCGCCCTACTGGGGTACGCCGTCACGATTTTCGAGGCGTCCCACGTCCCGGGCGGAATGATGCATTTGGGCATCCCGGAGTACCGGCTTCCGCGCGATGTCCTTCAGGCGCAGGTCCGGGAAATTCTTGACCTGGGCCCTGAGCTCCGCCTGAACGCGCGGCTTGGCCGGGACTTCACTCTCGGCCATCCCCGGGCACGACCTCGACGGCGTCGTGAAAGGTATCGATTTTCTTCTGAACGTTAACCTCGGCTACCGTTTTTCGATTGGGAAGAGGGTCGTTGTGATCGGTGGGGGCAATGTGGCCATCGACGTGGCGCGCTCAGCGCTGCGCGAGCAGCAGAAGTTGACCATGGAAGACCTGAGCAGCGTCCTCATGCCTGATCATCTGACGGCCAGCGAGCAGGAAGTCGCGATGAAAGAGCTGATGGACGTCTCGCGTGCCGCGCTGCGAATCGGGGCCCGCGATGTTCACCTGGTGTGCCTCGAGTCGCGTGAGGAAATGCCTGCTTTTGCGGACGAGATCGAAGAGGGTATGGAAGAAGGGCTAAAGATCCATCCTTCTCTTGGGCCTAAGCGTTTTGTGGGCAAGAACGGAAAGTTATCAGGCCTTGAGACGATCCATTGCCTCTCGGTCTTCGATGACCAGCACCGGTTCAGGCCGGTGTTTGAAGAGGGAACAGAATCCACCATCTCGTGCGACACCGCGATTCTGGCGATCGGCCAGGCCTCCGATGTTTCATTCCTAACGCCCGAAGACGGTGTCGAGACAACCCGGCAGGGGACAATTAAGATCGACCCGGAAACTCTGATGTCAACGGCACCGGGCATTTTCGCAGCCGGTGACATCGCCTTTGGGCCTCGTTTAATTATCAGTGCCGTGGCCGATGGCAAGAAGGCGGCAAGCCAGATTGATCGGTACCTGCGAGGGGGCGCCTGGAAGCCGCAGCCGAAGCACGTCCAGATCACCGTGCTCGACCACCATCAGATGGCGGCTGAATACGATGAATATTCGCGCCTGAACGTTCCCGTGATCCCCATTGATCGGCGAACGGGCATCGCCGAAGTGGAAGCGGGCTATACCGAGGAGCAGGCGCGGCGTGAGGCGACGCGGTGCCTCCAATGCTGGGTTAATACGATCTTCGAAGGAAACGAGGAGGAGGGCACGGAGTGCATCCTCTGCGGCGGATGCGTGGATGTCTGCCCGGAGAATTGCCTCAGCTTGGTTCCTCTCAGCCAGTTCCGTTTCTCGGAAGAAACAAAGAGCCGCCTCAGCAGTGAGGCGGACTCCTACCGGGGAATCTTCCACCACTGCCCACACTATCACGATGGAGGCGTTTGAAGTCTTTGACCATGATCCGGATGAAGAAAAGGAGGTGTATGTAAGTTGAGCAATCATCATAACCAGGATCCCAGCTCGAAGAACGATGAAGTCTCCCACCGCGTGGGCCAAGATGATAAAGAAGGCCCAACCTCGAAGGTTGAAAACAGAGTTGAAGTCAGCCGCCGTGACTTCCTCAATAAGGTATCCGGCGGAGCGTTGGGAGTTGCTGCGGTCGGAGCCGGTATTGTGACGGTCAAATATGTGTCGCCGGACGTCCTATTCGAGCCGCCCAGCAGGTTCCGGATTGGCCCACCCTCGGATTTCCCGGTCAACACCGTGAGCACTTTTGCGGACCAGCTAACCTATGTGGTCAGGCTCCCCGAGGGGTTTTATGCGGAGACGATGATTTGCCAGCACCTGGGCTGCATCACCAAATGGCATCCGGAGGCAAACCTGATTGAGTGTCCTTGCCACGGCAGCGAATATCAGATGGATGGAGCAATCGCTCGTGGCCCTACCGTGCGCCCGCTCTATCACTATCCGATGCGATTGATGCCAGACGGAACGTTGGAAGTCAACAAAGAGCGCCGCTTGTGCGTCCAAGGGTGTTCGGAGATACCAATTCTGAAGGTTTAGCCGGTTGCTGAAAAAAGGCGCTGTGGGTCCGTAAAGGCGCACTTTTTTCGGCGGCCTGTTAGAGGAGCAAGTGATGGCCAATGGGTCTCGCAAGCAATGGGCAGAGCGTCTTCGCGGCACCGCGGTGTGGAATTCCATTTTCCGCCGCGGTCCGGCGCGCACCAATCGAACTCGCAGCCTGGCGATCTTCGGCAACGTCTTCCTGCACATTCTGCCGGTCAAGGTCCGGGAGAAGAGTCTTCGCGTTCGGGCGACGTACTACCTCGGTCCCTTCGCCTTCTTCCTGTTCGCTGTGCTTACCGGGAGCGGCATCCTCCTGATGCTCTATTACCATCCGGCCGTCCCTCGGGCTTACTTTGACATGAAGGATCTTAAATTCGTCGTGGCGAATGGGATCCTGCTGCGAAACCTCCACCGGCTGGCAGCCCAACTCATGGTCGTTGTGGTGTTCTGGCATATGTTCCATGTATTTTATCGCGGAGCTTACAGACCTCCGCGGCAATTCAATTGGGTGATCGGGGTCGGCCTGCTTCTGGTGACACTGTTCCTCAGTTACACGGGCTACCTCCTGCCGTGGGATCAGTTAGCGTTCTGGGCGATCACAGTGGGGACGAACATCATCAAGTATGTGCCTATTATTGGCCCCCGGATCCGTTTCTTGCTGTTGGGAGGACACATCATCGGCGGAAACGCCTTGCTCCGTTTCTATGTCCTCCACTGCGTCATCCTGCCGCTTCTGGCAGTGTGGCTGATTGTGGTGCACCTTTGGAGGGTTCGCAAGGACGGTGGTCTGAGTGTGGGAGAAAGTGAGGAGCAAAGAGAACGTATGAGCCCCGAGACAGTTCAGGGCGAAGAAGAGTTGGTTACCGTGGGAGTAAAGGATGAACAAA
>JARRJI010000198.1:0-17073 GCA_037379595.1 Acidobacteriota bacterium | reverse complement strand
CACCAAGAAAACCTCTGCAGCGGTGAGGAGGACCCAACCGCGGCAATTGATGTCGTATCCGCACCTGGTATTGCGAGAGATTATTGCCTTCGAGATCTTTACCATTGTGCTCGTGGCCGTGGCGCTCTTCTGGGATGCGCCGCTCCTGCAATTGGCCAATCCTATTCTCACACCCAATCCCGCCAAGGCTCCCTGGTATTTTGTGGGATTGCAGGAGCTGCTGCATTACCTGCCACCTGTGGTTGCCGGCGTCCTTATTCCGACTTTGGTAGTCGTTGCGCTCGTCGTAATTCCTTATTTTAACGTGAACGTTAAAGGAGAGCCCCTTTGGGCGTTAAACCGCCGACGCCGCCTGATCTTTTTCTCGGTGGTCGTGGCTGCGTTGCTTATCGTGTTTGGGGAGCACGAAGCCTTTGACGTCGTCGTTCCTACCGCCGGCTTCGCCGCCCTTGCATTGATCGCCTACTTTGCTCCGCCGGAGGGCGGGCGAGTGGTCCGTTTCCTGCGTACTCGGTCCCTCCCGTGGTGGATCATGAGCTGGTTTATCAGTTTGTCCCTGGCCTTGACGATCGTCGGGGAATTTTTCAGAGGTCCAGGGTGGTCCCTGGTCTGGCCGTGGAGGTAAGATGCCCGCTGAACACAGGGGGGATGTTTCAAACCGCTTGCGCGTAATCTACACGATCTTGACCGTCGTCTTTGTCGGTGTCCTGGCGATTTCTCCCATTAGGGACCACTATGCCCAATGGAAACAGTATCAGAAGAAGTATGTTAAACTCGCCAGCGCGCGGGCGAATTCCAAAGCATTGATGGGCGATTTTCAGGGTGGCATTAACCAGATTTGGCTGCCCAAGCTGAAAGTCACGGATCGTTGCACGACTTGCCACCTGGGGATTTCCGAGCCGAGTCTTCTTGCTGAGTCCGTTCCTCAACCTTTTCGGGCTCATCAGATGATCCCCCACCCCCCCGAAGCGTGGGGTTGCGTCGTCTGTCATCGCGGCCAGGGGCTTGCCACCAACGTGCAAGAGGCCCACGATACGACCGTAGCGTGGGAGAGACCGATTCTGCCGGTTCGTTATATTCAAGCTTCTTGCGGTGTGTGCCATAAGAATAACCTGCCGGAAACCCCCAAGTTGGACCGCGGCCGTGAACTGCTGGTCAAATATAACTGCGAGGGATGTCATCACTTGCAGGGCATCCAGGGCCCTGCCATGCTCGGCCCGGACCTGAGCAACATCGGGGCGGAAGTCACCCGTGCATGGATCTACAAATGGCTCAAGCAGCCGCGAACCGTCCTTGACAAATCCGGTAACGTCGTTACTGATGGTTACGAAATGAATCCCCGCATGCCCCAATTTCGGTTCAAGAAGGGGGAAATCCGTGACCTTTCTGCATACCTAAGCTCATTGAAAAGCCCCTTAAAGGAGTCCTCGAAGATCGATCCGCGCGTTGCGGCCGATTGGCCGAACCAATCCGCTATGCTCAGCTACGGCGAATTCCGCTTCCGTCAGATGTTCTGCACGGATTGCCACTCCCTGGCGGTGGTTCGCGCCGGCATGACCGAACTGATCGGCGGGGACATTGGACCAGAACTTACCAAAATAGGGAGTAAAGTGAATCGCGACTGGCTGATCAGTTGGCTGCGAGACCCGCAAGCCTATTTGCCCCACGCTGTGATGCCGCGCTACACCTGGTCGGACAAAGATCTGTATGCCGTTAGCCAGTATATGCTGAGCGAACTAACCGATCCCGACTTGCTCAGTGACGTCCCCAAGCTGGGACCGGCAACTGCTTCTGAAATTAAGAACGGCCGCCTGCTATTCGTTGCGAAAGGGTGCCGTAGTTGCCACTTCATTCGGGGAGTGCCAGCTCAGAAGGATTTCGGTCCTGATCTTACTGACGAAGGCGGGAAAACTCTTTCCGAGCTTTTCTTTGCCCAGGCCAAGATTCCTCACACCCTCATCGCCTATATTCGTGCCAAAATTACGGATCCTGTTTCGGTTAATCCCGCGGCGAGAATGCCACAATTTCATTTTGATTCCGCCGATATGGATGCGATCACGACTGCTCTGTTAAGTATGACCGGAACTCCGACGAATCCGGGACTCGCATCCCTGATAGTGCCGGCTCGCCACCCGAAGTTTGATCCGGCGGGAAAATTTGGAAAGCTATTCAACCGCTATAAATGTTTTGACTGCCACATGTTCAACGGTTTTGGCGCGACGCTGGCACCAAACCTCTCTTACGAGGGCAGCAGGTCCCGGCGCCAGTGGTTGATCGATTTCCTGAAAGACCCTGTCACGTTGCGTCCAACCCTGACGATTCGCATGCCACAGTTCAATATGAGTGAGAAGGATGCGGAAACAATAGCCGACTATCTGGATATGGTGATGCAGAGTCCTCAGGTTGACTTCTCCACTGTGAATGCGAAGGATTTCACCCCGGCGATGGCAAGTCTTGGCAAGCAACTCTATGAAGTCAAATACGAATGCCAGTCCTGCCATACGATTGGCGCCAGCGGAGGATATGTGGGTCCGGCTTTGACGAACGTTGGCAACTGGATGAACGCTGCTTGGATTGAGGCCTGGCTCAAAGACCCTCAGAAACTCGTGCCTGACACGATCGAACCCCACCGTGAGTTCACGGACAAGGAAATTACAGCCCTGACCGCCTACTTGGTGACGCTCCGGCAGCGCGGGAAGGCCGGAGATGGAGGAGCGGGACGGTGAGGCGAGGAAATATCAAAGTGGAATACCGGCGAATGGTTTTTCGGAATTCAATAATCATTGTGCTTCTTACTCTGGTCGGCATCGGCAGTTCGGCATGTCGAAAGAAGGTTGCTCGCGCCGCAAACGACCCTTTGAACCAGGCTTACGCGACGGAGCCGAATTGGAATGACCCGGACAAGGTGATTCCTCTGAATTATCAGGAAACCCAAGGCCAGCGCGTCTTCTATCAATACTGTGTCTGGTGCCATGCCGATTCGAGTCCGGCGGGTCCTTCCAATCGGGCTAATCTCACTCCCTCTCCGGCCCTCATGAATGATGGCGCCAAACTAAATGGCTTGAGTGATGAGTATCTACGGAATATTATTACGCTTGGCGGGTCGGCGATGGGGAAATCCCCCATGATGCCGGCCTTTGGAAAAACACTAAGTCAGCAGGAGATTCGGGCTGTGATTGCCTTCACGCGTGCCATCGCTGACCCGCCTTACAAGCGTCCCGCACGCGCTGGGTCGCAATATTCGGCAAGGTAGTTTTTCATGAGCTTGAAAAGCAATATTTTCGGCTTCAGATTTGACAGGGACAGGGCGGCTTCCTTGCACGTCAGATGGCCTTTCCTGGCAATCTTATTCGCAATCGCACTGCTGCCGGCCTCACAAGGCTTAAAGGCGCAGGTGAGCCCTGGGGAAATCCTGAACCCTCGGTTGAAGGCTCTGGAGAAGGAGCATCTCTCGCAGCTCATTGCCTTCAATCGTGCGATTCAATCCCTCCAGTTCCCCTTTCCATTTCTGCTGCGGAGATATGTCGGCCTCACTCCCAAGCAGGATCCCTCTCCTGATACGCGGGGACTGCAGTTTTTAAAGTTTCACAATCAGACCCTCCTGAAAATTAGCGGAGACTACAAGGCTGCCTTCAACGCAGACACCCTCTCCCGCAATCAACGTGCTGCGAGGGCATTCGAAGACGTCGTCGTGCCGATCCTTCGAATCCTGCCCCAGGAAATTCCGGCTACTGTTGCGTGTGACGGTGTTGGGTTCGAAATCTCTTACCACGTTCGAAGCCGGAATCGAAGCTTTCCAGCGCGTCGTCCGAAGCAACGGCCGAGACTGCGCCCGGCCCTGCGAAGTCCGATGAGCAATTGTCCAGGATTTCCCAGAATCCGGTGCCTGAGCCACGAATAACAATCCCAGGCGTGCAGGATACAACACCACACGTTTTATTGGCGGCCGGCGCTGGGTCCGTAACGGGGCGACTCGCACCCCGGGTCGCTTCGCCTCCTGTCGCGACCCAGGCGGACGTCCAGCGCCTTCAAACCCGGTACGAGGCGCAGCTCGATGCCCTTGGCAAAGAGGGCGTCGCGAAAATGCATTTTGTTGCTTACGCGCCTCCTTCCTTTGTCATTTTTCACAATCGTCTCTATCTGGAAATTACTCTTCGCAACCCTCGGATGTTCGACCCCCAGGCCGGTTCCATCTACAAGCGAACTGCGCAAAGTTTCGATTTGTTTCTGGCCCTCCAATTGAAGGCCGTTCTTGCACAAGTTCCCTCAGACCCCAGCCTTGCCGGACTCGACATCACTGTTCTTGATGAGCTCAACTCAAAGCCTAAGGCTTCTTCCGAAGCCGCCGAGTTCATCTGTCCGCTCGGTCCACTGCGCCAATTTGCTGACGCCGGGATTACAAACCAGGATTTGATTGACCAGAGTGTGGTTCTGGTCAATGGCGTGCGGATTGCCCTCAACCTCCAACAGGACGAATAGGTGCAAGGGCGGCGGTTCTCAAGTGATCAGCCTTCTACAACGCGCAGCGAGCGTGGACGGAACCTCAACACTAAAGGCAGTTGAGTCAGCGAAACCAGCCGGACTCAGCCCACGACGGGAATGATGTTATTCCCGCGTGACGAAAGACTTAAGTGATCGGCCGATCAATTGAGCGGCCCGGCTCTCATGCAGGTTCCCGTAGGCAGGGAGACGCCAGCACCGAGGAAACCTACGCCTTCTAGAACAAGACTGCGCAAGCCTCTCAATCGCTAAAGAAAAAATCACGCCTTGAAACGTTAGGCCCTTGACAATTGCCTTCCGCCACGCCCAAAGTCTGCCAGTCGTCTGGGTCGTTCCCGGTTAAATCAAGCGATTGTGCTTTTCATCCGGCCGATTGCCCGGTGCCAGCAGGATGCTCCTGCTATGCTCGGACGAAACCCTGCTCTCCCTGCTCCGACGGAAAAGTTGTTTGCCCTTGACATGGGCACAAACCCGGAATAGAGTTGCATAGTCTATCTATGTTACTGGGTGATTGCTTTGGCAAAAGACGAAATCCCGCCGGGAACGCTCTACCTGATGATATTGAAGATGCTCGCCCGCAGCGGCGAGATGCACGGTTTTGAAATCGCGAATTCCATCCAGCGCCTTTCGCAGGGCGTCTTGCAGGTTGAGGAAGGTTCGCTCTACCCGGCGCTGCAGCGCATGCTGGTGAAGGGGTGGGTCACGGCGAAATGGGGCAGGACGGCGGACAACCGGCGCGCCCGCTACTACCGGCTGACGAAGGCCGGCCAGAAGCAGCTTGACGCTGAGCTTTCGCAGTTTGAGCGGGTGTTCGGGGCAATTCAGCGGGTGATCCAGACGGCATAAGGCCGGTGGCAGTTCTTGTTTTCGATTGGCGCTCAGGGTTTGCCGATTCGCGACTGGGTATAAACACGTGAATCGTCCATCGCCCCAAGCGCCGAACCACTAACCCCTGCTCTTTGAAGGTGCACGCAATGGCCAGGTTGAACGAGTTGTTGCGGGCTCGGGCGCACGCCGAAGAGGGTCTGACGGAAGAAGAAGCGCGCTACGCCGCGCAGCGCGAGTGTGGAAACGCTCTGCTCCTGCGCGAAAGGAGCCGCGAAGCATGGGGCTTCGCCTGGCTCGACACGCTGTTTCAGGATTTGCGCTACGGCCTGCGCCAGCTCCGCCGCAACCCAGGCTTCTCTGCCGGCGCAATCATCGTGGCCTCGCTGGGCATGGCCGCAACCTGCATTGTTTTCAGCTTTGCAGATGCAGCCGTATTTCGAGCGCTGCCTTACAAGAACGTATCCCGTCTGGTCGCGGTTGGCATGACTGACCTGAAGAACAACCCCAACTGGAACGGAGTCCCGATTCCTGTCTTTTTGAACTGGCGCGAGCATGCAAAGGACGTTGTTCAATTGGGGGCAAGCCACCAGGTTTTGGGCAAGACGCTGGTGGGCGGCACGGAGCCAGCAGTCGTGTTTGACTATGCGGTATCGGAGGGGCTGTTTGATCTGCTCGGCGTACGGCCCATATTGGGTCGCAGTTTTCTTCCTACCGACTACAACGCGGGTGGCCCTCACGCAATTCTCTTGAGTTACGACATGTGGCAACGGTTCTTCAACGGGCAAGTCAGCGCTGTAGGTCGTAACGTTACCCTTGATGGCGTCGGGTACACAATCGTCGGAGTCATGCCGCCCGGATCGCCGCTGCCTGGGACGTCAGATTGGGCACGCAATTGCTGGACGCCTCTCATTTTCAATTCCAAAGAGAAGTCAGATATTCACAACTTTTCGCTGGCGGTGTGGGGTCGGCTGAAATCTGGAGCGTCCTCTGGGAAGGCGCAGGCGGCGTTGAGTACTCTCGCCTTGCAGGTAATGAGCGCCGCTGGCGTACGGAATGAGGCGAATTGGCGGGTCGAAGTTACGCCCTTGCGACAGCGGGTGATCAATCGCTGGCGTTCGATCCTGATCCTGTTGCTCGGTGCCGTGGGTCTCCTGCTCGTGATTGCCTGTGCCAACGTTGCAAGCCTGCTGCTTGCAAGGGCCCGTAGCCGAAATAAGGAAATTGCCGTGAGGACGGCCATTGGTGCAAGCCGCACCCGGGTTGTCCGGCAACTGCTCACGGAAAGCGTCATTCTCGGCGGAATGGCAGGGGCGCTTGGAATCCTGCTGGCCCATTGGGGAATCATGCTGGAGCGGCATCTTCTTCCGGAACGGCTCCGAGCAACCAGCTTGCAGAGCATAGGCCTCGACCCGCGAGTGGTGGCGGCCACGCTGGTTGTGTCCCTCATCGTCGGCGTCACCTTTGGTCTTGTCCCTGCGCTCTACACTTCCAAGGTTGACCTTGTCGGTTCGCTGAGTGCCGGCGGTGGAAGAGGGAATTTGCGCTGGAGGGGGCGGAACGCACAGAGCATTTTCGTCGTCGCTGAAGTAGCCCTCTCCCTGGCCCTTCTGATGGGCGCAGGTTTGATGCTGCGCAGCTTTTTGAAACTCGAAGGCGTTCATGCCGGACTTGACCCGCACGAAGTATTGACGTTGCGCATTTTCCTTCCTCAATATTTTTATCACAAGCCGGAGGACCGGGTCGCGGCTTATCGGCGTCTTCTGCGAAGAATCAAGCCCTTGCCCGGCGTTCAGTCCGTGGGGCTGGTCGCACCGCTCCCCTTGGCCGGAGTCGACGCCACGCTGGGAATGCCGGTGCAGCCCGGAATGGCCGACGTGCATGGGAGCGCAAAGCTGGACGTCGGCTTCCATGCCGTAAGCCCCGGATATTTCAGTGCCATGGGCATTCCCTTGCTGCGCGGCCGCGACTTTAACGCGCAGGACACCCGGAACTCGGAGAAGGTGGCCATTGTGGACAAGGCGTTTGCGGACCGTTACTGGCCGGGACAGGACCCGATCGGGAAGGAGTTGTTCCCGGCGTACCCCAAGTCCACGCCCGTGGTGCACGTGGTCGGCGAGGTAGGCAGCGTGAGAGACCTGTCGCTTGCGGAAAATCCGAGGCCGCAAATTTACAACCCCTATACGCAGTACTTCCTTGCTGCATTTGCAGGAACACTGGTCATAAAGACACCGTCGCGGGCTAGTATAGCGGTCGGGATCGCAAAGACAGTCCACTCCGTCGAGCCTGAAGCGCCTGTTTCGAGGATTGAGACCATGCGGCAGGTGCTCGGCCAAAGCATCGCCCAAAAGCGGCTCTACCTGGCCATGGTCTGCGTCTTTGCTGCGCTTGCGCTGGTGCTCGCTGGCGCAGGCGTCGCAAGTACTGTTTCATACCTCGCAAGCCGGCAAAAACATGAGATCGGCATTCGAATGGCGTTGGGAGCACAGAGAAGCGACGTTCTAAAGATGGTCGTTTGGCAGGGACTGAAAGTGGCTCTGGCCGGGGTGATCCTTGGCATCGCAGGGGCACTTGCGTTGACGAGATTCCTCGCAAGCATGCTCTATGGCGTCACGCCCACTGACCCGTTCACGTTCATCGCCGTCTCGCTGATCCTGATCGCTGTGGCGGTGCTGGCGTGTTACATCCCCGCCCGGCGTGCAGTAGAAGTCGATCCCATGGTGGCGCTGCGGTACGAATGAAAGCAATTGTGAATTATGAATTATGAAGGATGAATCAAAGTTCTGAGTTCTGAGTTTTGAGTTTTGAAATGTGCCGTATGAGATTTGAGATTCTGGGAACGGCGGCACAAAAGAATTACGAATTACCAATTACGGGTTACCACACCTGAACCAAGGCACGCGAGGAGTTACGTCTTTCAACTCAGAACACATCACCCAAAACCCATAACTTGTGAGTTAGAACTGAAAACTCGGAACCGGCAGTGAATTCGTAACTCGTAATTTGTAATTCTGATCCCCGGCTTCGCCAACTGCTCGCCTTACCACAAACCCAATTTCATATCCGAGGCTTTGCCACGGAGAACGCAGAACTTTTTACGCGTTGATCGGAAGGCGCAGGCGGGCGATAGCGCCGCGGGCGTTCGGGCGGTTCTCGAGGGCGAGGGTTCCGCCGTGAGCTTCCGCGATCTGGCGGCTGAGGACCAGGCCTATGCCGGCACCGCTGGGCTTGGTAGTGAAGAACGGGACAAACAGATTCGCAGGATTGGCGATGCCTGGTCCCTCGTCCTCAACCCACAACTCAATCCCGGTACCGTTGCGTTTCCAACCTACGGTGACACTGCCACTCGTTTCAATCGACGCTTCCGCAGCGTTGCGGACAAGGTTGATCAATAACTGATCAAGCTGGTCGGCATCGGCACGAATCATGAGTTCGGGCCCCGCAGTGAGTCTGACCGGAAGCCGTGTTTCCATGGCTACCACGCGCCGCACCCAAGTTCCGACGTCCACCGACCGGAGCTTCGGTTTGGGCAACTTGGCCAAGGTGGCATAGGCGCCCGTGAAGCGGCTGAGCGACTCGGCCCGTCCGCTGATGACTCGAAGCCCGCTTTGGACATCTTCCTGCCAGTCCGGCGGAGGAGATTCGCGGCTGAGTAGATGCTCCAGGCTTTCGGCGATGGACTTGATCGGTGCCAGCGAGTTGTTGATTTCATGTCCCAGCACGCGCACCAGGCGCTGCCAAGCCTGCAACTCTTCCTCACGCAAGGCCCGCCGCAGATCGGTGATGACCAACAGCTCCATCGGAAGCCCGCCTTGGCGGAAACTGCTGCGGCTGATTCCCCAGCGGCCCGCGGCGTCCGAGGCTACGGGAGAAGGCAACAGCAGAGTCCGCTCGATGCGGCGTGGCTCACCCTGCAAATAATCACCAAGGCCTATCTCAGATGCCGTCAGCCCCCGCAGGCGCTCGGCCGGCTGGGCCAACAGGCGCTCACCGGCCCGGTTGACCAGCTGCAGCCGCTCACTGGCGTCGAACGCGAAGACCGCGACGTCGATCTCTTCCATGACCTTGCGAAGCAAGGCCGTTGCCTCAAGCGCGTCCAGACGCTGCTCGTGCAGAAGATTGATGAGAGCATTGGCCTCTCGCATGACCTCGGCAAGCGGGTCGCTTCCCCGATAGCGGCGTGCTCGGAAAGAATAATCGCCTTCGCGCAAAGATGAGAGCAGATTGGAGAGCGTGCGCAGTGGCATTTCCACATGGTGACGGAGCACTACTACGACGCCAAACCAGAGCAGCAGCAAAACAACGGTCAGCGTCCACTGGAATTGGGTGCTGAAGGGCCCCGTCCAGAGAAGTCCAAGTGCCACGACCATGGACGGAAGCCCCGCGAGCAGAGCCATGCCTGCGACACGGCGGACAAAGTTGAGCTTATGATCCCGATCTCTCGGTCTGCTGAATGCAGACTTGGAACGTGACTTGGCGGACGGAAGGTCTCTCATAGACGACTCGACCGAGTTAGATCTGTCTCGTGGTGCTGATGAATCGTGAGCAGCGTATGATTCCATGATTTCCACCAGATGAGGAAGAAAAGGTGCTTTCAGCTGGTTCCGGCGCATTCAATCATCTCTTGCGGTTTACTCTCCGCTGGCCGCAGGTTTGATCCCATATCGCTCGAGGCGCCGATAGAGAGCGCTGCGGCTGAGGCCAAGGGCCTCCGCTGCCCGGCTGACGTTGCCCCCGCAGCGGTCAAGCGACTGGTGGATCAGCAACCGTTCTGCTTCATCCAGAGGCAGTTCTTCCAACCTCGCCTGCTCAGGTGCAGCTTGGCTGAGACCTAGATCGTCTGCCTGAATGGTGGACCCCTTTGCCATCAACACGCCCCGCTCCACCGCGTGGCTCAATTCGCGCACATTGCCGGGCCATGGATACGCTTTGAGCACCTGCTCGGTTGCGTAGTCAAAGCCCGAGATCGCCTTGCGGTATCGCGCGGCGTACTCGCCGAGGAAGCTGTGCGCGAGCGGCAGAATGTCTTCCCTGCGTTCGCGCAGAGGCGGTACATGAATCTCAATCGTGTTGATGCGGAACAAGAGATCTTCGCGAAACCGGCCTGCAGCCGCCTCACCTCGCAAATCGGCGTTGGTGGCTGCGAGAAAGCGCACGTCCACGCGGTACGTCTTGGAAGATCCCACGCGGTGCACCTCGCGGGTCTCGATTGCGCGCAGCAGCTTGGCCTGCTGGCTGAGTGGCACGTTCGCAATCTCATCCAGAAAGAGCGTGCCGCCCGAAGCCACCTCGAAGTAGCCCACTCGGTCCGCCTTGGCGTCTGTAAAGGCACCCTTTACGTGGCCGAAGAGTTCGCTTTCAAAGACTCCCTCCGCAATCCCGCCCGCATTCACCGTCACCATCGGGCCCTTGGAACGGTTGGACAGCGCGTGAAGCGTGCGCGCCGCCACTTCCTTACCGGAACCGTGCTCCCCGGTGATCAGGACGCTTGCATCGGACGGCGCAACGCGTTGAATGAGGTCGAGCACCGCGCGCATGGCCGGGGAGTGGGCGATCACGGTAGGCCCCGAATCCGGGCGCAGCAAGCGGTTCTCCGACTCCAGGCGCAGACCTTCGCGCAGGGCTCGGCTCAACTCCACCTGGCTGCGAACGATGGCCAGCAGGCGCGTGTTGTCCCAGGGCTTCTGGATGAAGTCGCGCGCGCCCCGGCGCATGGCTTCCACCGCGACTTCTACGCTGCCCCATGCGGTCATCACCACCACCGGGAGTGAGCTGTCCATGGCCTGCAGACGCGTCAGCAGGTCGAGTCCCTCCTGGCCGGAGGTGGTGTCGCGAGCGTAGTTGAGGTCCATCAGGAGGCAGTCAAATTCGGACTGCTCGACCGCAGCCAGCACGGCGGCCGGCGAGGCGGCGGTCGAGATCTGGTAGCCTTCACCCTTGAGCAGCAGGCGCAAGGACTCGAGCACACCGGCCTGGTCGTCGGCGACGAGGACACGCGGGATGGGCGGTGCAGTTGACTTCATGGTCTGTGGCGCTCGCCTTTATCTTAGCGCGAAAGGGAAGAGGCGAGTAGCCCTTGTTGTGGCCAGATGTAAATTTTGCTCACTGTCTTTATCTTGAACAATTATCGCATAAGACAAAAGTCAGCACTTTGCAGAATTTCTCTAACCTACTGATACTCCATGTGTTAGAAATTACAGTCATGAAATGGCCTAAAATCCCATTCGTCCCATTTTGACCTCTCTTATGCGCGTAGCCTAGTGCGCGTGCCGCCCTCCTGAAAAGGACTGCTGGAGAAATTCCAGATCACAAGTGACGAATTACCAGTCACAGGTTCCGGGTGCGAAAAAATTATGAATTCTGAATTATGAAAGCAACCAGCAAATCGAGCGCGAAGGTTTCCCCGTCAGCCGGTCTCAATTCATCATTCATAGTTTCTGTTCACCCTTCTTCAATCATCAATTGCTCGATCACTCAATTGCTCGATCTCAAATCTGAGATTTCAAATGTCAAAGCCTGTAACCCAGAACTCATAACCATGAACTCAGAACCGCGAGGTCTCTCGTAATCTGTAATTCGTAGTTTCCCATTCCACCACTTGCTCAATCTCAAATTTGAGATGTCAAATTTCATAACCCAGAACTCAGAACTGAGAGCTTTTGATTCATCCTTCATAATTCAAAATTCATCATTCATTCATACCGCAGCGCCTCCATCGGATCGACCTTCGTGGCTCGCCGGGCGGGGAAGTAGCAGGCGGCGAGGGCGACGGCGGCCAGAATCAGCGAGACCGCGACAAACGTGAGCGGGTCGGTGGGTTTGATGCCGTAGAGCTGGCTTGACAAGAAGCGCGTCAGTGCAAATGCGGCAGCAATGCCAATGGCCAGACCAATCATCGACAACTTCAGTCCCTGCGCGATAACCATTCTAAGCACGTCGCGCCGTTCGGCCCCCAGCGCCATGCGGATGCCGATTTCATGGACTCCGTTGTCTATGCCGTGCACCGCGCGCTTGACGGCAGGGACCATGCTCTGCGCGCTCACGGAAGTGCGCGCAACGAGCGTCAAATCGAATGGGCCGGTCGACTTGAAAAGCGGATCGGGAATTTGTGCGAAGGGCATATAGAACGCGCCTTCCAGCTTCATGTTCACCCGTCCTGCCGGCCCAAAGTGCTTGATGTGATGGACCACGCCAACAATTTCGCGGGGCGCTTCAATTCCTTTGAAGGGAATAATGATGTGCTGGCCCAACGGATTCTGTCCGTGGAAGAGCTTTTGTGCCAATGTGTCGTCGATGACAACCACGGGTTGGGAATGTAACGTATCCTCATCGGTAAAGAAGCGGCCTCGAAGCAGGCTGATCCCCATAGCGCGCTGGAAGCCAGGGGTGGTCATGTAGAACATGGCCCACGGCATATTTTGCGGCTGCGGCCTGGAGTGCCCTTCGACATAAAAATAGATCTCCGAATCTGCGCCGGACATGGGCATGAGGGTAGTGGCACCGACGGCATGCACCCCCGGCAGGCCGCGAATGCGCGCGGTCACTTGGCGGTAGAAAGCCCGATAGGCTGGCCCGGAATTATAGCGCGAGGCAGGCAAGGAAATGTCGAAAACCAGGGCGCCGCGGGTGACAAAGCCAGTCTTCACATGATACAAGTGCAAGATGCTCCGCAAGGTTAAGCCCGCGCCCACAAGCAGGACCAGGGCCAACCCGACTTCTGCTACCACAAGGCCGTTCTGAAGGCCATGACGCCCGGCCGTGGTGCCCCGGCTGTTTTCCTGGAGCGAATTGCGAAGATCGACAGAGGATGAGTGAAACGCCGGAGCGAGACCGAACAAAATGCCGGTCACGACTGAAACGGCAACGACAAACAGGAGAACGGTGAAGTCGACCCCAACATTATGGGCGCGCGGAAGCTCTTGCGGAACATAGGCGAGCAGGGCGTGTGTCCCCAGGCCCGCAAGCAAGATCCCCAGCACGCCGCCTAAAAATGCCAACAAGACGCTTTCGATAAGAAGCTGGCGCATGATGCGCTGCCGCCGGGCCCCAAGCGCCGTGCGGATGGCCATCTCCTTTTCCCGCGCCGTCGAACGGCTCAAGAGCAGGTTGGCAACATTCACACAAGCGATGAGGAGCACAAGGCACACGGCGCCAAGCAGGAGATAAAGCATTGCTCTCACATCTCGGACCACATCATGCGGCATTGAGGTCAGGACAACGCCTAGACCGGCGTCGGCCTTGGGATATTCGGCGGCAAGGCTCCGTGCAATATTGTCCATGTCTGATTGCGCTTGCGCCAGCGTGACGCCCCGCCTGAGCCTGCCGACCACGCTGAACCCGGGATGTGTCTCCCGGTTTGTCCTCCACAACCGGTTGTAAATGCCGACGGGAACGTAAACATCCTGGGAGCCGAAGAACCAGAAGTTTTTCGGCAGCACACCGATGGTGGCATAATCTTTATCACCCAAGGTGACGGTTTTCCCAAGGATTGCGCGATCACCGTCGAAGTGCTGCTGCCAGAAACGGTAGCTGAGGATGACGGTGCGGCCTGCGCCTAAATGGTCGTCCTGCGGCGAAAAGCTGCGGCCTATGAGCGGCGAGATGCCGAGAATCTTGAAGAAGCCTGCCGAAACCATCCTTGCTGAGACCACCTCTGCGCCGCTTCGCTCTGCCAGAATGAAGCTGTCATTTCGGTAAATGGCCAAAGCGGAAAAGGTGCGCTGCTCTCGCCGCCAGTCAAGGAAATCCAGGTATGAGACAGACATGCTCGGGAATTTCGAAGAGCTCTCATGAACGATGACCAGCCGGCTTGGATTCGGGAACGGCAGCGGGCTGAGAAGCACGCCATTCACCACGCTGAAAATCGCAGTGGTCGCCCCAATGCCCAGCGCCAGCGTCAGCACCGCAACAGCCGTGAAGCCGGGACTCCGGCGCAGTTGCCGAAGACCGTATTTCAAATCGTGGATTATGCTGTTCATGGACAATCTCAGCTTGAACGGGAAAAATTATGAATTCTGAATTATGAAGTATAAAAACAACCCGAGAACCGAGAGCCGAGCTTTGCTCCCGATTGGTTCGTAGCCCCTGGTTCTAATTTTGTAACCAAAGAATCAGAACCCATCACTCAGAACTCAGAACCAGCAGGTAACTCGTAATTGGTAATTCGTAATTGTCTGTGCCGCCGCTCGCTCAATCTCAAATCTGAGATTTCAAATTTCAAAGTCCGTAACCCAGAACGCATAGTCCTGAACCCGTCATTCATAATTCATAATTCAAAATTCATAATTCGTCACTCGTACCGCAGCGCTTCCATGGGATCGACCTTCGTGGCGCGGCGCGCGGGAATGTAGCAGGCGGCGAGGGCGACGGCGATCAGGATGAGCGAGACGGCAACGAAGGTAATCGGGTCAGTGGGCTTGACGCCGTAGAGCAGGCTCGATAAGAAGCGCGTGAGCCCGAGCGCTCCGGCAATGCCGATCGCCACTCCGATCAAAGCCAGCTTGAGTCCCTGCCCAATGACGAGCCTGAGCACATCGCGCCTTTCCGCTCCCAGCGCCATACGGATTCCTATGTCGTGTGTTTTGCGCGCCACGCTATAGGCCATGATTCCATAAAGGCCAACGCAGGCGAGGAGCAGTCCCAGGATTCCGAAGAAGCCGGTCAGGCCGGAGACCGCCCGCTGCTGGCCCAGCGAATCGTCGACTTGTGTTGCCAGTGTTGTGATGTCTGTTATGGGCAGGTTAGAGTCGATGTCGTGGATCGCTCCACGCACTTCTCCCGTAATGCGGGCGGGATCGCCCGCCGTGCGAACCTCGATTTCGTTTACATAGGCCAGGATGGATCCAGCCTGCAACTGAAAGGCGGAGAAAAATACCATGGGCCCGGCGGGTTCGCGCGTGCTCGAATACCTCACGTCTTCGAGTACACCCACAATTTGAAAACCCGGCGGTTTGAATGCATCGCCCGAGCTGAATCGGTGTCCGATGGGGTTGCCGCGGGGCAGGAATTTGTGCACGAAGGCCTGGTTCACAACCGCAACGGGGGTCGAAGTGGCCGTGTCCTGGGCGGAGATGGCGCGCCCCTCGATGATGTGCATTCCTTCCGTTTCAAAATAGTCCGGGCCCACAGCCACCACCTGCGGCACTTGCCGGCGGTGGGAAGGCGGCTGACCCTCCAGCGAAATGTCGAATGCTGCCTCGCCTCCGCTCATCGGGCTCTGCATCCCGATGCTGGCTGAGCGGACGCCGGGCAATGCGCGCACGCGGTCCACCAGTTGCCGGTATAGGGCAGGCAATTCCTTCGATCTGTATCCGGCGATTTCCGGGTCAAGGTGCACCAGCAGAACGTGCTGCGGGTTGAAGCCGAGGTCCTGATTTTCGAGCGCGACCAGGCTGTGGACCAGCAGACCCGCGCCAATCAGGAGCAGCAACGAGGCCGCGATCTGGAAAACCACCAGGCCCTTGCCCAGCTCAAAAAGCTTCCGCTTTCCTTCTGCCGATGACGACCCTTCCTTGAGCGCCGGAACAAGTTCCACGCGCGCCGAGCGCAGTGCCGGAGCGAGGCCGGAAAAGATGACCGCGAGGAGCGAAACGCCGACCGTAAACCCCAGTACCGCCAGATCCGGCTTCGTGTTCAGGGGAGCCTTCGCCGCGACTTGTGCCACCAGAATGCCCGCGCCCCAGAAGGCGAGTAATGCACCCGCCGCGCCGCCCGCCAGGGCGAGCAACGCGCTCTCGACGAGCACCTGCCGGATGAGCCGTCTGCGAGTTGCGCCCATTGCCAGCCGCACGGCCATCTCCCGCCGCCGCGCGGTTGCCCGTGCCAGCATCAGGTTGGCAACGTTGGCGCAGGCGATCAGCAAGACCAGACCCACGATGGCCAGCAGAATCCGAAGCGGCGTGGAGTAGTGGTAACGTAACTCGGAGAGCCCGCGGCCGCCCGGCACGAGGTTGATGTAGCTGTGCTGGATCTGCTGCCGGTCAGAAGCGGTTATTCTTGAACCGAGGCGTCCCGTGAGGTACTGGCGGAGTTCGCCGTTGATCTCGGCTCCTGCGGCGGCCAAGCCGGCGCCGGGCCGGAGGCGGCCCATCAGGTTGAGCCAAAAGGCGTTGGGATCGGTCAGGAGAGACTTGGCCTGCGGCATCACTGTTAAGGGCAACCTGGGCCGGAGGCTGAGCGGCATCCAGAAGTCCGGTGGATCGGCTGACATCCTGACTCCAAAGAAGCCGCGTGGTGTCACGCCTACCAGGGTGACGGGCAAGCTGTCAATGTCGACGGTGCGCCCTACAAGTGCGGGATCGCCTCCCAGCTTGTTCTGCCAGAAGTTGAAGCTGACCATCGCAACGGGGGCAGCGCCAGGCTGGTCATCTTGCGGAGTGAAAGTCCGTCCCAGGGCGGCTTTCACGCCCAGGACCGAAAAGAAGTTTCCGGAAACCATCTTCCCCTGCGCCACCTGGGCTGAGCCGCCCGCGGCATTCGCAGCGCGAACCGCCAGCGTGTCCTCGGAAGTCTGAAATGCGCAGATGCCTTGAAAAAACTGGCTGTGGTCGCGCACGTCCTCGTAAAAAGGATAGGAGAACGTCCTCTGTCTCCCCGAAGGAATGCCGGTGCCCATGCCCATGGTTTCTCCGGGATTGTCGGAGAACAGAACCAGCCGGCCGGGATTGCGCACGGGCAGATTTCGCAGCATCAGCGCATTTACCACACTGAAAATTGCTGTGTTCGCGCCAATGCCCAGCGCCAGCGTCA
>JARRJI010000197.1:0-7949 GCA_037379595.1 Acidobacteriota bacterium | reverse complement strand
AACCGCGCCCACCTGTGCGATCATGGAGCCCTCGACATCCTTTGAGAGTTTTTCGAGTTCACCCTTAACGTGCTTTCTCGAGCCGTCTTTCTGGGTTTCGTCGTAACCGCAAATCGTGCGAACCGCGGTCTCGATGCCGCGCTTGATCGCCATCGGGTTGGCTCCCGCTGCAACGTTCTTCACGCCTTCGCGGAAAATCGCCTGGGCCAGAACCGTGGCGGTCGTGGTGCCGTCGCCGGCAACATCGGAAGTCTTCGATGCGACTTCGCGCACCATCTGGGCTCCCATGTTTTCCATCGAATCCGGCAGTTCAATCTCTTTCGCCACGGTCACGCCGTCTTTGGTGATCGTGGGTGAACCAAACTTCTTATCAAGTACCACGTTGCGGCCCTTGGGGCCCAGCGTGACCTTCACGGCGTCCGCCAGCTTGTTGACGCCCCGGAGGATCGCCTGGCGGCTATCTGCGCCATGTACAATCTGTTTTGCATTTGCCATCTCTTAAATCCCTCCAAATTTTCCATCCGCCCTGTGGCTCAAAGCCTGCCGGCGGAGTCTTGAAATTTTTGCTGCGACTTCATGCCAAGCGAATCGCTTACTTCTTGCCTCCTGCGGCAGACTTGGCGGCTTCGAGAACACCCAGGATTTCTTCCTCGCGAAGGATCAGGTATTCGTTTTCGTCAATCTTGATGTCGTTGCCCGAGTACTTGCCGAAAAGGACACGGTCGCCCACTTTCACATCCAGAGGAATGACCTTGCCGTCTTCCGTCTTCTTTCCATTGCCGACGGCGACGACTTCGCCTTCCTGCGGTTTTTCTTTTGCCGAGTCGGGGATAATAATTCCCCCTTTTACGGTCTCTTTCTCTTCAACACGCTTGACCAGAATCCGATCATGCAGAGGCCTTAACTTCATCGTTTACGTTCTCCTTTCCTTTGACCTTCTTGGGTGGGTCGCCAGCATCTATTGGCATCGGGTCCCGAACCGTGACCGTAACCCAATTTCGAAGTTGGTTTTGACCCAATTTTTTATCTGTTGAAATAAAAGCACTTATGCCTGAAGCGCTCGCAAAGGATCTTAATTAGCACTCCAGGCAGCAGAGTGCTAATTTATAACCTTGGCGCTTTCCTGTCAAGCCCCTTGTAAGGCCGCCCATGTTCTCGGCTGTTCTGAAAGGTACGACAAGACCCTCCAATCCCGGAAATTTTTTCGCTATACACCCTGGGCCAACGAGCCCCGGCTTGGAGGGTTCAGAGCGGATGGCTATAATAGTTTTCGAAAGGATATTTCAATTGTTGCGCAAGGAACGCGTTGCCCGTCTGTCCACGAGTCTTTCCGGAAAAACAATTTGTCATCGAAAGTGGCTTGTTGCTTTCCTGCTGGTTATCGGCACCGCACTGGGTTTTGCTGCAGGCCGTCAGCGAGCCATTCTGTCGGCCAGTACGCTTGAGGACCCGTTCGCTCCCATGGCCGCGGCTGCCGTTTCCCCCGCTGGAGGTTCAAAATCTGAGATCGAGGGGAAAGAGGGGACATTTGTCTCCGCAGCCGGCGTGCAGGCGATTCAGGCCGCCATTGCACACGTTCAGGATCCGGGTCTTCAGTCCCTGGCCAAAGCGCTTGGGTTGAGCTATGGCCAAATCGGTCACCGTGTGTTTGAAGACTCCGAAATCGGGATGGAGCCGATAAGTCTCACCGGGAAGAGCGGTGTTCCTGAGGTTGCGGTCAAATGGAGAGCCCCGGTCGCGGGCCGGGGTCCGCAATCGAAGGGCGAACCCAGTCTATACCTGCTTTCCTGGGGTGGCAACGCCTGGCAGGCATCTTACCTGACGCCTGCGGTTTATGCGCTCACGGTACAGGTGTTGCCGGGAACTGCGAGCACGGCGCCTCTGATCGCCGTGGTGATCTACCGTGGCATGGCCGCGGTGCCTTATCCGGTCATCTTTCGACTCACTGACCACCACGCTTCGCTCGCCTGGGACGGGCGAGTTTCCACCAGCCTTTATTCGGGCTACGATTACGGCTCGATCCAGTTTAAGAAAGTCGAAAACGCGGACGTGCCGGTCATGCTTGCAGCGGGCCTGGCCGATCCGGGATTGCTTGTCTTTCCCAACTCTTCACAGCAGAGCGGCCGCGGATTTCATGTCGCGGCCGCCTACGCCTGGCAACACAACGCCTATGTCCGGATCCGCACGGAATACACCCAAAACCGCGACTACACGCTCTACCGCTTCATCTCGGCTCTGCACCTCCACGAATATGAGAAGGCCTATTCTTTAATCGACCCGAAGCAATTTCTCAAGTCCGACAAACCGAGCCTGAAGCTTTTCCGTGAAAGCATTCTGAAGACCTGGCCGGAGTTTATCGACGACCGGATCTTTGAGGTTCCGGCAAAGCCGGTGAAGGGATCAGGAAGTCATGTGTTCATTTTGAGGCTGGGTCACGGAAAGATGAATGTTTACCATCCCGCCTTTACACCGGGTCCTGCTTATCGATTGACCGGCCTGACACGGACCGAAACAAGCGAATGACCGCTTGCGATTAGGGTGCCACACCCGCCTCTTATGCAAGATTCCAAATTGCGACGGCAGAACTTCTGGTAGCAGCATAGCCGTCGGCCACGCCAGGACACCAGTGCTTCAATTGACCGTGCTACGGCATGGGTTATCGCAATGTCGCACTGGCGGATGGTGCTGATGAGTGAAGCGAGGCTTGCTCCACCCGTCCCGGATGCGAGCGCAGGCTGGCGAGTTCCGAAAGCATTTGACTGCGCACTTTCTCAAAGTCGGGCCAGTCTTTGCGCGCGACCGAGCGAGCGGGAGGAAGTTTAAGCGCGAGAAAATTCCGAAATTTCCCATGGATCATGATGCGGAAATCGAGATGCGGGCCCGTTGCCAGACCGGATTCGCCCGTCAGCGCGATGATCTGCCCCTGCTGAACGTGCTGGCCGACGTGCACCAGAATGCGCGACAGGTGAAGATAGAAAGTCTCATATCCATTGGCATGCCGCAGCTTGACTTCGCGGCCGCCGCCCCGATCCCAGCCTGCAAAGATCACCTTCCCATCCCCTACGGCCTGCACCTTGCTGCCCATGGGTGCACCGTAGTCAATGCCAAGATGAGGCATGTAACGCTTCAGGATAGGATGGAACCTGTGGTAGCTGAAGCGGGAAGTGATCCGTGCAGCAAACCGCAACGGCGACCTTAGGAAGGCCTTTTTTACTGCTTTGCCATCAGGTGCGTAATAGGCCGGTTGCCCGGAGGGATCGCGAAATCGCAGCGCCTGATAGCGGTGCCCGCCGCTGTCATATTCCGCCGCCAGAATGTTCCCATAACCGGCAAACTGGCCGTTGAGGAATTTCTTCTGAACCACGACTTCAAATCGGTCGCCATCCTGGGTATCCGTGTTGAAGTCAAAGTCCCAGGCAAAAATGTCGGCGAACTCAATCGCCAACGGGTCGTGCTCACCCTGGTTCTCAATCGCCGTGAAGAGCGAACTGTGAACCGCTCCTGACACTTCAGCGACTTTCAAGACAAAGGGGATTTGTTGGACCGTGGCATCGAATCCGGAAGATTGCTTCCTGATCCAGAGCACATGTTCGGGATCGATCTCGTATCCGACCTCCCTCAAGGCTCCCTGCTGGGAAGTGATCAGCGTGACTTCATTGCCGGCGCGCACGCTCGCCAGATTGTAAACCGGGCGCGTGTCCTGGATGACTTCCTGGATGGTGTTCGGCTCCATTCCCTGATCGGCGAGAAAGCCGCTGAAGGTCGTCCGAGCCGGAAGCTTCTTTACCGAAAGCACTTCACGTTTTGAGGCGATGAACTTCGCTTCCTTCACCGCCAGGATTCTCTCTTTGGCCAGAGCTCGTTCGGCAACATCCTTTTGGTGAATGATGGAGGCCAGAACTGAGCCCTCGATCGCGAGGACAGCCGCCACCATGACGATCAGCCGTTTGCGCCAATGCGCTGCGCGCAGCCGCTGCAAGGTCGATTTGGAAATCAATTTCTCGTAAACCATAACGGCTGAATTTACCATAGTCTGTGATAATCGCAATGCTTTTTTGCGATCTTAATACGTTCCTTAGAATACGCGGCGGGCTTGCTGCCGGCTACATTCCACGGCATCGTCAGATTCGCATGTTAAGATGTGCCTGATTTAGCGTGGAATATTCCGGGCAGAACAGAAAGGAACCATGGGCAGGATCTCGGACAGACCATTTTTGCTGGGCCGTCTTGCTTCCCTGACGGGTCACGTGCTTGCAGGCGGACCCAGCCAGCGTATGGGCTGCTCCAAGGCGATGCTTACGGTCGAAGGCGAAACAATGCTCGAGCGGCAAATCCGCTTGCTTCGCGTGGTGGCCAGCGGGGTTATGATTGTGGGCGGGAGTCCGAAATATGCGCAGAAGTTCGACGTACCGATGGTGCAGGATGTCGTGTCGGGGCGGGGTCCTTTAGCGGGAATCTATACGGCGCTTCTGCAGACTCGGACGGAGTTCAATCTTGTTCTGGGATGCGACCTGCCGTTTGTCAACAGCCGTCTGCTTGGCTATCTTGCATCTCGTGCCGTCGCATCCGGAAGCGACGTGACTGTTCCGCGCTCACGGGACGGCCTCTTTCAGCCGCTCTGTGCAGTATACCGGCGGAGGGCGCTTCATGCCGTTCGAGCAAGCCTTGCGGCGGGCCGGAATAAGGTCAGCAACTTCTTTCCCAAGGTACGTTGCGCTGCAATCCCCTGGAGCGACCTGGCACGAGCCGGCTTCAAGCCGTCGATCTTCGACAACATGAATACGCCGGAAGACTACGAATGTGTCCGGAGGAGACTTGAGGGATCGACCGCGACATTTGCTTAATTGAGTTATCCACCGACATGAGAGTTAATGCGGTATGCTGGAAGAGCTGGCAATTTGGAATCGGGAATAAGTGCCTATGCGCGAATGCGAGGGGACGGAAGCAAACGGTCAATCGTACATCCAGTTCTTTAACGTCTACAAGGCGTTCGATGAACTTCCGGTGCTGATTGACGTCAGCTTCGAAGTCAATCGCGGAGAGATGGTTGTGGTTCTGGGCCGGAGCGGCGTGGGCAAGAGCGTCACGCTCAAGCACATTCTCGGCTTTCTACAACCCGACGCCGGGCGGGTCATTGTGGCGGGCCGGGAAGTCTCAAAGATGACTGAGGAAGATCTTTTCGAGGTGCGCCGCTGCGTGACCATGGTTTTCCAGTCCGGTGCTCTTTTCGATTCCCTGACGGCAGGCGAAAATGTTGCCTATCCTCTCCGGGAGCGCGAGGCTCGGGGCGAGCGCCTTGGCGAAGACGCCATTCAAGCCCGCGTGGATGAACTGCTCTCGCTTGTTGACCTGAAAGAGGTCCGTGACCTGATGCCTTCCGATCTGAGCACCGGAATGAAGCGCGCCGTGGCCATCGCCCGCTCGCTCGCCGCCGAGCCCGAAGCAATCCTTTATGACGAGCCAACCACGATGGTGGATCCGCTGATGGCGCAGACGATTGGCGACCTGATTCTGAAGCTCAAGAAACAAACCGGGCTCACTTCTGTGGTTGTTACTCACGACATGAAGCTGGCTCGCAAGCTTGCCGACCGTGTCGTTTTCCTGGTGGACGGCAAGGTTGCCTACTTTGGTCCGATGAGCCAGCTTGACGACTCGCACGAGAACGTCATTCAGGACTTCATCCGGCTGGATGAAGTCTCGCTGGTGGGAGAATCTTCGTCGTAGGCCGGCCGCTCTAAAGTCTGAATCCTTCCCCGGCACGGTTTCGCACACTTCTCTTTCACTCAATCCGGCAGACGCGGACACGGCTGTTCTGGTAGGCACAATCGAGGCCTGGCACGCCTGCTTGCTGGACCACCACCCAATTGACCCCGAACTGCCGCTTCAACCGCTGAAAGTCTTTAAGCGTAAAGTCTTTCCAGCCTTTGAGGGCCGTCACCTGTTTCAGCCACGTGTTCCCGCCGTCGGGGAACAGTGTCACCACGCCGGGATCCTTCACGACGTCGGCCATTCGGCTGCGTTCAGCGAAGGCTCGAAAGCCGTGAAAATCATCTCCGGGCAGCTCCATGAAGTGCGGGCTGAGAGCGAAGTAAGCGTCTTTGGGCGTATTGTGGCGAATCCAGAGGAAGGCGTGCACCCAGGGATTGGGATTCCGAACGCCGGGCCACTCGATGTGCGGGCTGGCGGGATAAAGCTGTAACTGCGCGTAACACATGGCGAAGCTCAGGGGAACGAAAAGTGCCAGCCATCGCCAGAGTGATTTGCGCTGGATCCACTTGCCCATCAGACCTCCGGCCATCAGGATAAAGAGCACGTAAAGCATCTGGAAAGTGCGCATCGGCTGATAAGGTGTCAGCCTCTCGAATGCAGGAGGCGTGGTCAGGATTACACCGGATGCAAGGCCGAACAGCCCGAATAGAGTCAGGCGGCGGCTCAGGTATTCCACCCGCGGAAGACCGTGGCGGCGCGCAAGCCGCCGAAACCATTCCAGAATTGCCAGTGGACCCACAACACCCAGCCACTCGTACCAGTGCCAGAGAAGAAGGTAGTCTTCGGTGCGGGTGCGGGCGGCCTCCCGCCACGCCGCGGATGCGGGCTCCCAGAGCGATCGCAGAGGAAGAATGGCCGCAGCCGCCAGCGATTCGAAACGGCGCCAGGGCCCGAGGGTGAAGATACTCATCGACAAGATAGAGCGCCGTTCCGGCCACGGGAATGGTCAGCAGCGAAGCGACCAGACATACTCCGGCCCACTGTGCTGAACGCTCGTGGAACAGTCGCCGGGTGAGCATCAGGCAGCCCAGCAGGATGAGAAACAATGACAGGACGTAATAGATGAAGATCACAGCGGAGCACGAAAGGCGGGCATAGCGAACCGTGAACGCGATGAGCCTGTCGAGCAACTTTGTGTTTGTCTGGGGGGAGTACAAGTCCTCGCCAATGATATAGAGCGCCATCCCAGCCACCGGTATGGTTAGTAGAGAAGCCGCCAGACGGGCTTCAATCCACCTGGCGTACGGTTCGCGGAACAGCCGCTCGGACAGTTTCAGGCAGCCCAGCAAAACGAGGAATATCAGAAATAGGCAAACAGAGGTGACCACTACGGCGCATACAAACGGCGCATAGCGAACGGTGAATGCGATGAGCTTACCGAACAACGTCGCATTCGTTTGCGGGAGAAACAATCCGGAATCGCGCCGGTAAAGGGTCGGGCTGAGAATCTTCCGGACGGCCGGCAGGTAGATGGCCTGATCCTCGGTGCCAAGATGATAGCCATGAATGAGCAGAGCGACCAATGTTAATCCGGCCAGAAGGAGGTAATCGCGTTTCTGTTCGTTCATGCTATCTGGTCTGCACTCGGGCAGGGCTATCCTCTTGCAGCGCGTAGGCCCGTCAAATTTGCGGCTCCTGTCGGCGCTGGTGGTGCGGACAATGCGCCTTATCCCATGAAGAACCCTTGGTCAGATGCACCCGTGAAAGAACTGTCGCAACGCGGTCCGTTTTGAAGCCCCGTGGTATGCTACCACGGGATTCGGGTTTTCGGGCTGGCGAATGTCAGAACCGGCGCCGCAGACGCTTGGCGCCGGCCTGCCTTTGTCTGTAGCAACTTCGGGGCGGCATGCCGGGCGTGAAGCCCGGCGCCAGGGGGGCACTGTCGAACAGGCCACTCAGCTGTTCGGCGCCAACGCCATGATTTTGGCTAGACTTGTAGATACATAAACTGGTATACAATGGGGCGGATGTCGGCGACGCGAGGACAGTCCGGGCGCACGACAAGGACCCGGCCAGGAATGAGGAATTTATCTATTGTTTCAGGCGTCGACATCTCCTGTTCGTTGACGGCGATTGCCTTCCTCGGAAACGGGTGGTGTCCGAGGGCTTTGGACGAAGCGCGGCCCGGCCAGAGTAAGAGGAAAAGTTTGCTGGGCAGCAGCAGGTGACAAGGGATATCT
>JARRJI010000196.1:4897-13868 GCA_037379595.1 Acidobacteriota bacterium | reverse complement strand
GGTGAGTCACCTTTTATCTCTCAAATTGGCGAATTAATGTATCCCTACGCGTATAGTGAAATAAAAGAATATTACATAAGGTCTCTGCTCTTTCCTAAGGAATATCTATACGGTTCTTTGCGCAGATTGTGCCTCGAAAGCACCATGGGAGCAAAACACGGACAGTTCAGAATTCTCAAGAGTTTAATTCTTAATAGGATCTCGATATTTAAGAATAGATATTGGTGTGCGAAGACATTTCCAACATATGAATCATATCTGGGTCTCATTACACTTTTCCCTACTGCAAAATTTATTTACATTTTCCGTAATGGACTTGATGTAGTCTATTCAAGAACCCGCTTTGTAGGTTTTAGACAGGGGGAGTTCAGCTCGCATTGCAGCACATGGGCAGAGAGCGTCGATAAATACCAGTACTTGACGAATGTTGCCTGTGCCATCAGAATCCGCCATGAAGACTTGCTGCACAATCCGCAGCAAGTTTTTCAGCGACTATTTATTTTCATTGGGGTAGAGGAGAGTTCCAAACCTTTAGACTTCATAACAAATACTATCGTCCATCCCCTTGATAAGCCTACAGAGACTGGCGTTAAAGTAAGGGAAATATTTGAAAAGCGTCAACCCCCATATGCGGACTGGTCTTCTGAGCAAAGGGAATTGTTTAAGAAGATATGCGGCAATGCAATGGAAAAGGCAGGATATGAGATACCATTTTAGAAGAGGTGGCCGGGTTCGTTTGGACAGCCGAAAGCAGTTTTTAAGTGATAAGCTGCTCTGCCTCATGCCGCTACCTGCTTCTTTGGTTGTCACCGGCCACTTTAAAACCCGCCAGGGAGGGTTGGTTTAAACCCCGCCAGATTTAGTGCTTATAGCGCTGGCCGGGAAAAACTGGACAGCGACATAAGTGATAAATCTGCTCTAAAATAGATAACCGAAGGGACGATCAGACATCGAGTCGGTGTCTGATCGTCCCGTACAGGGCATCTGGTAAAGCCTAATTTGACCGGTGCCCTGCAAAAGATCGAAAGGGGCTTCAAGGCGAAGGTAGCCGTGGAGGCTCTGAAAGACGGCCAGACCCTCGTGGAGCTTGCAGAGCGATACCAGGACATCCTAACCAGATCACTGAATGGAAGAAACAACTGTTGGAACATGCTGAAGAAGTCTTTTCCAAGGGCAAGAAAGCCGGCGCAGGTCCTGATGTCAAGGAACTGCATGCCAAGATCGGGCAGTTGGCGATGGAGAATGATTTTTTATCACACGCGCTCGGGCGCATAGGCGAGCCGAGCGCAAAGAAATGATAGACCGGCAGCATAGATTGTCGCTGACCCGTCAAAGTAAGATGCTTGAACTGTCGAGATCGAGTCTGTATTATAAGGCCGTTCCGATCTGTGACCGGAACCTTGAGTTGATGAGCCTGATTGACGAACTTCATTTGAAGCATCCCTTTATGGGAAGCAGGAGCGTCCAGGATCAACTTCAGGACATGTACCACAAGGTAGGCCGTGGGCATGTCGGTACCCTGATGAGTGCGCTAATGGTCGCCATCTCTTGAAGGACGAAGAATTTGATGCCGTACCAGTATCGACGCGGGCACAGTTTTTGGGGTAAGGTCAGTAACATTGCATAAAAAACAACAGGCGACTGAGCAGAGAAGGAATGCCACATGGTAAGGCAATTATCCAACCTGAGGATTAAGAAGCGGATCCTAGAGGCCAGCAGCAAGAGTGTCGCTATCTTCCTGGTTATCAACGCATTGCTTGTCGAATTTCTTCTATGGACGGTGTCTCGCACCGATTATATTATTTTGTTAATAATCCCGTTTTCAATCTTGCCATTTTTTCTTCTCAGCCTGAAAATAAGAAGTCTCGAATACAAGGTAATATCTAAAATAACGGATAAAACTGATTCCGATTTTCATCAACTGGAATCACTCCTGGCTGTATACTCTTCGCTGCATATTGACCATCCGTTACCGGCCACCAGAGAGTGGGCCGCTTCACCGGATTTCTTGAGAACCATCGTTGAAATCATATTCAAGTATAAACCCAGGATCGTGATGGAAATGAGCAGCGGAGTCAATTACTGATCGCAAGCTTGATTCGGTAGCGCGTGTTATCTATGCTCCCTTGGAAAACATGATCATAAATAATTCAGAGTATTCCTGGTATAACTGTTCCCAGTTGCGAATAGATATGCCCATCGATTTTATGATCATAGATGGCCCGCCCGGCAATATTGGAAGAAATGCCAGATTTCCTGCAATTCCTGTCTTTTCTAACAGGCTAAGTCCTGAGGCAATTGTTCTACTTGATGACGGAAAGCGACCAGATGAGAGTGAAACAGTTTTGCAGTGGGAAAAGGAATATCCAGACTTACATTCTGAATACCTGCCTTTCCTGGAGAAAGGGGCATTTATCTTAAAAAGAAGCAATAGATGACCTGTCGAGGAGAAGGTCTTTGATACAAATCTCGAGTTTGTCCTTGAAAATGGCGCTAATTTCCAGTTCCACGGGATCGATGGAAAAAGAGTAAATTAAGACATAGTATTCTGATATCGGTTGTAGCTGAAAAAGCCCGCCCCTTTTTGGGAAGACGGGCTTTTTTATTTTCATTGCTCGAAGTCGGTCTTTTTGTGACGGCAGTCACAGATTCGCTGCTATGAAATTATTTATAGTAAAAGCACTACGGGGCAGATTAGTTCTTTGACAGACCGAGAAGTTGATGTTTCCGAAAAGGTAAACCCCGGGTAACTGGGGGGCACAAAGCTTCGGGTCCTTTCAGTTGTTGGCTCTCATACAGCTGATTATGGACGGCCGGGCTGCCGAAGAAGCAGAGCTGATTCCTGTATCTTTTCGGATAAGCCTGTTTCCTTTTGGAAACAGGCTTTTTTATTGCGGCGGAGATTAACAATACTTAATGATTTATTAATTTTACTTTCATGAATGCGTTGTATATTACGGCCCAGCGTTTCTTGGATTGGTCATAAGATTTTTGAGGGAGGGAAAAGGTAGCCGGGGGTAGCCGCACAGAAATGCCGCGATCCTTTAGAGCAAAGTGTTAACGTTGCAGCCTGGTGCGAAACAGTACACTGGATCAGAATAATTCAACGGAGGTTATTGTGAAAAGAAGAGGCGACTCAAAGTATGTTTTGACGGCAATATGTCTTTTTGTCCTGTTGGCGGCTGTTGGAGTTGGTACGGCAAGCGCCGCTACCTTCTATGTCTCTCCATCTGGCAGCGACACCAACAGCGGTTCTTCCTCTGCTCCGTTGAAGACAATTCAGAAAGCTGCTGACGTAGTAAACCCCGGCGATACGGTTATCGTTGCTAATGGGACTTATAAGGATACAAATAATGACAATATTATTGTATATCTTAACAGGGGCGGCAGGAGTGGCAACTGGATTACCTTCAGATCGGAAAATAAATGGGGAGCAGTGCTGGATGGACAAAATAATACCACGGGCTATTGTTGGTCTTTTGGGGCAAATGCCAGTTATGTAAGCGTAGAGGATTTTGAGGTAAAGGGATGCAGTAAAAAGGGGTTTCAGAGCAACGCAGGGGCTGATTATGTTCATATTTATGGCAATAAGATTCACGATATCGGCAGAGAGGAATCAACATCGGTTTATGGTAAAGCTGGTATCTTCGTGGGAAGTGGATCAACTAATTATACAATAGATAGCAATCTCATCTATTCAAATGGAAGATTAAATCCAAACACGACCCCGTCAGTTTCAGAAGCTTCATGCGGATACAATATTTGTTATGGGAACGACCACGGTATTTATATGTATGGCTCCGACCAAACCATAATCAATAACATATTCTACGATCAAAAATCTGGTTGGGATATCCAGATAACAGGGGGGACAAGCAGTGATGGACCAAATTGGAACATTGTAAATAATACGTTCTACGGCATGAATCCGGAAAAAGACGGACAAATCGTTGTCTGGACAAGTGGCGGGAACATGGTGACGAATTTATTAATCCAAAACAATATCTCTTATGGGTCAAAGCATGTCTTTGTATATTCTCTTTCAACTGGCGACTCCACCTGGCAATTAAAAAATAATCTGGTATATGGCGCAACAACACTTATTAAAGGATGGCGAGGCGCATTAACCTATGCGGCATCAGGTAATATCATGGGGCAAGACCCGTTGTTTGCTGATTTGGCTAACTACGACTTCCATCTTCAATCAACATCTCCTGCCATCGATCAAGGTATCTACCTAATAGGATATGACGCTGATGGAAACCCGAGATTAGGTAACACTGATATCGGTGCGTATGAGTATACGGCTGGAGTTACAGGTGCCGATCCTGCTTCACCACTTCCCTCAACTAATACGCCAACTGCTCCTACTACAGACACCGTTCCGCCGTCGGTACCGGCAGGCTTGACCGCAACAGCAGCATCGTCGTCGCAGATAAACCTCTCATGGACCCCCTCTACCGACAATGTGGGAGTCGCAGGTTATAAAGTATACAGAAACGGAACTCAGATAGCGACTTCTGCAGCTAACACGTATAGCGATACGGGACTCCTTTCGTCGACCAGCTACACTTACGGTGTCGCTGCTTATGATGCTGCTGGCAATAGCTCTTCTATCTCGTCTACAGTATCGCTTACCACTCCTTCAACTTCTAATATCTTCATAAGCGCCCTTGCATGGGTCGGCACACCCACAAACGGATGGGGACCGGCCGAAAAGGACATGTGCAATGGGGAGAAAGCTGCCGGAGACGGCGGAACCATTACCCTCAACGGAGTAACATACGCGAAAGGACTCGGGGTGCACGCCAATTCCCAGATTACCTATAACCTCGGAGGAAATTATTCAAGATTCATCTCAGACATTGGCGTAGACGATGAAGAAGGAAGCTTGGGGTCCGTCGTCTTCCAGGTCTGGGCAGACGGAGTGAAGATATACGACAGCGGCCTTATGACCGGTTCTTCTGCTACAAGAACGGTAAACGTCGATGTCACCGGCGTAAACCAGCTTCAATTGGTCGTCACAGACGGTGGAGACAATACCTATTATGATCATGCCGACTGGGCCGGTGCTTATCTGACCGCTGATACAACCAGCACCCCTACCCCTACCCCTACCCCTACTCCTACCTCCTCTTCTACGGCTACCAGCACTTATATGAGTGACCTTGCATGGGTCGGCACACCCACAAACGGATGGGGACCGGCCGAAAAGGACATGAGCAATGGGGAGAAAGCTGCCGGAGACGGCGGAACCATTACCCTCAACGGAGTAACATACGCGAAAGGACTCGGGGTGCACGCCAATTCCCAGATTACCTATAACCTCGGAGGGAATTATTCGAGGTTCATCTCAGACATTGGCGTAGACGATGAAGAGGGAAGCTTGGGTTCTGTCGTCTTTCAGGTCTGGGCCGACGGAGTGGAGATATACGACAGCGGCCTTATGGCCGGTTCTTCTGCTACAAAGACGGTAAACGTCGATGTCACCGGCGTAAACCAGCTTCAATTGGTCGTCACAGACGGTGGAGACAAGAATTATTATGATCATGCGGATTGGGCCGGTGCTTATCTGACCAGTTATAATTAGTGTCCGTATAAGGTATGATTTAAGCCGGCTGTCATTCGGCGACTTGATCGGGGGATCGGGCAATTTCAAAATGTCTGAAGCGGGGCACAAACGCCCCGCTTCATTTTTTTATCTCTCTTGTCCTGTCGGAGGGCTGGGCCATAGCTCACAGACCCTTATATGATGTCTTTGCCCTGTATTATTCTAAGTGGATTGCACATAAACAGCCTTTCGGCAACCTCACTGCTGACCTTTTTTGAAATCATTTCATATGCGTTGGAGAGGATCGGAGGTCTTTTCCGTGCGTCATGAGCATCGGATGCAACGACGTGTATGTACCCTTTCTTGACCATCTTAAGCGCCGATCTATGCATGGCACGATCGGTCACGCTCATTGCCGTCATCTGAAAAAGTGCGCCACATCTTATCAGTCTTTCCATAATGGAAAAATCCTTCATGATCGGGACATTCCGCTCGGGGTGGGCAAAAATTGGACGTATCTGCCTGTTTCTCAGGCCCTTTATTATGATCTCCAGTTCGTTAAGTGGCGGTATTACGTAAGCCGGCAATTCCAGCAAAATGAACTTCTTGTTGTTTATGAGAGGAATTTCATTGCTGTCGACCCGTTCCTCAAGACCCCTGTCTATCCGTATCTCGGCCCCCATATAGATCTCGACCTGGTTCGCCAATCCCTTCAGTTCCGAGATCGCCCTCCCGATGATTTCTTTCGTGTTATTGTAAACGCCACCTATGATGTGTGGTGTTGCGACTATGCCGGAAATGCCGTCATTACGGGCAAGTTGAATCATCCTCAGCGACTCTTCGACCGTCTGGGGTCCCTCATCCAACTTTGGCAGGATGTGACAGTGTATGTCGACAAATTCGCACGTGGAAAATCGCGTCTTCTCCTTCGCCGAACGTTCCGCCGGCATCCGGACTATTTCTGTTCCGTTCGTTCCGTGCACGTCTTCGAGTAGACCTTCATGTCCGGAGAATGACAATAATGTATCTTTACTCATAGTCAGTTTTATTCGCACTTTCGGGAACCACAATTCCGCTCTCTATGCAATACAGTGAAAGTACCATATTTAACTCGCATAAATAAAAAGCAATATCGAAATAATAGTGACAAGAATAGAAAAAACCAATATCAACGTCGGCAGACGACTCAGGTATTTGTAATAGGAGGACGCTTTTTTCTTTGACAGATGCTTCATTGCCTTACCATTAAAAGATGAATAGCACGCATTTCTCTTGACGATCGTGCGTACAGTTTCATCGACATGCAGGTCTTCTCTGATCTTCTGTATCGCTTCATAAGCTTCATTGATCCTCTTGGCCCTTTCTTCATAGTCCACCCGGTCGGCGTATTTGTCAGGATGATAAAAGACGATGAGGCGTTTCCATCTTCTGCTGACCTGCTCCTCACTTGCATACCTGGGCAGACACAGCGACATGTAAGGATCATTTCCGGCGTTAAACAACAGAAGGTCGATTACAGTCTGCACTGACTTTATTACCGCGTCAAAGGGGATGCTAACGATCTTCGAGATCTTCCCGGCGGTGTCGGAATCTTCCAGTATACCCATGAGGACATCGAAGCATTTCATGGCCTTACCATAAACTTCCTCCGGGGAACTCTGTTTGAATCCGGAGATAAGTCCGGCCGCCACAAGCAAATTCAGTTCACTGTACCCTTTCCTTGTAAGCACTGTTATAAGAGCTGCCTATAGGCCGTCATCTTCATCTGCAATACTCCCGATTGCCTGAACGTCGACATCTGTTCCCCCTGCAGATACGAATTAGTGTAGTGTTTCTTAAATCTCTTTCCTTATGATTGTCATTCCAGCTTGTCTGGAATCTTTCAGAAGGATTGCGGACAAGCCGCAATGACGGCCATTTATGCCCTTTCGCGAGGACTTTGGTTGTTCCTGCATTTATGTAAAGAAGCGTTGGAAACACTACACTAGTTTTTAAAATAAGAAGAATAATACTGAGAATAGGAGCCATATTTAAGGTCATTCTTTTTCACACCGTTTAACACAACGCCTAACAAGTTGCCGTTAACGTTATCAAAGATCTGCCTGGCTGCTCTTATCGCATTCCGCGGCGTCTCACCCGCTTTGGCAACCAGAATCGTGCCATCTACCATGTTGCTGAGCACGACGCTGTCCGGCATTCCCATCAAAGGAGGAGCATCGATGATAATAAAGTTAAAGAGATTACTGAGCGCCTCAATCAGGTCTCTCATCTTCGTAGAATGAAGCAGCTGTGATGGATTGAGTGGCACAGGCCCTGATGTGATAACGCTAAGTCCTTTTACGGATGTCGGCTTGACCAATCTGATGTCGGCGCCGTCAAACTCAATATTGCCGGCAAGACAGTTTGAGAGACCCGTTCTGTTATCCAACCCGAAACAATGGTGGAGCCTCGGTCTTCTCATATCGGCGTCGATAATTATTCCTTTCCCCAGAGATTCGGAAAGAGCTGATGCAACATTGACACATACAGTCGTTTTCCCCTCTCTTTCTCCTGGACTTGTCACGAGGATCGTCTTGGGAGGTTTTGTCGAGGACGATAACACAATAAAGGTGCTTATGGAGCGGAAAGCCTCGGCTACCTGACTCCTGCTGTCTGCGATGGAGGCCAGCACCAACCTTTTCCCCGAGGCCGCTTGCTCCTGAAAAGGGATCATTCCCAGAGAAAGGATGTGCATCCTTTTTTCGATCTCATCGGTGTCTTTGACGCTGTCATCGAAATAGTCCACCAGAAAGGCCAAGCCAACTCCGCCGGAAAGTCCAAAAAAGATGGACAACATAAAATTGAGCATCTTGTTGGGCTTGTAAGGCGCCTTGGGATAAAGACCTTTGTCCACGATCTGGATGTTCGTTGCTTTACTTACCGCAGCTACACCAACTTCGTTGAGCCGCTGAAGCAAATTATTGTGCAGTTTCCTGTTTATGTCGACCTCCCTTTTCAGGTTCAGGTATTGCGCGGCCTTTCCCTGAAAATTAAGGACCTTCTTCTCCTGCACGTTCAATGCGGTCTTAAGATATTCCTCCCTCTTCAGCGCGGATTCATAATCGGACTTCACCGATTTTATAAGATTGGCCTCCTCCAATTGAATGCTTCTCCGAATTGAATCCAACTGGCTCTTCAGGTTCTTCATCTTTGGATAATCGGGGGTAAATGTCCTCGACAGGTTCAGGTATTGAGATTCAAGTGTTGCGTACTGGTTCTTCAGTCCCATGATCAGGGAATTATTGATAATGGCTGGGTTGTCCGTGCCCGACTCTTTGATCTGTTTGTAGACCGCCTCTTTCAGCATTCTGTCGGCGGTTGCAGTGCTCACGGCCGAGGAGATCTGGGAGAGTTTAGCCGTCAGAACACTCAGGTTGTCAT
>JARRJI010000196.1:0-4811 GCA_037379595.1 Acidobacteriota bacterium | reverse complement strand
TTTTTTCAGAAGCCTGCACCTTTGCCTCCGTTTTTTCAATCTGTCTTTCGAGGAACTCTTTTGCCTCCATGCCTGCATTGACCCTGCTGTCGAGATCATAGCTTATGTATTCATCAGCCACAGCGTTGGCGACGTCGGCGGCTATCCCAGGGTCCTGGGATGAGAAGCTCACCTGCAAGAGTTCCGACTTCTGTACAGGTTTTACCTCCAGCCTGCTGATGAGGGAACCGCTCAGATATACCGGTATTTGAGGCTTGTAAGGATCGGGCTTTGGATCTCCGGCAACATTACTGCTTTCCTGCTTAATGCTGTCCCGCGAGCCGGAAGACATCAACCTCGTTACGGCCTTCTCTATCGGACCGGTGATCATGCCGATCATCTTGTCAATCTTGCCCTCGGGAGGAATAAAGCCCTTTGTCTTGTCCAGGTTAAGCCTCCTGATCACTCTATCGGCTATGGCCCGGCTTTTAATGATATCCTGCTGAGTCTCAAAATCGTCCGGACCTGCGCTCCGCATCACATTTAGACCCTCGAAAGAAAGCGCACTCGGACTCTGCCGACTAATCTTTAACACTACGGTGGACTTGTACTGAGGAATCATCAAGGCGGTGAAAACAACTGTACTAACAACAACGGACACCAGGAACGACAGGACGATCCACTTTCTCTTCAGGATCACGCTGACATAATCCCTCAGATTAACTTCTTCCCGGGGCTCATAATAGGCATTCCTAACGTTTCCAACGTAAGGAGAAGGCGGAAGGTAAGTGTCCTGGGGCCTAATCGGGTACTGCCGGTTGTGATCAATTCTATGGTCCTGGTCGTTGTCAGGCATGCTATGCTCCTTAATAAAATGCTCCTCTTCCCCCCAAACTGACACCATTCAGGTTGAGGGCTCCGGAGAGGCCCTGTAAAAATTTTTTAAAGGCGCTTGACGCGACTATAACAATATCCTTATCTTTTAAGACCGGATCATGACTCTTCCCCGAGAGGATGTCGTCGTAGTCCAAGGTTATAACTTCCCTTTTGGCCTTGCCGATGTCTCTATAAATCTTTATATTGGAACGGGCAGCCTCAAATCTGAAACCTTTCGCTATACTGATAGCCTCCGTGAGTGTCGTCGTGCGGTCTATAGGAAATTCACCGGGACTCCTGACCGCTCCGTCAACGAAAAATATACCCTTTTTCGGAACCTGAATAACATCTCCTGAATATACCGGAACATTCAGATCGGTTCTTCCGTTCCTTAAAAGTGCATCAAGGTCTATAACCATCTTCTGTCCGGATACTCTCCCGGAAGATGCAGAGGATACTTGCTGGATTATACAGACGCTCCCTGCTTCCTGGGTCAGCCCGCCGGCTAAAGAGAGCATATCGAGGAGATATTTCTGCCCCGATACGTAATACACCTTAGGATCTCTGACCGCCCCCAGGACCGAGATCTGCTGACTCCTATACTCCTTTACGAATACGCCTACTTGGGGGTCCCTGACGTATTTCGACAACTTCTTGGCTATCAGAGTCTCAAGTCCCGCGACCGTTTGACCGGACGCCCTGACATCGTCAATAAGGGGAAGCTTTATATACCCCCTCGCGCTGACCCTCTCCGTTGTCTTCAACTCCTGAACTTGGAACACATCGATTTCAAGCAGGTCTTCGGCACCTATCTTATAATCGGAAGGCGAAACAGTCCCTCGCAGTTCGGCATTCTTGAGGGCGATCTCGGAATTCAGCCTGTCATTCTCCGACGTCGAGGCATTGGCCGTGCGTTGCGCAATCAATGCCTGCGTTCGCGTATCATTACTCGCACAGGCAGTCAGCAGCAAAACGGCAAAAACAAATATGACTATCAAGCTCTGAAAGAGATCGTTCGTCAGGATCATTCTCACTATTCGTCTCATTCTCTCATACCCAAAGGTACCAACCGTAAGTACATGCATACCTCCTCGCCATTCTATCAAGTAGGTTTGCAAGACCTGTGCCATGCCTGACCCTGCAGTATTGACAGTGGAAAAGGCTTTGAGATCTTTTATCTCAGAGGTTTCGGTTGTCGTGGGCCAAATTCATCCTCTGTTTTCTGTATCTTTTGGAAACTGCCCGGTATTCTGCCTGTTTCCTTCGGATACATTCAGGAGACTAAAAAAATCGCTTCCAGCCTGTCCTGGTAACTAATTCAGCCTTCACAACGTCACTCTAGATTAGGCATTGCGTTTATTTTTGAAGCTCAGCCGCCCTTGACTCGAACCGGTCAAGGGTAAAGGGGTATTTTACAACAAAGCCGCTGACCCCCAGGGTCATGTCATTGTTCTACGAAACAACTTGCCATCAAAGAGAATTCCCCATAAGTCACTTTTTTCTGTCATTCCGGCTTGTCCGGAATCATTCAGGGTCTTTTCGGAAGGATTCCCGACGCGCTTCGCTTGCGGGAATGACAAATTGCACACGACTTTGACGTGACCATGGCTGACCCCGGCGAATTATTGATGAGCGATGTATTCAGCGCCATGAAGGCGCGGCCCTCATTCCCAACCCTGTAGAATGCTTTACAGTTTCAAAAATACTGGAATACCGGAGTATAAATATTGACGAGATCGCACCTCCACGGCTGCTTGTTTGGTATGAGTCTTGCAAGGAAACTTGATGAGTATATCATAAATTTTGTTTCCGGGAATTTAATAGGAGGGAAAGAAAATGCTCAACATTGCTGCGAAAGACACCTGTTACAGGAAAAATCCGGCTGTCGTTTGTACCGAACTGGATGAGGGCGCAATCCTCCTTGATCTTAATACTAAATACTACTACAATCTGAATCAAACCGCTCTGACGATCTGGAAGTCCATGAACGAATCGTCAATCATATCTGAAATGGCTGAAAGGCTAGCTGAGCAATATGAAGTAGATCAAGGCCAGGCTGAGGAAAGTGCAAAGAGAATCATGGCAGAGTTGCATAAGGAGGGTTTGGTCATAACTTTATGAAGAACATCCGGAAGATGAAAACGGTCGGGCGTTTCCCGTAGTACGTGTTCTTTTATTCCACAGAGAACGTTTCAGTTGTGAGAGGAGGTGATCACGATGATGACGAAAAAAGTTTTTGTAGAACCCGAGATTGTAAAATACGAACAGTCACTGGACAAGGTAACACTCAATCTCAATAACTACTGCACGAAGTCGGGTACCAGTGAGGACGATAGAGACTGACACGGGGATGAAGTAGAAAAGGGCTTTGGGAAACGCCCGGCTGCTCATCACTGAGGTCCTCAGTAAGAATTAATTAGGGGTGACGTCATTGCAAGTCGAGAATTGGAAGACAGTTCAAATTCATGGGACTGAAATACTCCTTGGGGGTGAGCCTTATCTCGCCAGCCGTATTGCAGAATACCTCGGTCTGTTATATAAGGGCGAGGCGTCAAGCAAGGCGGCAAAGTTGAAATTAGAGGTGAATTTTGCAAAAAGGCCGCCCCGCCTCCCACCTGATGCCACGAAAGCGGTTCAGGGACCTTACGCGTGCTCTTACGGCTGGGGTGAAAAGGTCTTGTTTGTGTCGCGAGACGGGAACTCGATGATTAGTCTGGATGCCGCCAGAGGTGAGGCCAGCGGCTTTTTTGATAAGGAATTCTCGGAAGATTCACAGCAGTTTTTTTCAATTTTGGGGATGACCCTCGTAGAGGCATTGAAATACCAGGCACTATATTTCCTCCACGGCGCCTGTGTTTATGGCAATGGAAGGGCATATCTCTTTTCCGGACACAGCGGGGCAGGTAAAACCACCGCGGCATTCAATCTGGTCCGGCAGGGTTTTCAATTCGTTGCCGACGATTCCCTGTTCTTGTCCGACCAGGACGGCAAGATAGTTGTTTCCCCTTACTATACAAATTTCCATGTTGACGCGAACCTTGTCAGACGTTGTCCGGAGATAGTCGGTGCCAGGGAACTCAATGATCGGGAGAGGGGTTTTGCGAGGATGAGGGTCAACATGTCAGAGCTTTATCCTGATTCGTTTGTCCCCTCCTTGAGGCCTGATCTGGTCATTTTCCCGCAAATAGTCTCAAGCGGGACAAGTTCCTTCTCTGCCATCAATCAAATGACTGTGTACGAAAGATTCCTGAAACAGACAATACTGGCCGTTGACGTCGAAATTGCAAAGGATCAGTTAAGGGTTCTTGAAAAACTGGCAAGACAAATCAGGGGATTTGATCTCTTCACCGGACCGGACATGTATGAAGACCCGAAGATCCTGCCTGCCCTCCTTGAGCGGATGAAAGATCACAATGGAAATAGCAAGGAAATTGAGAGATAATTTCAATTCTCCTCAAGAGGTCCTTCTGTTCGGTCGAATCTTCCTGCTTATTACGATACTTCCCTTACTGATAAAGTTTTTGACCTTGCCCCGCCTGATGAAGGTCCTGTCACGGAATGCTTCTGGCGCCGAGATTGGTAATACAGAAGATTATAGAAATAGAATCATAAGATTTACCGATTATCTCCTTGCAAGGAACTTTTGGATATACAGGAAAACGTGTCTCAAACGCACCCTCGTGCTTTATCATTTCCTGTGCCCCTCGCTTAGGGACCTCGGCATATGCTTCGGTGTAAGAGAAAGGAAAGATGCCTCCGGGGACAAACCGAGGAGTCTCGACGGACATGCATGGCTGGTCCACAAGGGAAAAGTTTTTCTGGAGGAGAAGCCGGACGTCGCAAGAAAGTATATTGTCACCTACCGTTTCCCGGAGAACCCTGCCGGGAGGAAAGTCTCAAGAAACAACTTTGCCAATCTGTCCGGAGAAAACAGGCTGCTGCTTTACTGCTCCCGT
>JARRJI010000195.1:0-7986 GCA_037379595.1 Acidobacteriota bacterium | reverse complement strand
CTCAGATTCTATTTTGAAGAGCAAGCATCTTGACCGCAAACGCGCAGTCGATGGAGTATGATGGGCGGGCACGAGCAACTCAACCAGAGGAAGCAGCGGAGTGAATACCATGAAGACGAAGAATCCCAGTCAGCACAATCTTGACCGTAGAGGGTTTTTGAAGCTTGGTGTTGCGGGAGGCGCTGCCGCAATCGCAGCATCGCCCTCCAGGCAAAGCGCGGAAGCGGCTCCGGCCAACCCGGACATCAGGCCGTTTGAACTGGATGAGACCACAATTGATGCACTTCAGCGCGACATGAATTCCGGAAAGCTGACGGCGCGGTCCATCACAGAGAAGTACCTGGAGCGGATCGAAGAACTCGACCATCGAGGGCCGGGGCTGCATTCCTACATCGAAGTCAATCCGGAGGCGCTTGCCATCGCAGAGAAGCTTGACGAGGAACGCAAAGCCAAAGGTCCTCGCGGACCGCTGCATGGCATTCCGGTCCTGGTGAAGGACAACATCGGAACGGCGGATCGCATGACCACCACCGCCGGCTCCTACGCGCTTGAGGGATCGATCCCTCCGCGCGACTCCTTCGTGGCAGCGCAGCTTCGCAAGGCCGGAGCCATTATTCTGGGCAAGGCTAACCTGAGCGAGTGGGCCAACTTCCGGTCGTCGCATTCCACCAGTGGCTGGAGCGGGCGTGGCGGGCAGACTCGTAACCCTTACGCGCTCGATCGCAATCCCTGCGGGTCGAGTTCGGGTTCGGCCGTGGCCGCCTCCGCCAATCTCTGCTGCGTCGCTCTGGGCACGGAAACGGATGGCTCGGTCGTCTGCCCTTCGTCCACCAACGGCATTGTCGGCATCAAGCCGACGGTGGGTTTATTGAGCCGGGCAGGGGTGGTTCCCATCTCGCATAGTCAGGACACCGTGGGGCCCATGGCCAGAACCGTTACCGACGCCGCCACGCTGCTTGGGCCGCTGACCGGCGTCGATCCGCGGGGCGCAACCATCGTAGATCCTGCGGAATTAGAGGACATCGACGAAGTGGGCAAACCGGAATTCGAGGTACTCCTGTATGAATTCAAGGCAGACCTGAACGCTTATCTCGCTTCGTTGGGGCCAAAAGCTCCCATGCATTCGCTGAAAGAGATTATCGAATTCAACGAAAAACACGCGCGGGAGGAGATGCCATATTTCGGCCAGGACCTGTTTACCAAGGCCGAGGCGAAAGGTCCACTGAGCAGTCCGGAGTATCAGGCAGCGCTGAAAAAATGCCATATGCTGGCTCGCACCAAGGGTATCGACGCTACCATGGGCAAATTCAAGCTGGACGCCCTCGTCGCTCCCACCGGTTCACCGGGCTGGACAACAGACCTGATCAACGGCGATCACGACACAGGAGGAAGTTCCACGCCGGCCGCCGTCGCCGGATATCCCAGCATCACCGTGCCCGCCGGTTACGCCTTCGGCCTGCCTGTCGGCATTTCTTTCTTCGGCCGCGCCTGGAGCGAGCCCACTCTCATCAAGCTGGCCTACGCCTTTGAGCAGGCCACAAAATTCCGCAACCAGCCGCGGTTTCTGGCAACGGCGGACTTGTGGGTGTAACAGGAATAAGGTGGCGGTCGAGTTGAACGACAGAAAAGCCCACGACAAATATATCGCTTTTGTGGCTAGCGTTATTCTCCGATGTGCCTTCGCGCGGCTTCCCAGGCCAGCATGGCGCGCTTGCGGTTGGTGCCGCCGTGATAGCCGCCGATCGATCCCACTTTTCGGATGACCCGGTGGCAGGGGATGATGAAAGCGATGGGATTTTGGCCGACAGCGCTTCCAACGGCTCGTGACGCTTTCGGATTGCCCACGCGCGCTGCCAGCTCTCTGTAAGGAATCACGGCGCCCCGTGGAATTTCCAGCAGCGCCTGCCACACCTTGATCTGGAAATTTGTTCCGCGCAGATCGAGCGGCAATTTCCCGTGATGGTTACCCTTTGGAAAGATCCGGCCAAGAAATTGTCCCGTTGTTTTGGGCTCTTCCACAAATTCGCCTCCAGGCCAACGGCGGCGCACTTCATTCAAGACCGCTTCACGGTCACTTGTAACAAAGTACATGGCGCAGATTCCGCGATCCGTCGTGGCCAGCAAGCACTCGCCGAACGGGCTGGGATGGAAGCCATAACGGATGCGCAGTCCGGCGCCGCGCTTTTTGAACTCGCCGGGCGTGACGGCTTCCACGCTGACAAACAGGTCGTGCAGGCGGCTTGGGCTTGAAAGGCCGGCTGCATAAGTGGCGTCAAGAACGTTTCCCGACTGCTCAAGCGCGTGCTTGGCGTAGTCGAGCATCAGGAATTGCAGGAAGCGCTTGGGGCTGATTCCCGCCCAGCGCTTGAAGAGTCGTTGAAAGTGAAAAGCGCTCAGATTCACGCTGTTCGCGACTTCACTGAGGTCCGGTTGCGCCGGAAAACGTTCATCCAGGTAATGAATGGCCTTCTCAATCCGCGAGTAATCGTCTGATCTCGATTGCATCTTTCTTATTCTCCTCGAAGACTATCTTCGGCTGGAAGTCATTTGCTCGCAATCCGATTCTTGCGGTATGAGCGTAGTTTTTCATGGCCAAGAACCCGCGACACAAAAGACAGTGTCGCGGCTACCTGCGCTGTTGTGCGATGTCAAGCCGAGCGGGAAACAGATTCCTCGTCGCCTGTGGCCCCTCGGAATGACACAGTTATCAGGTATTTTCATTCAATTGTTAGAGGGGCAACGAGACCGGGCGGTGTTCGCGCACTGAAATTTCGGAAGCGTAGCAGATCTCGTGGGTAAGGGCAGCGTCGTCAAGGTTGGCGTGGCACTCGCGATCTTCCAGGATGCAGTCCACAAAGTGGCTGATCTCATCGCGGAAAGGGTGGTGGGTGACGTCGCCGCTGTCGGGAAGAACGGTGGGTACGGACGCCCAGCTTTTCTGGCCCGGCCAGCGCTTGGTGAAGAACTGGTTATTGCGAATGGCCCCCTGGTCGCCGAGCAACTGAATGCGAAAGACGTAAGGCATGACGCACTCAATCGAAGAGGCCACTTTGCCGATGGTCCCGTCCTCAAAGCGGACCAGCGTCACGCTGTTGGGCTCGTACTCGTAGTGCAGCGGATTGTCGGGACTGGTGTTGGCATAGGCAAAAACTTCCACAGCCTTTTTCCCCAGGAACCAGCGCAGCGCGTCAACGGCGTGGCATCCTGCGGTCAGCAGGCTGCTCCCTCCCATTTCCTTTTTGATGTTCCAATGGTACTGGGCGTACCAGGGGCCGATGCCGTGCAGGTAATCGGCTTCAGCGGAAAAGACCTTTCCGATCAGCCCGTCAGCCAGCATGGCTCGAATGGTCTCGAACAGGGGGTTCCAGCGCAAGACAAAGCTGACGATCGTTTTGACTTTGGCGGCGTGGACGGCTGCCTGAAGTTGCCGCAGGCTTTCGAGGTCGAGCGCCACGGGCTTTTCGATCACCAGATGCTTTCCGGCCTGCGCGGCCTCTATTCCCTGTGAAACATGAAGCGGGTGAGGCGTGGCGAGAACAACGATCTGGATGCCGGGATCGCCAAGCATTTTCTCCAGATGTTCGTAGGCCCGAGCGCTCCCCAGGTGAAATTCTTCTGTTTTGGCATGGGCGCGTTCCTTTTCCCTGCTGACGATCGCCCGCACCTCGGTGCGGGGATCGGCCTCAAACGCGCGGATGTACCCGCCCGAAACCCATCCTGTCCCTACAATTCCTACACCCAGCTTTTCCATTCCCAACCTCCGGTTACTTCGTCAGTTGCTGGTGCGTGCTGGCCGCTATTCTATCAGGGACGGAGACAAAAGTTACTTCTTTCGGCCCGCCCCGATAAAGCTGGATCTCAGAGGTATTTGATTATAAAAGGCGAAAGTCTTGCTGAGGAAGGACCCACTCGGCAATTGGCACTCCAATGGACATTCTCACAACTTCAGGTGACTGGAATCACTGAGGTCTTTACTGGTTATCGGGACAATTAAAAGGGGAAATGTGGACGAACCGGACCCTCCGGCGTAGGAGAAAGGAGGGATCGAGATGACCACGAGGGGATTCAATTACAAGACACTGCAAACAGGGGCAATTCTGGGATGCCTGGCCGTGTTGGCGTTCGCATCTTTGGCCCTGCTTGCAACCGCGCCTCAACAAACCAAGACGTTGCAGAACCTGCAGACGGCTTACAATGCTGAGGCAAATGCCTATGTGCGCTATCTGGCTTTTGCACAGCGAGCGCAGGAAGAAGAATTTGGCGAGGCTGCAAGCTTGTTCAGGGCCGCCGCGTGCGCCGAGCATGTTCACCTTAAGAACCTGGCTGCCGTGATTCGGAAGATGGGCGCCGAGCCTGCATACAGGATTGACCTGCCTGTGCCAAGAACGACATGGCGAAACCTCCAGAAGTCGGCAGACGAGAGGGAAGCCTCCGACCGTGACGCCCTGTACCCAACGTTTATCGAGGAAGCAAAGGCTGAGGGTAACCAGGACGCGGTACGAGCTTTCCAGTACATACAGACAGCGGAGGTCCAGCAGGCGAAACTGTTTAAAGCTGCTATTGGAAACCTTAAGAGAATGACTGCGGCGAGTCACTTGTATTACGTCTGCAACACGTGCGGCTATGTGTCGGAACGTCCGACCAAGCCTTGCCCTGGATGCTCTAATCCCGATGCGAGCTATGAAGAGATGTTCTGACGAGTTGCCGGCAGCGTGTGTTGGAGGCAGAGGCCGTCCACCGAGGTGGCTCCTGACGGGCTCAGGGGTCGGTTTGGCCGGCAGACCGGTTAGCGATTGTTGACCGGGACGGGGGAGAGTGATTTTTCATCACCTGAGCCACCTTTTGCTAGTGCTTTTTACACCCACGTCAAAAAATGTCACTTCGCCTGCAGTTCTGAAGACGGTTGCCCTTACTTCGGGCGGAAGTGCTGTTAGACCTTCTGGGGGAGTCCCTGCGGAAGTCCTTGGCTCAGGAAGAGCTTGCCTTCGGCGACCTGCAGAACACCTATGGCCAGATCCTGCCCGGCGTGCTCCTTAAGAATATAGCCGCTGACGCCGGCTTCCAGTGCCTGGATGACGTAGTGATAATCGCGGTGTACGGTCAAGTTAATGGAGCGCGCGCCCGGAATGGCGCTATGAATACGGCGTGCGGCTTCAATTCCGTTGAGGTGGGGCATTGAGAGATCAAGAAGGATTATGTCTGGCCTATGTATGTGAGCCAAGCTGACAGCTTGTTCTCCGTCGGCGGCCTCAACCACCACCTTGAACCCTTCGCTTTCAAGAAGAGCTCTCAGGCTCCGACGGACTGGCGCATTATCATCGGCAAGCAGGACTCGTAGCGCGATTAGAGGCTTGAGCACGTTTCGCTATCCATGGCCGTGGGAGCCCCCTCTTCTCACGACCGCATTATTTGGCTCCTGAATTCTCAGGAGATCTTGCCAGAGTGTTTCAGATTTATTTGTACACACATTCCCTGTGAATTCCGCGGGCTCGGACCTCAACCCTTTGGACCACCCTCACTCAAACTGAAATTTCCACCGCGCACCCCTGTGGGAAACAGTGCGAGCGACTTTCGAGCACCAATCCTATTCCCAAGAGACGAGGCAGGTCAATCCGGTAAAAACCTTACGGTGTTGCCAAAATAAACTGGAATAGTTGGAAAAGGGGGTGTGGGAGTCACGGCAGAAGCAGCACCCGGCTACCGGCGTGCCCGGGGGACGGCGGACTTGCTTCAGCCGTGGCGTTCATGGGTCAAAACCCGCTGGCAGAAGAGCTTCTGAGCAAGCCTTTAGGGCTGGACCAGACCACGCCGGATGGCGTACCGGACCAGGCTTGCTGTTTCGTGAACGTCGAGTTTTTCCATGATACGCGTTCTGTGTGACTCAGCAGTCTTGACGCTGATGTTCAACAGAGCAGCCACTTCTTTCGTCGTCTTTCCCTCGGCGACCAGTTGGAGGACCTGGAGCTCGCGCGGGCTTAAGGAATCATTCGGGATGTCAACCTTGTTGAGATAGGCATCGACAACCGTATCTGAGATGTCGGAACTCAGGAAGGTCGATCCCCTTGAAACTTCGCAGATTGCTTGGACCAGCTCCGAAGCCGCGCGACTCTTGAGCACGTAGCCCCTGATTCCTGACCGTAGCGCTTCCAGAACGTACTGGGCCTCCGTGTGCATCGTCAGGACGACGATTTTGGTTGGTGGGCTGATTTGACCGATTGCCTTGGCCGCACCGATTCCGTTCATAAGAGGCATGGCCAGATCAAGGACAGCGATGTCAGGGGTTAATTCCTGAGCCAGTCGGGTGGCTTCGTGGCCGTTCGCGGCCTCCCCAACGACCTTGAAACCCTCCTGCTCAAGAATCGCCTTCAGTCCCTGGCGCACCATTTGATGATCGTCAGCCAGAAGAATACGAATAGGCATCTTTGCCCTCCGATGGAACCAAAACTGAGATTTCCGTGCCTTTGCCTGGATTGGAGCTAATCATACACTCTCCCTGCAAGGGAATCAGCCTTTCTCTCATGCCGATCAATCCAAGTCCCGGCCTTCCTTTCTGTCCCAAAACCGACTGTACATCAAAACCGACACCATCGTCGGAAATTGTTAAACGGACATTGTCGTTTTCCCTCTCCACCCGAATCCAGGCGTGCTTGGCCTTTGCATGCTTTGTGGTATTGTTCAGAGCCTCTTGAACGATCCGGTATAGGACAACTTCCACTTGGGAGGAAAGCCGGCCCTTTGTGTTTCCTTCGACCGAAATGGGAATGCCACATCGTTTCGAGACGCCTTGGGCGAGGAACTCCACGGCCGGAAGCAATCCCAGATCGTCCAGGATGGTCGGACGCAACTCATGGGAAAGATCGCGCAACTCGGCTTCAATCTGCTCAATCAGTTCCTTAATCTCATTGACAGTCTGCTGGCCGGGAGGTTGTAGGGTATGAGCCAATCCATCCAGGGCGATATGCACCGATACCAGGAGTTGGCTTGCCTCGTCATGAAGCTCGTGGGCAATATGCCGCGCACGTTCTTCGAGAGCCTCATTGAGCCGGTGCAAGGCTTGTTCGGCACGCTTGCGCTCGGTGATGTCGCGCGCAATGCCCTGCACGCCCACCGGCCTGCCATCGTGCAGGATCGGCCGGGCGTTAACTTCTACCGGAACCGGGTGGCCGTCTTTTGCGATAATCGCGAACTCGTGGGTCATGGGAGTGTTGCCAGCCATGAGCTGGTCGAACATCTTAACCGCCTGCTGGAAATTCTCCAGGGCCACGACGTTCGAAGGGATTGGCGGCGGCTCGTCCCGGTGGTAACCCGTGATTTCTTCTCCGGCTCTGTTAATTGACGTCAGCCTGCCTTCAGAGTCCGTGGTGAAGATAATGTCGTTGGCGTTTTCGAACAGCTCACGATAACGTTCCTCGGTGGTATGCAGCGCAACATTGGTTTCACGATAGCCGCTGATCGTCATTTCGTAGGGGGTGAGGCTCTCGATCAGGAATCTCTGGACTGATTTCAAAGGTTCGTGGAGATCCTTGCCACCAGGCATCCCGGAAAGGACCTGCTCGAGCGCTTCGCAATGCACGCTGACCATTTCCAGGACGCTTGTCTCCTGGGCCAGCGCTTTACGGCCGAGTTCATAAGCCTCCTCCAGAGTTGCTTCATTCGGCTTTTCCAGGTACGCCTGCAAAGCTGAGGTGTAGAGGCAAATGAATTCGAGATTGCCACTTGTCATTGGGACCTCCCCCGATAAGTGGCGACTAGCACCAGTGCGTCATCTGTCCCCAGACTGCCACGGGCCAGGATGTCCTGTGCGGTCCTGTCAGGTGTTTGGGAAAGGGTTACGCCTTCTTCGAATCCTGGCCGAATGCCGTCGGTCGCAAAAATGAGGGTGTCTCGGGGAGCAACCTGCAGGACAGCGGCACGCAGGAGTGGAAGCCGGACCCCGACGACTCCTGCGGATAATACCAGCGATTCCTTCTTGCGGTTTCCGTCAGC
>JARRJI010000194.1:0-10960 GCA_037379595.1 Acidobacteriota bacterium | reverse complement strand
CAAGCAACTCAGTTCGGCAAACGGTAGGGTCGTCAGGGAATACGTTTCCCCGGCGGGCCTGGTGTTCGGGGTGGCGTGGCAAGGGCCCACCATGCCTGACCTGCGGCAATTGCTCGGTTCCCACTTCGCGCAATTGCAGCAGGCGGCGCAGTCCCGGCGGCACCGCGGCGGGCCGCTGGTGGTCGAGACAAAAGACTTTGTTCTGGTCAGCAGCGGACATATGCGCGCATTCCACGGCGTCGCCTACGTGCCAAGCCTTCTGCCGGCCAATGTGCGCGCGGAGGTGGTGCGATGAAATTGTCCTGCGCGTGGCACACAAAGCTCTTTCTCTGTTCCCTTCTCGCGGCGGCTTTGCTGGGTCTGGCCGGTTGCGGCGGAAGCAGCTCCAGTTCCAGCTCCATCTCAGGATCTACAAGTTCCACAACTGTGAACAACACGCAGCCGATTGAAGTCAACATGGGTCCGGTCAACAACTATCCGAACGGTGTCTTCACCAGCGTGACCATCTGCGAACCGGGCACCTCAACCTGCCAGACCGTCCCGGACGTCCTGGTAGACACCGGATCGGAGGGATTGCGACTGCTTTCCTCGACGGTTACGCTCGCACTGCCCGCAGTCACGGTCAACAGCAGCAACGGGTTGCAGGAATGCGTCAGCTTTGCTGACGGCTCCTACGTCTGGGGGCCGGTCGTGAGCGCCGACATCCAACTGGCCGGCGAGAAGGCGGGTTCTGTTCCTGTGCAACTTATCGACTCCTCGAATCCCACCACTTATCCCGTGCCCAGCCAATGCACAAGCGGCGGCGGGTCCAACGACAACACGGTGGCATTGCTCGGCGCCAATGGCATTCTGGGAATCGGAAACTTCCAGCAGGACTGCGGCGCCACCTGCGCTAATTCGACCAGCCCGGACATGTATTATCTTTGCCCCAATTCATCTTGCCAGGGCGCCACAGTTCCGGTGCAGTATCAGGCTCAGAATCCCGTGTGGATGTTCCCCCAGGACAACAATGGCCTGATGATCTCACTACCATCCATTGCTGCAGACGGAGCGCCAAGCGCCTCGGGTTCGCTGATCTTCGGCATCGGAACCCAGTCTGACAACGCTCTCGGCAGCGCTCAGGTTTATACGGCGGATCCCAGCACCGGAAACATCCAGACCACCTATAGTGGCGTCTCCTATAACCAGAGCTACATCGACAGCGGCTCCAACGCTATCTATTTTCTGGATTCGACTACGCTGAACATTCCAGATTGTACCGATAATCCAGGCTGGTACTGTCCGGACACAACCGCAGCCAATTACCCGCCCAGTTTCACTGTGACCAATACGGGTATGAACGGGACATCGAACCCGCTCACCTTCAGCATCGCCAACGCCGATGCGCTCTTCAATGCCAACAACGGCCTGAACGCGGCGTTCAACGATCTGGGTGGCGACTACGCAACCAACGCTTCGACGGACGGATTTGATTTCGGCCTGCCGTTCTTCTACGGCCGAAGCGTCTTCGTGGGGATTGAGAATGAGACCGGACCCGATGGCTCGGTCGGTCCCTACTTTGCTTATTAGCGTCGGATTGGAAAGACTGTATTGATAGTTTGTGGTATAGCGTCTTGAGTCTGATCTCCCTGAGGAGCAAGGAGCGGTCACATGTCCCACGTGCGGAGGTTCGGGTTTGTCCCACCGAACCTTCGCACGCGACCGTCAGAGATCGTGCCGTGCAGGAAAAGTCTGCTTGAATTGGGCCTTGCTCAAATCCCCCGAGACCACCCGTTGTAGTGAGAATCACGCAACCCATTCGCTGATCGAGCCGCCGATGCGAGCGCTATACGGGCAGTCAGGCCACGGCGCCAAAGCATGGTGAGGCCGGACGTACAAGGCCGGCGATTTGTCGGCGTTGCATAGCCGTTCCTCTTACCCGCGCTTCTTTCCCGGCGTAACTCCTCGGACAAGGTGCCTGATTGACGCGAGCAGGCCGGCTTCTGTCGGCTCTGTTATCGAATTTTGCGGGTTTTGTAGAAGGCGGGGTTGGGCCGGAGCCCCATGTTGAAGGACTCCGGCGCGTCGACGAGAAACGCGAGGTGTTTTCACTGCTTCGGAGGAGCAGGTGGCATCGGCCCTCCGCCGCTTCGCTGGAAGCGGCGTACCCTGAAGGTGTGGTGAAATTCCATCCGCGCGTCCTGCAGTTTCTTCCACTGCTCTTCCGACAGGACGTTGCGGGTGGCCAGCATGTTTTGGATCCGCCCCTTCTCCACTGCGGCCCGCGCTTGTGACACTTTGTCAACCTGCGCAAGCACCTGGGCCTCATCCGGATGATAAGTCTGCAGCATGGGGCCAAGAATCACCCGTTGCTTTTCCAGGTTCGCGCGCAGATCAATCATTTTCAGGCGGCCCTCCTGGGAGATTTTATCAAGCTGCTGCTTCTGCTGATCCGTCAGCCCGATTTTCTGGGCGATTTCCGGATTCTTCCACCATTGGCCCATTCCGCCCCGCTGGAACCAAGACATCGGGCCATGCCCCATCCTGCCCATCGTCCGCATGCGGATGAACGAAGGTCCGGGTCCCTGCATAAACCCTCCCCCGGGGCCGACTCTTCTTATCACCACGCTGGACCCTTCGTCGGACCGGCTGACAGAACTTGCCTGCGCCATCGCTACGCCGCTGAAGAGCGCTAGAACCACCGCTGTACCGAATACCTTCTTAATCATGTTGTGCCTCCCTCCTGTGGGACTTCTGAACTTTGAGCTTCACACCCAGAGGCCAGTGAAGCGGCCCGAACTCCGGTGAACCTTTTGCTCTTTCAAACTCGATCACCATTCCGGCTCTGGCCTCCTGCTGATATTGTGCGCCAGAATGCAGGTCGTGAAGTTAAAGCCTATGTAAATTCCGCCGCCTCCAGTGGGTGTCGCCGCGGGTCTTGCGTTTGGGGCTGGCCGCACGCCTGGCATGCGTGCTTTCGACAGATGCACGAATCAGGAAGGTTGTGCAACGAACCTGTAACCGAGGCCGCGAACGGTGAGGAAGTGGCGAGGGTTCTGAGGATCCTCCTCCAGTTTCTGGCGCAACATCCAGATATGGGCATCCACGGTGCGCGTCAGAGTTCCCCCGTCGTAGTCCCAAACCTGGCTGAGAAGTTCCTCCCGTGAAAGGGTTGTCCCCTGCTGCCGGATAAAATAGCTGAGCAATTCAAATTCGCGAGCTGACATCTCAACGGGCTTCCCGGCGCGTCGCACGGCTGTGCTGCGGAAGTCAACCGTCACGGGGCCAAACTGGAAAGTGGAATCCCGGTTGTTCGCATGCGATGAAGAAGCCCGGCGCAACAATGCTTCCACGCGGGCCAGCAGTTCGGTAGGCTCAAAAGGTTTGGCAAGGTAATCGTCCGCCCCGAGTTTGAGACCGGAAACTTTATCCGCCACCTGGCTTCGCGCCGTCAGCATGATGATCGGGGTATCAATCGCACGCCGCCGGAGAGCGCGGCAGATTTCAAACCCGTCTTTGCGGGGCAGCATAACGTCCAGGATGATCAGGTCATAGTTTCCCGCCAGCGAGCGATCGAGGGCGTCCTGGCCGTCCTGCACGCTCTCAACCTGGAAGCCCTCGCTCGTCAGCAGATCGGTGAGCGTCAACACCAGGCTGGACTCGTCTTCCACCAGCAGCAACCTGGCCGGGAGAAATGATTTTCGCTTCATACCTGCGCTCTCAATCACGCACGGGTCAGGAGTGGATATACCTCGTTCAGACGGCCTTTCGCTCAATCTCCGGGATGGCGGGCAGATGGAGAGTGATGCAAGTTCCTTTCCCTTTCGAACTCTCAACGCTCACTCGCCCACCGTGTGCCTCAATGTGGCGCTTCACAATGCTGAGTCCCAGTCCGGTTCCCGAAACCGCCGAGGCCAATACTCGTTGGCTGTCACACCGAGCCACTTCCCAGTGCCGGCGTACTTGATGGCGTTGGCGAGCAGATTCTTGACCGCGCTCTCAATTGACGGAGCTTCGGCGAGCACGACCGGCAGATTCTCCTCCACCTTTTTCTCGATCTGCCATCCGCCGTCGCGCAAGGCCGGTCCGTATTCGGCAAGCGCCTCGTCGATGAGCCCTGAGATCTGTGTCGGAACGAGTTCATAACGCTTCCCGCCCGATTGGATTCCCGCATAGCTCATCACCTGCTCAATCATGTCCGTGAGTCGGCGCGCTTCGTTCTGCACCAGCGTGCCATACTCCTGCACGCGGCTCCCCTTTCGAACAACACCGCTGGCGAGATTGAAGCCAGCCGACTGTATGGAGGCCAGCGGCGTGCGGAACTCGTGGGAAACACCCGCAACGAATTCCACCTCCCGCCGCGCCAGTTCCCTTGCCCGGTGCGTCGTAATCAACAACGAACCCATGCTGAAGGCCAGCAGAAGAAGCACGCCAAAGCCGAGCGCCAGATTCCTGCGCCGGGTGCGTGCAACCACGGCGTCAATGGAGCCCGCCTTGTTCTTCGCCATCAGAACCCAGGCGTTTGCCTCCTGAAAACGATTTCCAGTGAAGGGCCCCAAAGTAATGCCCACCCGAGGCCGTGCCCGAACGGTGCCAAGGATTGAAGGACCCATTTCGCCAGCCGGCGGAACGCGGGCAGAAAATCCCCACATCCGGCCGCGAAAAAGTGGCCCTGGCGCACCGGAAGAAGTGAAAAGCACAGCCTCGGCGTCCGGCGAGGAGAGCTGCGATGGTTTCAAGCCCGGCTCTGAACCATAAACAATCTGTGGCGGATTACCCGTCAGAATCCCCACCCGATAGCTGGAAAGACCTGTCGCCCCAAAACTTCGTTCGACAAACTGCGGCAGTAACTGCTGCTTGAAATAGTTGAGGTTCAGTTCAAGAAAGCACCAGCCGCGCAGCCGTCCTCCAAGAGGAGCCCGGAACTGCCGCACTGGAGGCTGCATGCCACCTGGAAGCCGGCCGGGAGGGCCCTCTCCGAAACGCTGCACAATTGCCGCGGAGGGCAAAGGGGGTTCCGGCGGGCCATGCAGGCCCGGCCACGAACCCAATCCACGACCACGGCCGCCGGATTCCAACACAGGAACGACGACGACCGGCCGGTCTCCATCAACAGCAAGGGGGAAGCCGTTCGCACGGAAGACACGGAAGACAATGTCGCGTTCGCCCTCGCGGTTGGTGATGACTTCCACCCTCGGGCGGAAGATCTGGAGGGACTTGGGCCAGGGCTCTTGCTTGAAGTGGCCGGTCTTGGGATCGAGAGTCCGGAATTGCAACTTGCCATCGGCGTCCCTTGTCGCCACGCTGAACGATGACACCAGCGCGCCGTTGGCGTCATTGCTTTTCCATTGTGAATAGAAACCCGCAAGGTATTCATCAAGGGCCGCTGCCTTGCCCGCCCTCGGGACGGGATGGAAGGTCGCACGGACTTCCAGAAGCGTTGCAACGAATTCGCCGCGGAAGCTGCGCATCGCGGCGCGGAGAAATTCGGACTGCTGTTCACGGTCCGCGACGCTGGCGCGATTGATTGTCCGGTAGAGCAGACCCCCAGCCAGCAGAAGCCCCACTGCGAATGCGGCTATGATCAGGAGCGGATAGGTCGACTTGGATCGCTTCCAATTCACTCACTCGAATTATATAACGCGTTGAGGCTTCAGGACTGCTCCGCATGCCACGCTGGAGGCAACTTTACAGGGATTTTACATCCCCGGTTCCGGCAGAGTTTACACAGGCTTAACACTCCAGCCCGGGGTTTTCTGCCATCATAAGCGGTTGGCGCGGTCGAAACGAGTTCGTCCGCTCCGTCTTGGGCAATTCAGGTCTGCATTAAGAAGGAAGGAATCAGACTGTGAAAAAGCTGTTGGTCCTGACAGCCTTGATGACAATGCTGCCGGCTGTTCATAGCATGGCTCAAGGCGGCAGCGGACGAACGAGCTTCTCCGGCCAGTGGGTCCTGGACATGAGCAAGACTCACAATGTGCCGAGCCGGTTGCAGAGTTTCAGAATGGACGTCACGCAAACCGCGAGCCACCTGACCGTCAACAACAAAATCAAGGGTGAGTTCAGACGAGCCATGGGCCCAGGCGGCGAGGAAGGTGGTGGAGAAGGCAGAGGTGGAGGCTTTCCTGGAGGACCGCAGGGCGGAGGCTTCCCCGGAGGCGGTGGGTATCCCCGAGGTGGCGGGTTTCCCGGTGGCGGGGGCTTTCCTGGTGGAAGCGGCTTCCCGGGCGGACGCCGCGGCGGTGGTTTCCCGGGTGGCCCTGGTGGACGAGGCGGGCCAGGAGGACATCACGAGCAGATGCGCAAATTCATGGCGTTCGCCATGATGAGTCCCAAGGAAACCTACGCCCTTGACGGCACCGCAACAACCATGAAGGTTGACCGGCCCGTTCCAGGATCAGCAATGCTGAAAGCTGCCTGGAAAAAAGGTGGCAAGCAACTCGACCTCTCGAAGGTGGAAAGTATTCGTGGAGGCGAGAGAACTCTCAAGGTCCATGAACTATGGAAGCTGTCAAAGGATGGCCAGGTGCTCGAAATTGACCGGACCGTGAACACTCCCCGGGGTTCCGCCAAGGTGAAAATGATTTTCAACAAGGAACCAGCCCCCGCCGGAAGTGTGCAGTCAAAGGATCCAACACCTCGATAATTGTCCCAGTGCGAATGCGTCCTCAGGTTCAAGCCTGATTAATCGCAACCTTGTGGACTCCTGCGGATGTAGTGATGTCCCTTCTCAACGGCGCTATCCCACGATTTCATCGATTCTCGTGAAGTCACCCGGCGGCTTCTCCGCGACTTGCCTTTTTGAAAAGAGTCTCAAAGGTCAGGCCTGAATTCACGCTCTCGGGGCGGAGCAGGCTTTCAGGGGGGTTGTATAGGCAAACGAGAGAGGCAACGCAATTCTGCCTGGAAACCAAAAAACTGTCGCACCTGCCACGGTTTCTGCTACGGTAGATGAGAGTAATTTTAAGCCAAAGTCGCAAGCCCTTTGATTTCAACTGCGCGGGGGTGGCGGAACTGGTAGACGCAAGGGACTTAAAATCCCTTTTCCCGTCCGGGAAGTGAGGGTTCGATTCCCTCCCTCCGCATTATTGCGAGCGGTTCAAATGAATTAAATTCCTAACTGGAGCGACGATTCATGCTGTCGGCAGGGACTGGACGGGCCGGGCGGTCCACCGAGGTGTCGACATGAGGGCCACCGCATATTTGAACCGGCTGCGGTCTTTCTGCCCGATTCTCGCAAGGGCGCCGCGCGCGACGGCGAGGCTTCGGTAATAATCGTCGTAGTGAAAGCCGGATTCTCCACGCCACATTGGGAAAGCCGCGCAGGCCTCAACCCAGCGTTCAAAAACGTCGCTCACATCCAGGTAGAAATCCTGCTGGAACCCCTTTGCATCTTCCCAGTTCTCGGCGAACAGGAGCGTGCTGACAGAGTACGCCGGAAGTCTGCGCCGGATGCCGGGGAGCCCGGCGTAGAAGATGGCGTCCTCAACGATGTTGTAGCAGGCACGATGGTCCTTGTGCATGCTGCCTTTCCAATGCGTGATGATGATTGCCGGTTTGTATTGCCGGATGGCGTCACACACGGCAAAGCGCGCTTCTTCGTTGTCGGGAAGTTCGGCGTCAGGATAGGAAAGAAAAAGCGTTTCAGCGCCCAGGATTTTCGCAGCCTTTTCGGTGGCAGCAACCTGCATCGCTCCATATTTCAACGGGGCGATGGCCGGATTTCCCTTTTCGCCATGGGTAAGGTTAAAGAAGATCCCCTTCCCGCCGGCGCTCACCTGTCGGGCTACTGCCGCGCCCATCGTAAACAGGGCATCACCCGGGTGAGCCGCAATTGCCATAGCGGTGGCAGGCCCATGAATTTCCCTGGTGGTCCCGAAAGGCGCCTGCGCCGGTGCGCCGTCAGGCAGGGCATCACCGGGCCCCATTGATACTATGGCCGCTCCCAGTCCCAATTCTTTCAAGATCTCCCTGCGGGTCTGGCGTTTCACAGCGATTCACCTCACGCAGCCTTGCGTGCTCCCTTTCTCAAGCCTGCGATGTTCAGAGCGCCACCACGGCTCTTGAAATAAAGCCCCGACGAACGACGGTTTATCAAGAAGGACGCTCGGTTGGCAAGCGGCCGTCCGGCTTGTTCAAACCTGCAGCTTGCGAAGGTAGGGAACGCTGGCCTTCATCATCGGCAGATCCATTTCGACGAAATAATTCTTGATACCGCCCGTTTTCGCCGCGGTAAAAATCTTCTTCCAGTCGAGCGTTCCCTGGCCCACCGGCACGATTTTCCGGGTTTTTGCCGACCATCCCTGCACGTGCATGGAAATGAAGCGGCCCGGGTACTTGTCGAAGTACCGTGCGGCGTGGAAGCCCTGGCTGATGGTGGAAACCTGGAACTGAAACTTGACGAATTTGGGATCGAGGAATTTGAAGAGCAAGTCATAGGTCCGCTGGCCGTCGACCATCGAGAGCTCAAAAACCTCGTTGTGAAGACCCTGCTGGATGCCGGCCTTGGCGGCTTTTTCGCCCATGCGGTTGTATTCGTCGGCCAACCGCTTGACGTCATCCATCGTCGGGTGGCGGGGCCCGTCGAGGCTGGGCACCATCATCTGCGTCAGTCCCACGTCCTTGGCCCAGGCGATGCTGCGATCTTGGTCCTTCCTCAGTTCCTGGATGGTGAAGTGCGAGCTGATGCAGGTCACGCCCGCGTCACCCAGGATTCTGCGGAGTTCGGCTCCCGAATATTTTCCAACGTCGGCGAAGCCATTATCGGCGTAACCCATCGGCGAGCACAGCTCGATTGATTGAAATCCGGCACCGGAAAGCATCTTGACCGTACCGGGAAAGTCCTTAGCGATCAATTTCCGCACCGGCCATGTCTGGCAACCAATGGGCATGCCCAGAGGATAAGCGCGAAGGTCAAACGCGCCGGCACACAAAGACCCGGCCAAAGCAGCGCTGGTGGAAGCATACTTCAGGAATTCCCTTCTCGAAACTGCAGACATTCACACCTCCTTGTGCATTACCCTTTCGGATTTTGTAGGGCCGGGCTTTACCCGGCAGGAGCCACCCCGAAGGGCGGCGTTACGGAGACTACGAGAGTTTCCAAGGCGCCCGAGCCGGCGGATTAAGCAGGGCGTTCGCGGCCTCGAGATCGGAAGGCTTGCCCTCCGCCAGGCTCGTGATGCGTTTGCTCTCGGCATCCCACTCCAGCTTCGTTCCTGTGCGGACGGCAATGCAGCCCAGCAGCAGCGCTTCGACCACGTTCTGCTCGAACTCATAGTTGGCGCGTGGCGGCGCGCCTCCCCGGATGGCGTTGAGCCACTCGCGGTATGTTCCCGGCGATTTGGGCAGATTATCGGGTGGCGGCGTAAAGGTCTTCATGCGGCTCGAGGGAATCAGGCGCGGGTGCCCACCCATAAAGCCGCACAGGATCTTACCCTTGTCTCCCACGAACAGCATGCCTTCGCCGTTTCCGGGGTCGCTCATCAGCTCTCCGGGCTCAAGTTCCGGCGGCCGCAACGGGCGCAGGTGCGCGTCGTACCAGTGGATCGCCACCGGAGCACGGCCCGGGCGCGCCGGAAATTCCCAGTGCACCAGCTCGCCCAGCGGAAAGCTCTCGGGGAAAAGCGGCGTCGAGCTGCCTTCCACACTGGTGGGCGCGGTCAGCTTCAGCACGCGGAACAAAGTGTCGAAGCTGTAGTTGCCCATGTCGCCGATCGAGCCTTCACCATAATCGTGCCAGCCGCGCCACACAAACGGCAGGTAGACGTGATTGAACGGCCGCTCGGGCGCCGGACCCAGCCACAGGTCCCAGTCCAGACCCTCAGGCACAGGTTCGGCTTCTTTGGGAGTTTCGATTCCCTGTGGCCAGAGAGGCCGCTGCGACCAGTTGTGCACCTCGCGCACCTGCCCGATGACGCCCGCTGCCACCCACTCTGTCAGTTGGCGCGTGGCATCTGAGGCTTCATCCATCACCGCTACCTGCGTCGCACGGCCGGTCTCCCGTGCCGCCTGCGCCATCAGGGCGCACTCGTGGACGCTGTGGGTCATGGGCTTCTGACTGAAAACGTGTTTCCCGTGGCGCATCGCGTAAATGGCAATGAAAGCGTGCCAGTGGTCCGGCGTGCAGACCACGACGCCGTCAAGGTCGCGTTCTTTGGCAATCAGCTCACGAAAATCGTTGTAGCTCGCGCAGGCGCGGTAGCCCGGTAGCTTGCGGACATTGCGGTAATAGGCATCCACCAGGCGCGCCGCCGGCGCCCGCCCGCAGGTCGGGCCCTTCCAGTCGGAGCCCCAGTTCGGGTCTTTCACCAGCCGGCGCTCCTTGCCCACCAGTTCGCCCGGGCCCCATTCGGAGTAATCGGCGCTTTCGAGATTGACGTCGCAGACGGCAGCCACCTGCACGTCCGGAATCTTGAGAAAATCCATCATGACGCGCGTTCCCTGGGCGCCCACGCCGATGCAGGCCAACGTAATCCTGTCGCTTGGGGGTGTTGGACCGGAAGAGTCTGCGAGCGCCGGCTTTGATAACAGCGTCAGGGCCGCCGCGGAGGCTGCGCTGCCTTCAAGGAATTCGCGTCGCGAGAGAAGCGGAGACTTGCACTTGTCGTCTGGGTTTCGCATGGCATCCTCAGTCAGGCGGTTCTGATTCACGGCCTGTCGGCGAAGCACTGCGGGGTGTTCACCTGGGGCGGAAGTCCGAGCAGAGAACACTCGGCTGCCCGCTGAAAGAACTCGTGCCGCCTGAAGCGCCAACACCATATCACAAGTCGTGACGTTTCTCATCATCTTGTCAACGTTTCAGCGGTAATAGACAGTTTCTTGTTCACAAGGCTGGAGCATCGCATTGCGATGTTTCGAGTTTTCGAAAGCAAGAATGTGGACCGGCCGATGGCGGCGGGCGCGCGGGCCGGTTTCAAACTGAACAATTATGCTGTATGTCGCAGTCAACCCTGGCAGTTCGAGCTCAGCCCAAGGCTTATTT
>JARRJI010000193.1:0-8728 GCA_037379595.1 Acidobacteriota bacterium | reverse complement strand
CTTAAGGCGGCGGTTTGCTAAACCGTTGTACGGGCTAAAACCTGTACCCAGGGTTCAAATCCCTGCCTCTCCGCCAGCCAGTTTGATCTTCCATCTACGTAACCACAGCAAGAAGGCACACACACCCGCCGCACGCAATGCATGTGCCAGTCGGCATGATTCATGCGAAAGGCATTGAAACACCACGCAGACGGCGGAGGTTTGACTCAGTCGGGAAAGGCCGCCCGAGTTGGCGGACATGCTGGTGCAATGTGAACGGAATTCTGACTCTGCCGGAACAACGCTGATCCGGATTGTTCACCAATTGGCAGGTGCGAGACGAGAAAGGTGCGGATCTCACCTCGCCGCAGTGCGGGACTTCCCTTCCTTGCTTTCCCCTTGCCGTACGTGGCGGGGATTGGGTATGGCTGAAAGTCGCGCCCGCGAATTCCTAGACCGCTTCGTGAATGATCCGGCTAATGAGACGCCGGGAGTGCCGGGTCGCGCTTGACAGGGTTCTGCGGCGACGGGCGGCGCTTGCGGGTCTTCAGGAAGGCGACCAGATCATTCAGTTGCTGGGAAGTGAGAATCCCGCCAAAGGCGGGCATGAGTTTGGCGCCGTTGACAATTCGGATGGTCATCTGGGCCGGGGTCAGGCGGTCTGCCACGTAGGTCAGATCCGGCCCCCGGTGGCCGCCGTGCCCCGCGATGGCATGGCAGAATTCGCAGCCCTTTTGGTGGAAGAGAATCCCGCCCTCGTACACAGGGCCGCTGGTTGCACCTATCACCTGGGCCTGGAGCGGCTTGGCGCTGAAGTCGGGCGACCAGTGCGCACGCTTCCCCTGGATCCAGAGCGTGCCGATCATAACCCAAATCATGATTACACCGCCGATGGCCCAGGGCCGGCGCAGGGGATGCCGCTCACCGCGACTTCCCAGGAAGGGAACAAGAATGAGGAATGCAAAGAAGATCAGCGGCCCGAACACGATCACCGGAGTTTCAAGACTGGCCGGCAGCAAAGCCAGAACCGCAAAGTACCAGAGGAAATACCAGTCGGGCCGCGGGTAAGCTTTAAGAATGGTGGGATCGGGCGGCGCTGCGAGGTGCGGCGGTCCGACGACCACAGCCAGAATGACCAGGACCACGATCATCGCAACGCCGAATACCACGTCTCGCCAGGCGGCATCCGGCCAGAAGGGATGCCCCTCCCGCTTCAGCAGATCCTCATACCATTTCCTGTAGGTCTTGGGATCGACCGGATGTCCTGCCACCGGCGGCTCGGAAATTCCGTGTCTTAACACGAGCAGAAGGTGGGCGCCGAGAAAAGCAAAAATAACCGCGGGGATAACGAAAACGTGAAAGGCAAAGAACCGGCTGAGCGTCGCCCCGCCGACCGTGTCTCCGGCCAGGATGAAGTGGGCAATCTGTTTTCCGATGATGGGAACCCTTCCGGCCTGCTCCGCTCCGACGATCACCGACCAGACGGCAACGTTGTCCCATCGCAGCAGTTGCCCGGTGAAGGCCATGGCCAGCGTCAGCAGAAGCAAAACGGCTCCGGTAAGCCAGTTCAGTTCACGCGGGTACTTGTAGGATCCGGAAAGGAACACCCGCATCACGTGAATGCCGACGAGAAGAACCATGGCGGAAGCGCCAAAATAGTGCAGGCCGCGCAGCAGATGCCCCAACATGGCCGGCTTGGCCCGCCGAGGGAACGTAGGACGTCGCCAGGGCGATCCCGGTGACAATCTGAAGCACAAACGCCAGCAGGGTTGCACTGCCAAAAACATACCACCACCCGGTCCCGGGCGGAACTGGATGACGGCCGAGGTGCTGCCAAAGCTCGCTGACTCCCGTCCGATCGTCAAATTCTTGCCAAATACGATAGAGAAGTTTCATAAGAAAAATAATTAAGACCCAAAGGCGGTGGGCGGGGAGCCTCCGTATTAATTCCGCCAACCGGCACCGTCAAAGACTCTTTCAAAGGTTCAAATTGCCGAGCCAAACAGAACTCCATCGCCGATCCTCTGCCAGACAATCTTCGGCTTCGAGCAGAGCATGGTTAGAAAGTTGGCTTCAGCAAATTTCGTTTCGACCGACTCTCCCCGGGCGCAAGCTCAGATGGTTGTGATCGGCACAGGGCTGGTCAAGATCTCAACCTGCCCGTCGCGGACACGAACCGGATAGCGCGGCAGAGGTTTCGGGGGAGGACCCGAGGCCACCTTGCCATCCTTGTAGTAGACTCCCCCGTGGCACGGGCACAGGAAAAGCTCTGCGTCGGCCAACCACCTTACCGGGCAGCCAAGGTGAGTGCAGTCCACCGAAAAGGCAATAAATTCCTGCTCGCCGTGGCGGCGAAGCCATGCCGCCGTCTTGGCCGTCACTCCCGCCCAGGGAAGCGGCGAGGCGTCAATAAACTGGACCTCAACCGTCGAGCCCACCTTGAACTGCTCCAAGGGCCCGACTTTCCGCCAGAACCGCGGTGCTGTCCTGATGAGCGGAGCGAACAGAAAACCAATAATGGGAACGCCGACCAAGCCTGCGGCAAACGTCCCCAAGCCGATGCTCATCACGGTAAGGAACCGCCGGCGAGTCGCAATCTCCAAAGTCTCTTTCCTGGGACACTCACTTGGCTCCCGAGTGTCTGTGCTCATGACGAAGTTCTCCAATCCATCCCCAAATTGATACAACAAAAAGAATCGCTCCCACCAGTGAAAGGAGCGGGGTGGTCACAATGCCCCACAACAGGCACATAACGCCGAGCGCCATGACGAGCGGCATATAGGTCGGCTCAGGGATATGCATGCCCTGTGGTTTGCTCCAACCCTCGGGTTCCGCTGCTGCACGGTTGGGATTTTCCGAATCATTCATTCCGTGAATGTTTGGTGTATCCATATCAGACCTTCAACTTGTAACGACTCCCACCGCCTTGGATTCCTCCGCTCTTACCGATGCGACAGCAGGATTCTGCACGGCCGCCGCAACGGCGGGAACCGTGACGATGTCGGGCTCCGGCATACGATACCATCGGGCGAGTGTTCCCAGAATCATCGAGAGGTAAACAAGGCACGCTGGAATCCACATCAGCAATCCGCCCCATTCCTGATCGACCAAAGGCGTCATGCCCCACTGGTTTCGAATGATGTGCAAAATTCCGTAAGGATCCGGAGGGTTGATGTACGCCGGGTAATGCCCCACAGGAGCGAATGTCAGGATGATGCCCAGCACACTATGCACCGCGCAGGCCCCGAACAGGTAAATAATCGCAGTGAGCGGCTCCATGCGGAATTCCTCGATGGGAGAGATCACCGGCCACCAGAAAATCGAGGAGCAAACCAGGAATGAAAGATGCTCCAGGATGTGAATCTGCTCAGATGCGAGGGTGGCATTATAAAAAGGAGGCCAGTGCCAGAACCACAGGATCCCCACGCCGATCGACCAGGCAAAAATCGGCTTGTTCAGCAACGCCTCAGCACGTTGCACCCACGGATAACGCATGGCCCTCTGCGCCATCTCCCTCGGAATGCCCAGCAGGAGGAGCGGCGGCGCAATCAGAATGAGCAGCATGTGTTGCACCATGTGGGCGCTGAACAAATACGTATCCGAGAGCGCATCGAGCGGCGAAACCAGCGTCAGAAGCAGGACCAGGACACCCGCCACGTACAGCAGGGCGCGCTTTGAAAACTTGAAGCGAGCCGCGTACGCATAGGCAACGAGCAAACCGATGCAACCCACCACGATCGAGGGTTCCCAGTCCCATGCTGTAAGCCAAAAATGCGATATCGTCATAAGTTGCCTTTTAGAAAGCCGCCCACAGATAAATCACCGAGAAGATCACCACCCAGATCCAGTCAACAAAGTGCCAGTAAAGGGCAACCGTCTCCACGGCTGAGGAATGGTTTTCCAGGAAGTCTCCCTTGAGGGCTAGCACAAAAATCACAGTGAGCGCGATCAGCCCCAGCAATACGTGAAAGCCGTGAAAACCTGTGAGCGTAAAGAAAGACGTGCCAAAGATGTTGCCGCTTACAGTGACGCCTTCGCCATAAAGATGCAGATACTCTCGCCCCTGACCGACAAGGAATACGGCCCCGAGAATCAGCGTGACCAGCAACCAGCTCCGGAAGGCTTTCTGGTTTCCTCTGCGCAGACCTTTCTCAGCGAACCAGACGGTAAAACTGCTCGAGAGCAGGAATACGGTGTAAACGCCGGCCTTTAGAGGGTCGAGAACCTTTGCTGCCTCCACGCCCGTGTTCGAAATCGCGTGATAGTAGACGTACGCGATGATCAGGAAGGCAAAGAAGGTTCCTTCCGAGAGAAGGAACAACAACATCGCGAGTTTGTTGTTGTCCCAGGGTACAGATACCGATACTGCTTGAGCTTCAGTGTCCATTTTTCCAGTCCGGATGATCGGGGTGCTCTAAATCATAAAGCGGCCTGCGGCTGCGAATGGGCGGAATGCGATCGAAGTTGTGCACGGGCGGCGGCGAAGTGGTCGCCCATTCGAGGGACCACGCTTCCCAGGGATTGTCGCCGGCGGGCTCCCCGCTGCGCCGGCTTACCCAGACATTCCAGATAAAGAGGAGCGAGGAAATGCCCATGATCACCGCGCCGATGGTAGAAATCATGTTCAACAAGCCCCAGTCATGAAGATTCGGATACGTGTACACGCGGCGAGTCATGCCCATCAGCCCAAGAAAATGCATGACGAAGAACGTCATATTGAAACCAATCAGCATGGTCCAGAAATGCCACTTGCCGATCTTCTCCGAGAGCATGCGGCCGGACATCTTCGGGAACCAGTAGTAAATGCCGGCAAAAACTCCGAAGACGGTGCCGCCGAAAAGAACGTAGTGGAGATGGGCCACCAGATAGTATGTGTCGGTGACCTGCCAATCAATCGGAAAGATCGCAAGGGAAACTCCGCTCAGGCCACCGATCGTAAAGACAATGAGGAAAGACGTCGCAAAAAGCATGGCGGTCGTAAAGCGTATGGCGCCGTTCCACATGGTGGCAATCCAGTTGAAAATCTTGACCCCCGTGGGCACCGCAATCAGCAAGCTGCTGACGGCGAACATAGTGTCGAGGGAATGGCCGAGGCCCACGGCGAACATGTGGTGCGCCCAAACCAGAAAGCTGAGCACCCCGATCGCCACCGTGGAAGCCGCGACGTATTCGTAACCGAAGATCGGTTTCCGCGAGAATACGGGGATGACTTCCGAGATCATTCCGAAGGCAGGCAGGATCACAATGTAAACTTCGGGATGCCCGAAAGCCCAGAAATAGTGCTGCCAGAGAATCGCGGACCCGCCCGAGGCCGCCTGAAAGAAGTGAGCGTTGAGCCGCCGGTCAATCAGAAGCATCACCAGCGAAGCGTTCAAAGCCGGCAAGGCCAGAATAATCAGGAACTGGGTGACGAGCACCATCCAGACAAACAGAGGAAGCCGCCGGACGGTGAGCCCGGGCGCGCGGTACTTGATGATCGTAACGATCAGGTTGATGGCCGCAACGACCGAACCGATTCCCGCAATCAGCAAACCCAGCGAGTAATAATCAACCCCTACCGTCGACGAATAAGGCTTCTCGCTCAACGGGGCATAGTTGAACCAACCTGCCGCAGGAGCGCCCCCGGCAACAAAACTGAAGTAGAGCAGAAGGCCGCCACAAATCAGCAGCCATAAGCTGAGCGCGTTCAGCCGCGGAAAGGCGACGTCGCTCGCTCCAATCATCAGGGGGATCAGATAATTGGCCAATCCGGTGAGCACCGGCATGGCAACAAAGAAGATCATCGTGGTGCCATGCATCGTGAAGACCTGGTCAAAGGCTTGAGGAGAAAGGAAGGAATTCACCGGCCATGCCAGCTGAATTCGCATCAGCAGGGCCTCAATGCCGCCCGCTCCAAAGAACACCAGGCCGGCCAGCAGATACAGGATGCCGATCTTCTTGTGGTCAACCGAGGAGAGCCACCCCAGCAACCCGGTCGTCCGTTCTTGCGGTACAGGCAGCGGTAAGGCTTCACTAGCTCCGGGAAAAGGAATATCGCTCATTTCAAAGTCTCCAGATACGCCACCAGATCCCGCACCTGCTGCTTGCTGAAATCGAAGTTGGGCATATGGGCTCCCGGCTTGTATTCCTGAGGGTCTGTAATCCACTTGCCAAGGTTCTCGGGTGTGTTGATCAGCCGCCCTGCCGCAAGCGTCTCCCGGCTTGCAACGTGCGTAAGATCCGGGCCGACATCCGCCTTGGCGGGAGTGCCCTCAACCGCATGACAGTAAACACAGGTAAAGTTATCGAAAAGCTTGTTTCCCGCTGCCGCGTCCCCCGACGTTGGCTTGGGCGGAATCTCAAGCTGGTGCTGTTCCCACGCCTTGAATTCCGCCTCAGGTTGCGCAATCACGCGAATCCGCATCCAGGCGTGACCCGCTCCGCAGTACTCGGCACAAGTTCCCAGATAAGTGCCGGGCTTGTCCGCCTGAATCCAGAAGTGATTGGGGTGGCCGGGAATCGCATCGATCTTGCGGCCCAGGTCAGGCACCCACCAGTCGTGAATAACGTCGGCGGATTTCAGTTGGACCAGCCACGCCCTGCCCACCGGAATGTGGATCTCGTTGGCAGTGACAACGCCGGATTGGGGGTATCGAGCTTCCCACCACCATTGGTGGGCAGTAACCACCAGGTTGGGTTGCTCGCCCGGCGGAGGAGTCCGGTCTGAACTACGCATGGTTCGAACCGTAACAACAAAGAGAAAGGCCACCACCACCAAAGCCCCGATGGTCCAGGTCTTTTCCAGCCGCGAGTTCCCGAACACCTGCCGGGGCTCGAACCCGCTCGGCCGGCGTCTGAACTTGAAAGCGGCATACAGTACCAACGCCGTGACCAGAAGCAGAATGGCCATGGCTACGATGGCAACAATCCAAGTCAAATGCGTGATCGAGAGCGCCTGTGGAGAAACCGGTGAAAAAACAGAATTCTTAAACATCGTTTGATCAGAGTCTAGCCAGCCAACCAGTGCGACCGCCCACAACATCCGCGGGACGGTCACGTACGTCCATAGTGGTCTTCGGTACCTTGAGGTGTCATAGCTTCACCCCATGAGAACCGCTCTTGCTTTCAAAGTGTGACAAGCCTGAGGGATTTTCTACTTTCTCCGGCCTCGCAATCGAACAGGCAGGCTCTTTGCGTATGACAAAGAAGCCGTCAGTTCCTGTGTTCCCGGCTGGAGGAACTGTCCTCGCTGTAAGGACCCCACTGTTTTGCGGTCTGGCAAGCAATTCAGGTGCTGGCCGCTCGAAGTGACTGGCTTACAACGGCGCCGCCTTCTGCTTAAGAAGGCCGCGAGTAGATTGAGTGCATGAGTCCCCAACTCAAATGAGCCACTAAAACCAATTCGATGCCCGGAGGATCGAATAGGTTTCAAAGAATTTCACATGTTCATGAATCGCCCCATGTGAAAACGTCCCACGATAAAGAAGCTGTGGCTCTAAAGGCGAACCCAATATTGTGCATCAAGACCCAGATTTACGCAAGGTGTTCCCACTATCGGGCAAGGTCGAAGAGCTTGCGGAAAGACGTGCGTCACAACCGTGTTTGCCGGGATAATCCGGGGCTATAATACTCCTGGAGAGTACCTGATAGACGCCACATTCGTGGACGAGAACAAAGGAATAAATCAAGGCAAGGTAGTCACCTAAACAGACACAGCCTTGGAAAAGGGTCACCGGAAAGAAGACGTGCAAGCACCGATCTCAGGCTGCCCACCCATTGTGACGCCAGCCTGTGAAAGGAGTTGATCACCATGTGCCCAATCGATGGCGGCAGGAAACGGACGGCGAGATCGCTTCGGTTTGCATCGATCTTCGGCCTGGCGTTTCTTCTCCTGGCAACAAGCAGGACATCACTCGCCCAGAAGTCGGATTCCGTTCCGCAAACCGTTTCCCTCTATCTGACGGTCGGAACGGATGGCAAACTGATCCGAGGACTGCCGGCAGCAAACTTTCGCTTGTACGAGGATGGCAAGGCCCGACCGTTCAAACTGGAAGAGCCCGAAACGCCCGTAACCATCGCCCTGCTCGTGGAATACAGCGCGGGCTCCTGGCCGTATTTTGAAGACATTGCGTACGCCATGCAAGGCTTCATGGATGAAGCCCCGGAGGGCAACTGGTACGGCCTGGCGACGTTCGCAAACGACAGCAAGGTCGAAGTCGATTTCACCAAACAGCACGGAAAAATCCTGCAGGCCTTTTACAGCCTGGGTCAACCCATGTGGAGAGAAATCAACACCTACGACGCCATCTACAAAATGCTTGAACGCATGGGCGGCGTAAAGGGACGGCGGGTTCTGATCTTCATTGGCTCGGGCTTTGATACCTTCAGCAGCCATACCGCGGACGACGTCTTCAGGAAAATGCAGTCTACCAACGTCGTCGTCTATTGCGTAGGCGCAGGATCACTGCTCCGGGGCCGATACGAGGCTTACCTCTCGGCCAACCAGCGCATGAACCTCCTGCGTTCGGAGAATTTCCTGAAATATGTCGCCAGAAAGAGCGGAGGAGACGCCTGGTTCCCCAGGTTCGGGACCGCCTTCCAGGATGTCATGAAAGGAGTCATCCAGGATATCGAGTCCCAGTACCGCATCGTCTATTCACCGCAGGTCCCCGCGGATGGCAAACTTCACAAGATCAAAGTTGAAGCATTTCAAGTGGTGAACGACCGGCGGCAAGACTTCAAGGTCCGCGTGCGCGAGGGCTGGCGCTTC
>JARRJI010000192.1:0-7059 GCA_037379595.1 Acidobacteriota bacterium | reverse complement strand
GCTTGCAGCGACGAAGTCTGGCCGCGGCGGTAATCCTGGTTGACTACTACTTCGACCGTGGAGAGGTCGATGCCCTGCTGAATCTCGGCAGCATGGTGGCCCAGCACGACCACAACGTGCCCTACGCCCGCCTGCTGCAAAGATAATGTAATGCTTTCAATAAAGCTCCGCCCTCGGTACATGAGCAAAGCCTTATCGGCGCCCATGCGCGACGATTCGCCGGCGGCTAGAATCAAACCGGCAATCGTCGGCCGTGCGGACGCCGTTTCTGCAGAAGTGGGATCAGCGCTCATGAGGTTTGCTGGACTTTCGGCTTGTAGGCAAGCGATGCGGCCGAGGGTGTGGCATTTCTGCGAACGGCGATGATCTCCGCCACGATGGCCACGGCAATCTCTTCCGGCGTGAGCGCGCCGATGTCGAGGCCCACGGGCGAGTGAACCGCCTCAAGCCGCTCGGCGGGCACGCCTTCGCCCGAGAGAATCTTGAAGAACTCGGCCAGCTTGCGCTTGCTGCCCACCATGCCGACGTACCGAGCCTGCGTCGAGACGGCCCAGCGCAGGCAATCGAGGTCGCCCTTGTGGCCGCGAGTGGCGATCACAATGTAGGAAAGGTTGTTGGGCGAGATCTGCGGAAAGATTTCTTCCCAGGGACCCGCATGCGTGGCGACGGCCTGAGGAAAGCGCTCCTGGTTGGCGAACGCTTCGCGATCGTCGGAGACAACGACGTCAAACCCCGCCAGGTTTGCCACCTTCGATACACTGAGCGAAACGTGGCCGCCGCCAAACAGGTAGAGCGTGGGAGTGGCCAGGATGGGCTCAACGAAGATGTCGAGCGAGCCGCCACAGACCAGGCCCGTGTCATATTCGGGATTGGCGTTCAGATTGAAGTGCAGGCGGCGCGGCTTTTCTTCCTTCATCACGTCCTGCGCAACCGACCAGACCTCAGCTTCAACGCATCCGCCACCGACCGTGCCCACAATCGAGCCGTCATCGCGGATCAGGATCTTGGAGCATTCGTAGCTGGGAATAGAACCCTGCACCTGAATGATGGTGGCTAAGGCTCCCTTGCGGCCTGCGTTCCGCAACTTGACGATTTCGGCAAATACGTCGCTCATAAAAATTATTTTCAGGTTAAACTCCAGCGCAGATGTTGTCAATCGCCGCACGTCAAATGCCTTTCAGCAAAGCAAAAGCCTCTCGCCAATGCGCAAAGGCGCTAAGATCGGAAACCAGAACTTGAGCTTTCTGATTGATGTTACTTTGCGTCTTGGCGCCTTGGCGTGAGATTGCTCTTCGCGAATAATGCTGTTGCCGCCGGAAATTCCGCCAAGGTTTGCTAACATAGCGGGTGAGTCGCAAAACGGGAGGTTCAAGATGAAAGCGGTTCGATTCCATCAGCATGGCGGTCTGGACGTTCTCAAGTACGAAGACGCGCCCGAGCCTGAAATCCAGCCGAACGAAGTGCTGGTGAAGGTAAAGGCGTGCGCGCTGAACCATCTCGATTTGTGGCTGCGCAACGGCGTGCGAGCCTGGAAACTGCCGATGCCGCACATCCTCGGAGCCGACATTTCGGGAGAGATTGCCCAGGTCGGGTCGATGGTGACGCACGCCAAGGCGGGCGACCGCGTCCTGCTGGCTCCGGGAATCAGTTGCGGCCACTGCGAAGCCTGCTGGAAGGGCCTGGACAGCGCCTGCCGCAGCTACACACTGTTCGGCGTGATGGTGGACGGCGGCTATGCCGAATACGTGAAGTCGCCGGGGACAAATGCGATTCCCATTCCCGGCGATTTGAATTTTGATGAAGCCGCCGCGGCACCGCTGGTGTTCCTGACGGCGTGGCACATGCTTTTCGGTCGCGCCAATCTGCAGCCCGGCGAAGATGTGCTGGTAGTCGGCGCCGGATCGGGCGTGGGCAGCGCTGCGATTCAGATTGCAAAACTTGTTGGCTGCCGGGTGATTACGGTGGCGGGCTCGGAAGCGAAACTGGCGAAGGCTCGTGCGCTTGGCGCTGATGAGGGCATTGATCACACCAGGCAATCGATCGCCGAAGAGGTGTCGCGGTTGACCGGCAAGCGCGGCGTGGACGTGATTGTGGAGCACGTGGGCCAGGCGGTGTGGGACGACTGCTTTGCGTCGCTCGCGACTTATGGCCGTCTGGTGACTTGCGGCGTGACCAGCGGACCCGAGGTCAGGCTGAACGTGCAGGCGCTGTTTGGAAGGCAGCGGACCATCCTCGGATCGTTTATGGGCGGCAAAGGGGAATTGATGGACGTCCTCAAACTGATCGGCCAGCGCAAACTGAAGCCGGTGATCGATTCCGTTTTCCCGCTGGCCGAGGCCGCCAAAGCGCAGAAGAAAATGGAAAGCCGGGATTTCTTTGGAAAGATTCTGCTGCAGCCGTGAGAATCCGCGAAAGATAAGAGCGCCGGCACGCAAAGCCGCCAAGACGCAAGGCGTGGCCGATGCGCTACAAGGCGGCCGTCAGCCGCGACGCAAGTAAGCCGAAATCAGGATCACCGCCATGGCCAGGCTGAAGGCGACGGAGAGCCATAAGCTGCGGCGCTGCCGGAACCAGTTGAAGACGCCGAGGGGGATGGTGAGGCACAGAACGATAGCAAAGACCATCAGCGCAAGAATGATCTTGACAGTCAGAAATTTCCAGTACAGCCCCCAGGGAACCAGCCACACCAGTTTGACGTTATAAAGGCCGGAAGCCAGCAGCAGAAAAATCACCGACCACGCAACCCAGCGAAATCTTCCATGGACGACTTTCAGCAGCACGTCACGCTGCTCCCGGCTTAGAATGTCCGCCGAGGGGAAGAGGATGAAGAGCATAAACGCCATTCCTCCAACCCCCAGAACGGCGGCGCTGACGTGGACCCACTGTGCGAATGTGGCCATTCTTTTTCCTTGCGATTGTTGAGTTACTGCTTAATGAGCCGAAATTGGAATGGCTCTTTCTGAAACGTCAGGATTGAGCGAAACCAGGGGTGGAAAATACGCGCAAGAGTTCGGGATACCCGTGACGCTGCAGGTTCTGCTGATTGCCGGTTAGGAACCAATTGTCCGTTACATAGATGCTTCAGCCAACTGGTCAATCTGGCGAGCGAGCTCGAAGTCCTTCCCGGTGACGCCGCCTTCGCTATGCGTGGAAAGCGAGATGCCCACCACGTTGTAATTGATGGTGATGTCCGGATGGTGTCCGGCCTTTTCGGCGGCCTCGGCGATCTTGTTGACCAGTCCGATGGCGGGCATGAAGGACTTCAGCGTATACCTTTTCTGGATGGCTTTTCCCATGTGCGACCAGCCCCGCATTTCCTTGAGCTTCTGTTGGATCTCAACTTTGCTGAGTGCTGCCACAACACCTCCTTCGCCGTGCTCATGTCGGATTCGAGTATAAGAAGGCGGAGAGAACAAGTCAACGGAAGTTCGGGATAGGAGATAGGCAGCGTCAAAAGTGCACCTCCTCTGTTTCGCCCTATTTTATTGAGATTGTGCGATGAGAAGGTGCGTGTGCGCCATCGGTTCGGCTTTGCGAGGGGGGATTCGTCCGATGAAGGCAGAGAAAGTTTCCCGCCCGTGGCGTGATTGCCTGTGCCAGGGCTCTGGCATGACATGGGCAACTTGTTGTATTTCCTGGAGTGAGCTTCGGATTAGCCTTGCCGGGCATGTCGGCGCCCGGCTTTGCCTCAAGGGGTAGCGTTAGGGCTTTTTACCTTGCTGGAGCATGCGGATTTTTCGAACCGAGCCGCCCGAGCTGTTCCAGTGCCTGCTGGACCCGGCTCTCCATGTCCGCATTGTTGAACGGTATCCCCTTGCTCCGCTCTTCAAGTCCTGCAACGGTACTCTGCACAGGCTGTATCTTGGGAGTCTCTACGAAGTTGTTGAGCGACCATTTAATGCGTGAGAACGCCTGATCCAGAAATCCGTTGAGTTCATTGTTGGGGCTACTTTCGTATTTTTTCATCGCATTATCCGCCGCGGCGTTCGACCGGTCCACTGACAACTGCGCAACCGAATCAACCTTCAGCTCACGGACTTGTTGCACAGTCTGTTCCAGTGTCCTGATCTGGGCCTGGATCGAGCTTAGCGATCCCTGAAGCCTGTCCTGAGCCACCTGCTCCCGTTCGGCAAACACCCGTTCAACTTTTTGCGAAAGGGACCTTTCGAGCCTGGCGGCCGCTTCCTCGACTGTACTACCCGGGGCCTGGACGGAGCTTGGCGCTGCCTGAACTCTCTCCTGAACCAACTGCTCCCGTTCGGCAAACAGCCGTTCGACCTTTTGGAAAAGGGATGTTTCCAGCCTCGCTGCGGCTTGCTCGACTGTACTGACCTGAGCCTGGACGGGGCTTAGCGCTCTCTGAAGCCTCTCCTGAGCCACCTGCTCCCGTTCGGCAAACAGTTGTTCAACCTTTTGGGAAAGGGACCTTTCCAGCCTGGCTGCCGCTTCCTCGACTGCGCTGACTTGGGCCTGGGCGGAGCTTTGCGTTTCCTGAAGCCTCGCCTGAATCAACTGCTCCCGTTCGGTAAACAGTTGTTCAACCTTTTGGGTGAGGGACCTTTCCAGCCTGGCTGCCGTTTCCTCGACTGTACTGACCTGGGCCTGGACGGGGCTTGGCGCTGCCTGAAGCTTGTCCTGAGCCAACTGCTCCCGTTCGGCAAACATCCGTTCAACCTTTTGGGTGAGGGACGTTTCCAGCTTGGCTACCGCTTCCTTGACGCTGGGTTCCAGCAACTTCTCAATTTGTCCTGGGAGCTGTAGTTGTTCCCGGAACTCGACGGCAACCTGGTCGATCCTGCCACTTAGCTCATTCTGGACTGCCGCATCCAGGGCGGCATGAGTCCGCTCTTTAGCCTGTTTCGTCAGTTCCTCAGTCGTCTTGATGGAAAAACCTTCAAGGTCGTTCCGAAACCGATCTTTCAGAGTTTTGATGTCCAGTCTAGGCGGAGGCGCTCCGTCGTCCTGAAGACCGGGAGGCAAGCCAGGAAGTTCAACGCCCGAAAGGCCGGCGACAGCCCGTAGCACTTCCCGCATCGTCTGTTGGATTAGAGCAATGTCCGGCTGCCAGGGCCGTTCAGTTTCCTTCGGGTCAGGTGTGTGATTAGGCCGGGTTGCATTCTTTTGCCCTTTAGCCCTGCGAGCCGCACGAAGTTCCTGATCAAGAGATAATAATCCCTTCATTTTGTCGCATGCCGCTGGTTAGGCGTACCCGGTACATCGCCTGGACACGTCCGGAAGCTCCGTCAGTCAAGCAAGCATCCCAGTGGCATCCTCCTTTCGTCTTGGCTTTGCGAAGGCCTGTCCAGAGCACCCGAATCGAGACCATCAGGCCCGATTGAATCCCACTGGCATTGGTCGCGACGGGGTTGAAACCATGCTCTATGTCTTTGCGAAGGGAAAAAGTCTGACCTGCCCCCCTGCAACAACTACGCGGAGCCGTGTTCCTGCCAGTGACTCGATTGGGCGATGTGGGCAAATGGATCTCAGCCTGGAAGAGCAGCTCGTAAGAGAAGGCGGTCAAGGGGAAGAGACTGGACATCGAAGAACGCGGCGGACTTGTCACCATGGTGACTGAAGAGGGTTTGAAGGACACGCCGCCTTCCCCTTTCCGGGGTTTGCCCCTCGTCAATAGAAACATGGTTGTAAGCTTGGCACCTATGTACTACCTCGTCAAGGAACTTCGGTACTAGAACTTTAGTACCATAGAAGCGCATGCTTCCATCATGCGGCCGCGCTTTTTCGCAAGGTCCGCGTCCAAGCTCGATAACGGTGGAAAAAGAATTTTCCTCACGCTTTATCGGAAGGAAGCGCAGTCTCTTTTTCAGGCAAGGCTTCCCATTGATGGGTACGAATGCGGGGGATCCTTCATGCGGTAGGCGACATTGATCCGTGGGCCTGTCGTCCCATTGACTCGTTGTTGTTGTCCAAGATATCATGCCCGGCAACCACCGCCTTCGCCAGGTGGCACAGACGGCGGAGGTTTGATGTGAAAATCCGTGAATTGCACGTCCTTACTACCAACGGCAAGCAGGAAATGGGAATAATCCTTAGGAAAACGGGCCGGAATCATCCACCTGGAGAGCTTGTGCCTGTCCGTCCAGGCAGCGGCCCGGGTGCGCATATCGCGCGATTGAAAATTGTCGGCTTGCTCGCCGCCATAGCCGTCTTAATTGCCGCCGGCCTGCACCCGGTGAGAGCCGTTTCCCAGGAGTACGGAGCGCCCAAAGTTCCCGATTTTTCGATCCTGGCAAACGATGGCCAGACTTACAGCCCGGACTACCTGAAGGGCAACGTCGTCCTGATAATGTTTTGGGCAACATGGTGTCCCTATTGCCGCCGGGCAATGCCGCATATGAACGATCTTGCCAGCGAGTATGCGAACGCCGAGTTCACCCTCCTCGGCATCTGTGGCAGCAAGGACCCCAACGCCTGGCACAACTACATTCAGCAGCATCATATGCAGTGGCCGCAGTACATGGACCGGGACCTCCGCATGGCGCACCTCTTTGGAGCCCATGGGGTGCCGAATTTCTTCCTGATTGATAAAGACGGCTACCTTGTGGCCCACTGGGAGGGTTGGGACGATTCCATGGCGGGCCAGGTGGAAAAACTGATTGACCACACGCTGGCCAGGCCCCGTCGCCGGTAAGCAGCCCAGCTTTGTTCATCAGGGCTCGCTTCGCCGGAAGGATACCCGCAGGCTTTAATCCTCTCCCCAAAAGCTCACCAGTGAGCTGCTACAATGTAAGCTGCTATGCTCCACGAAATTCTTCCTGTCGGATTGCTGGCGTGCAATTGCTCGGTGGTGGGCGATGACGAAACGAAAGAAGCGATCGTCATCGATCCCGGAGACGAGATCGAGCGGGTGCAGCAGATTCTCAAGCGGCACGATCTGAGGGTGAAATACATCGTTGCGACGCACGCGCACATTGACCACGTGGGCGGGCTGAAGAAGCTGCACGAACTGACCGGCGCTCCCGTGCTGATGAACGAGGGGGACCTGCCCCTTTATCAGCACCTGTCCGAGCAGGCCGCGTGGCTGGGCATAGAAGCGCCCGG
>JARRJI010000191.1:0-10091 GCA_037379595.1 Acidobacteriota bacterium | reverse complement strand
CCCGCATTTTGCAGGATGTGGATCTCGAATCCGGCATTATGACTTTCGTGGCCGAGGGCTTGGGGGTAACGCTGGCGCGCGAGCAAATCAGGAACCTCCCTCATCGGGGCGTGGTGTTTCGCCCTTTGACAACGGCTGCGAAAGCCGACTACTGGATTGCCTGGCATCGCGAGAATCACTCCAAGGCCCTCGCGCAATATATTGAAGTTGTAAAAACCCAGGCGGCCATCTTGCGCTGAACCCGCTCAGGGGAGGTTGTCCCGGCATTCCCGCCATCTTCGTCCTCCAGTCCTGAAAGGCCTTCGCCATCCGACCATTCGTTCACGGAGAAATCTGTCTGACCCTTGAGGCGGCATAGCCGCACGCTATGGGCGCAGGACAGACAAGGTATTGGCCGAAACCATTCGAGCAAGAGAAACTGCATCAGAGAATAACAAATACATGAACGTTGACCTGGTTAATAAAGCACTGGAAAAAGTCCTCAACCCTTATGTCCTGGTGAACCTGTTGTCGCGCCGGGTTCGCCAATTGAACGCTGGTGCCGGCAAGATAAGCAGGCCCCTGATCAATAACACTGCAAATCTCGGAGTGATGGATATTGCATTGCGTGAGATCATCGAGGATAAAATCGGTTTCGAACTGCCTGAATTCGTCCCGCCAACTGGCTTGGCGGGACAGAATCGCAGAAGGCCCCAGGGTTGGATGAAGCCGCCTGCAGCGATAACCAAAGCGGCGGCATGAGGCCAACAGCGAGGTCTCGAATCCCGCAACCGGACGCAAATTATGACTGAGAATCAAGCATTACCCGTGGACAAGCCCCAGCCGGACCTCGCTGACTGGAAGAGCATCGTCTGCAGATTTCAGCAGCCCTCGACACCAAGGGCGCTGTGGCAGATCACAAACACGCTCGTCCCCTATGCGCTGCTTTGGTTCCTGATGTACCACACCGTGGCGATTTCCTGGTGGCTCACGGCGCCGCTGGCGATCCTCGCGGGTGCGTTCCTGGTCCGGGTCTTCATCATTTTCCACGACTGCGGGCACCGATCGTTTTTCAAATCGCGCCCGGCCAACGACGTTTGGGGTCTCCTTTGCGGAGTGCTGACCTTCACCCCCTACTATCACTGGCGTTGGGAACATTCCCTCCACCACGCGACGGCGGGTGACCTGGACCGGCGCGGAGTCGGCGATGTCTGGACCTTGACCGTGCAGGAGTATCTGGAATCGTCCCGATGGAAACGCTTTGCTTACCGGCTGGCGCGCAATCCGATTGTCCTTTTCGTCCTGGCGCCGTTGTACCTGTTCCTGATCCAACACCGATTCCCGAAAGCCCGGGCAAGCCGCCGCGAACGTTACTCGGTGTATTTGATGAACCTGGCGTTATTGGGAGTGGCTGCCGCAATCGCGGCTCCCTTCGGTCTCAAAGCTTATCTGCTCATCCAGCTCATTATACTCATGGTGGCTGGCTCGACCGGCGTGTGGCTGTTCTACGTGCAACACCAATTCGAGGGGGTCTATTGGGAACGCCGCGACGAATGGGATTACGCGGCAGCGGCGTTGCAGGGGAGTTCGTTCTACAAACTGCCCCGGGTGCTGCAGTGGTTTTCCGGCAACATTGGATTTCATCACATCCACCATCTCAGCCCGCGGATTCCAAATTACAACCTGGAGAGATGCCACCAGGCGGACCCGCTATTCCAGGCAGTCAAGCCCGTGACCTTGTTCTCCAGCTTCAAATCGCTCACGTTCCGTCTCTGGGATGAACGACGGCGCAAGCTGGTCGGCTATCGTCACCTGAGAACTCTTCGACGACGACAGTGGCGAACTGCCCGCTCTTGACCACAAACATGAGAATCCTCCTGGTCTATCCCGAAACGCCGGACACATTCTGGAGTTTCAAGCATGTGCTCCGCTTTATTTCCAAACGCGCCGCGTTCCCGCCATTGGGGCTTCTCACCGTGGCCGCCATGCTCCCAGGCGATTGGGAACTGCGCCTGGTGGACACCAATGTGGAGCGGTTGAAGGATGACGAGCTGCGCTGGGCGGATTACGTCATGATCAGCGGGATGATCGTTCACAAAGAATCGGTCAACGAGATTGTCGAACGCTGCCGCAAGCTGTCCAGGACCGTCATTGCCGGCGGGCCGCTATTTACGACGGGGCACGCCTCCTTTCCACAAATCCAGCATTTCGTGCTGGGTGAAGCGGAGGAAATCATGCCTCAGTTGATTCACGACATCCTGGCTGGAACCCTCCAGCGCCACTATCAGGCGCCCGGCCGGCCGGACATCACCCGCGTGCCCGTCCCGCGCTGGGATTTGATCGACTTCCGGCATTACGCTACGATGGCCGTGCAATTCTCGCGCGGCTGCCCGTTCGATTGCGAATTCTGCGACATCATCGTGATGAATGGCCGCGTGCCCCGCACCAAATCGCCCGCGCAACTGGTCAAAGAACTCGAAGAACTTCGCATCCGCGGCTGGAAAGACACCGTGTTTATCGTGGACGACAACTTCATCGGCAACAAGAAGCTGACCAAGGGGTTGCTCCGGGAAATCATTCCGTGGCGGGGACGGGCCCGAGCCGAGATGGGATTTTTCACCGAGGCATCGGTGAACCTGGTCGATGATGCCGAGCTTTGCGAACTGATGGTTCAGGCGGGTTTCAAGAAGGTCTTTCTCGGCATCGAGACTCCGTCGGCTGAAAGTCTCGAAGAATGCCGCAAACTCCAAAACCGGGGTCGCGACCTCGTGGAGGCCGTCAAGACGCTGCAGCGATTTGGCATGGAGGTCATGGGCGGATTCATCATCGGCTTTGACAATGACAAGCTCGACATCTTCCAGCGGCAATTCGAGTTCATTCAGCGCTCGGGCGTCGTGAGCGCGATGGTTGGACTGTTGACCGCGCTGCCGGAGACACGGCTTCATCGGCGGTTGATGAAAGAGGGACGGATTGAAGCCGAGACCACGGGCAACAACACCGATGCCGTTCTGAATTTCAAACCGAAACTGGACAGGGAATTTCTGATCTCCGATCAGAGAATTCGAACCTTTCTTCAAGCCCATCGCCCCAGCGGTCCGGCTCTACGGCTTTCTTGGCCCGATATTCAGGCATTTGTGAAGTCGTTCTGGCTTCTGGGAATATGGTATCGCGGGCGCGTCGCGTACTGGCGGTTTTTCTGGAGCATACTTCTGCTACGCCCGCGGCAGTTCCGCAACGCCGTCGAACTGGCGATTATCGGTTACCATTTCCGTCGCGTGGCCAGCCGTCTTTGAGGCGGCAAATATGCCCGGGTCCGGCCTCCATAGCCGGCGGCTATGGGCAACGCGCCAAGAAGGTATTGGCCGGTATCATCCTTGACAGAGAATATGTACACGGATGAACACAGCTTCATTGAATACTGGAATCCTCGAACCGACTGCGACTCCGTTCACCCTTCCGGTTGGCACAGCCAGCAAGGTCGTGTTGGCCAATCACGTGAACCGTGCCGCTATCGCGTCCATCCTGGCAATTGAGATACCGGTGGATCCGCCTGGTTTCACCGGGCTTCAGCTTGCGCATTGGCCGACATCGCCTGTGTCCCGGACCAAGCTGATCACGGACCAAGCCAGCGCCACAAGGCGGGAGCTCGACGAAATCCGCCTCCGGCGTTGCGACGCTCACTCGCACTGGGGACTCAATGAATGAACACAATTATTACTGACAGTGTGTGGCAGGACGATGCCGCCGCCGAAGAGAGAACAGCCAACAACATGGGCGGCGCCCAGTTCAAAGACGGCGTGCTTGCCGTACATCCGGCAAGAAACGAAAAGGCCAAGCTGCGGCAAGTTGAGGCAAAAACTTCCTGAAATGGTACCATGACCGAGCACCGGAAACAAACCGCATTTCTGAGGCGCATCATCCATTTAGACGGCACCGACGAATGCCGCAGACTGGAGGAAAGGATCGTGCAGGTGGAGCGAGACGAGTGTTGTGTACAACGCGTGGCATGGCTGATGGCCCTGTTCACGCTGCTGGCCGTGGCTGCCCTCGCCTACGGAGCGGCTTTGCTGGAGAATTTCCCCTACAACCAGGCCCGGTTTGTCATCAAGGCCATTTGTGCCGTTGGCCTGGCCTCGGTGATTTGCCTCGTAGCCTTTCTCGGCCTTTTGATGATCTATCGCGAAAGGATGAACCAGTTGCGGGAAGAATGCCGTCGGCTGGTCATCCGACTGCTGGAGTCCGACCACGGCAGGCCTCACGTCACGTCTTTACGTTCCAACGGCCTCCGAGTCAGCGATGGGGAAGTTGCTCAAAGCGGACTGGACATTAAAGGTTCCCCTGGTGCTGCCGGGGCTGACACCGTCGGAATGGAAAATTGCCATTGTGGATGAGAACCCGGCGGAGTGTTTGAAGCTGGCAAAACTGAAGGAACGGCCCGGCAATTACCCGAACGCATCGCAAATGGGGAATGTCTTGGAATTGAATCTCGTTTATGAACACCAAAATTTATGTCGATAACCTGCCTGCAGCCGCCACCGAACGCGAGCTCGAGGACCTCTTTTCAGCTTATGGCAACGTGGTGACTGTCACTATCGTTGTGGACCGCACCAGCCAGAAACCTCGCGGCTTCGGCTTTGTAACGATGGTGACGCCTGAAGGCGCCCGCGCGGCCATCCAGGCGCTCAACGGCAAAGCGATCAACGGGAACACACTCGCGGCGAGTGAAGCCTGGCCGGACGAAGATCGCGGGATTTCGTCGAACGGACGGCGCCAGGTCCGGCGCCATGCAAGCAAGCTTTTCTGACCCCGCTTCGTGCAGATCGTGATCGTGACAATGCGGACACGCATCCGCGTAAAGGAAATTGCCGAGCTTAGCACCACAATGCGGACATTTCGATCGGTTCATTCGATTTCCTTGCCAAATATTGAACGCCATGGAGCACCAAGGTCCAATGGAGCGGACACCGCCCCAAGGAAAGAAGGGTTGCCATTCATCAGGGAAAGCATCCGGCCGGCGAGGACTGCGCGCCAATACTTCCTTGGTTGGGCCGCGATACTTTCAGGCTTTCACCTCAAAACATGCAAAGATCAATCGGCGAGTTCCAGCCGCGCTCCGTCTTCACTCCATCGCTGCCAACAGGTCGTCCAGCGGCACGGTGGCGAAGCTCGTGGCGTAATCACTCATGGCGTACGGGATAACCAGTTCGCGCCCGTGCAGCAAAGCGCCGCAGGTGTACACCACGTTCGGCACGTATCCGTCCCGCTCCGTTTCGTTCGGAGAGAGAAACGGTTCACGCAATCGTCCAATGACCCGTGTGGGGTTTTTCAAGTCGAGCAGGAACGCGCCGAGACAATATTTCCGCATCGCACCGACGCCGTGACTCAACACCAGCCAACCCGCCTCCGTCTCAATCGGCGAACCGCAATTGCCAATCTTGAAAAATTCCCATGGCCAGGCGGGGGACAGCAACAGCGTGGGCGTTTGCCAGAACCGGACGTTGTCGGAAAACATCAGCAGCAGGTTCTCGTCGTCCTGCCGGGAAAGCATCGCATACTGGCCGTTCACCTTGCGCGGGAATAACGCCATCCCTTTGTTTTGCACGGCGGGACCGTTGAGCGTGCTGAAATTGAAATATAGAAAGTCCGGCGTCTCCAGCAGTTGCGGCAGGGTGATCTTGCCGTCATACGCCGCGTAGGTCGCGTAGTAAGTGAAGCCGCCATCGTCGTTTTGGAAGCGGACGAAGCGCGCGTCCTCGATCCCGTTGCTTTGGCTGGGGGAAGCCGGAAAGAGCACGCGCTGTGAAGGGCGGCTCCCGGGCGCAAAGTTGACTTCATAATTTGACTCTGCCAGCAGCAGAATGCCGCGTGCCGCGTGCTCTGCGTTGGCCTCGGCTGGATCGGGCTGCTGGCGCATTTCCAGAAGCGCGCGGCGCAGTTCGTCGAGCGTGAATTGCTCCGGCAGCCGGTCCAGCACGCGCCGGCAACTGTCGTCCTGCACGCCGGCCTCCTGGAGTTTGCGGCCGAACAGCGCTTTCTCGTATCTCAAGTCGGGCACCCGTTGCGGCTCGGCCAGCAACGGCCCGGGCGGCGTGATGGTAATGCGGTGTTGCGCGCTGACGATGCCGGTCCGGAAGACAACCGACGAAATGTGACCTTCACCCGTCGCCCTGAGGCTCAGCAGGAAACGCAGCGATCCGTCAGGCAAACCCGACTGGTCGGGATGCGGGACGATGGATGGATTGAACAGCGCCGCGGACTCGGGAGAATACTCATGACTGAAATAAGACCCGATGAGCATCTGGCGTTCGCGCGAGGGTTGGGCCTGGCCCTCCAGGTGGTGTTTCACGCGCGTGAAGCGATCAAGGAAGAATTCCTTGATGCCTTCGTGGCGGTCATCGAATTCACCCAACACCTGTCGCAGTTGTCCCGCGACTTCATTCTCCGGGAGAGTCATGACCTGGGCGACGATTCTCTTCGCGATGCTTTCGCTGCCGGGCCAGAACGGACGCATCAATACCCGTGAGCGGTCGGGGACGAGGGTTGGCCCAACGCGTTTGACGTGAACGGTGATGGTTTTCAAATTGAGTGGCCGCCATGTGGCCGGCGCGGGAAGAATGGAGAGGCGTATCGCATCACAGCAGTCTCGCCTACCCGCGCTGGAAAGCGAGAACCAATCCCTGCTCTTGAGCCGCCTTCCCCCTCCCGGCGTTTCGCCGGCGGAAGTCCCGTCTTTGCAGCCGCGCCCGGCCTCGGTATTCTCGCGGCCATGCCGAAGCTGAACTCTCAGAACCAGAAGCTCGGCGATTCCAGCCTCAACTTTGAAGCCCAGCTTTGGGCCGCCGCCGACAAAATGCGCGGGCACATGGACGCCTCGGAATGTGCCGGCCGGCTTTGAAACCGTGGGCGCCGGCCAGTCACGGGAACGGCTTCCGGTTTCTGGAGCAACACGTTTTCTATGGCAGCCTGCGCGGAGGTCGGTTGAGCCTTGGGCCATCCAAGGAGAAGGTCGGTGCGCTGAGCGACAGACGGATTCAAGGTTATCTTGACGCCATTCCGGCAGAGTGGCTTGTGCAGAGCGACTTTGGCGAGCAAGTTGCCGGGTATCTGCGCGAGGCCCGCCAGCACCCGGATGATTTGGTAAATTTCTCAAACACATACTGCGATGCAATCAACCTACAGCACCATCACACTACGTTATCGTGGGTTCGCGGCATGTGGATGATCAACGAAACCCTACTTGAACAGGCAGCGGTCGATTGGCTGAAAGGCCTGGACAACGAAATTCTATCCGGCCTTTCCATCGCACCGGGCAAACCAGCAGCGGAGCGGACGAATTACAGGCAGGTTTTCCTTTTCGACCGGTTGCATACGAAGCTGAAGGATTTGAATCCCAAGATTCCGCTGCGGGCTCCCGCAGCCGTTACGATTTCATTGACGGCTTCACCAAGGCGCGTCTGTGGTCTGCCACGTGTCTTCCTGCGCTATTCGCGCGTCTGCACCTTGAAAGTGGCCAGGGTGTTTTGCAGCGCCTGCTTTTCCGCCAGGGCCAGCAGGAAGGCGAGGGTGGATTCGGCGCCCTGGTTCTGGCTCAGGCGATCCATGTGCAACCCGTCGCGGCAGCCGCCGGTTCCCGGATCGTAGAGCGCCAGGCCCAAATCGTTTCGACCCAGAAACCACTCGAACGCGCGGCGCGCTTCGGCCACCCAGTACATGTCGGTCGTCGCGTGATAGGCTTCGATGCAGGCCGACACGGTGGCCTGGGCTTCGATGGGTTGCTGGTCGAAGAGTGCGCGCACCTTGCCACGCGGATAGAATCCGTTCGAGCCGATGGGCCGGAATGCGCCCGTCTCGGAAGTCTGAATCTTGATGAGCCAGCGAAGCGTCTTGAGGCCGAGTTCCAGCACCTCCGTATTGTTCATGCAGCGTCCGCTGAGGATCAGCGCGTGCGGCAGCTTGGCGTTCGCGTAGGAAACGGAGTCTTCAAACCACTGCCAATCCTCGCTCGCGGCGTCCGCGAATCTCTGCACGAGCCTCGCCGTGAGCGTTTCGCGAATCTGGTTCGCTCGCCGGTCGCCGCTCAACCGGCTCAGGTATTCGTCAATGCCGATCAATGTGAACGCCCAGGCCCGTGGTGAAATGAAGTCGGCTGCCACGGGCAGGGCCTGCTCAAAGAGTTCCACCGCCAGCATTTGAAAACTGCCCTGGCCCGCCTGCGCCACGCACAAGCCCAGCGCCCACAGCGCATGGCCCTGGCAATCTTCCGAGCCGACCTCCTCCAGCCAGTGGCGATCAAAGCTCATGAAGTTGCGGAAACGCCCGCGCGGGCGATCAAACGCGTGGTTCAGGAAGGCCGCGTAAGTGGCCGCCTGCGCACCGAGTCGTGGCGAACCGCGCCCCAACTTCTGCAGCATTAACGCCAACACCAGGGCACGGGCGTTGTCGTCCGTGCAATAGCCTTCGGCGAAATTGGGCACGGTGAAGCTCGCATGCTGAAAGATGCCGGTCGAATCGCTCATCCGGAACAGATGATCGAGCTTCAGCTCCGGCAATTGTCCGGGCTGTTCGTCGAGCGTCTTGATGGGGGACGATTTTCGGCCGACGAAATTGTGGTCCTGCCGTGCCTGCTCGAAGGATTTTGCGTAGAGTTGCGCCACCTGGCTCCACACCATGTTGCGGCCCAATTTGTAGGCGTTCTTCCGCATGGCGTGGCGCAGCGGTTCGTCCCGCAGCAGTTCCACCACCGCAACGGCGATGGCTCCGGCGTTGCGGAACGGCACAAGTTTGCCGCGTTCGGCGGTCAGCAATTCCGCCGCGTGCCAGTAGGGCGTGGAAATGACCGCGTTGCCCGCTCCGAACGCATACGCGAGCGTGCCCGAAGTGATTTGTGCTTCCGTCAGGTAGGGCGTGAGATAAATGTCCGCCGCGCCGATGAACCGCATGAGTTCTTCCAGCTCGACGAAGCGATTGAAAAACACGACGTGCTTTTGCACGCCGAGGTCTGAGGCCAGCCGTTCCAGGCTCAAGCGGTAAGCCTCGCCTTCGTTGCGCAGCAGACTGGGATGAGTCTGGCCCAGCACGATATAGACGATGTTAGGAACTTCCCGGATGATGTCCGGCAACGCGCGCAAGGCGAACTCGATGCCTTTGTTCGGCGAAAGCAAACCGAACGTGAGCAGCACGTTTTTGCCCGCCACACCGAACTCGTCTTTGAAGTAATTGGGGTCGGCGAACGGCATGTTGGGAATGCCATGCGGAGTGAGATCAATCTTGGCCGCCGGCGCATGATAGACATCGAGCAGGAATTCCCGGCCCCGCTCGCTCATCACGACGAGCCGCGTCGAAAACCGGATCAAATCGCGCATCACGCGCATTTGGTCGGCGTTGGGCTCGCGCAGGATGGTGTGCAGTGTGGTGACGATAGGCATCCGCAGTTCGCTCAACAGCGCCAGCACGTGACTGCCAGCCGTTCCGCCGAAAATGCCGAACTCATGCTGCACACAAAGCACGTCCACGTCGGTAATGTTCAGAAAATCCGCCGCGCGCAAGTAGGACGGCAAGTCCTGCTCCGCGATCTCAAATCGCACCTCTGGTGGGTAGTCGTAACCGCCCGCCAGATCATTGACCGGCACCACGAGACATTGCAGCGCCGGAAATTCCGACGCCATCGCACAACGCAAATCAGAGGTGAACGTGGCGATGCCACATTTGCGCGGCAGGTAATCGCCGAGAAAGGCGACCTTCCGAATTTCCGAAGGCTCTTCCACGAATTGATATGTTCTGCTTCTTTTCGGAAAAAACCAAACATTAACTATCTATTTCCGGATTCGGCGTTAGAGTGTGCAGAGTGGAAGTTCGTTTGAAGCAACCAGTGTTACATCTTTGATTGAGCAATTGTATGGCTGGCATGTATTGCATGAAAGATTTGCTGGGGCTTCTACAGCGCGAAGGTGCCGAGGAGCTGCTTCTTGTTCCCGGCGCGCCGGCCGCAATCATGGCCCGAGGAAAACCGCGCCCGGTTGACACGCCCCTCTTGACGTCCGACGAATTGCAGGTGTTGCTGGGGAGCATCTCTTCCGACGGACAACGTGATGAATTGCGGAAGTGCGGAGACG
>JARRJI010000190.1:0-7064 GCA_037379595.1 Acidobacteriota bacterium | reverse complement strand
GCTCTTGTCAATGAATTGAAGTTGTTGTGCCTGAGGATGGGTCTGGACATCTGGGATATTATTGACGCTGCCAAGACAAAACCCTTTGGTTTTTCCGCCTTCTACCCGGGTCCCGGTTTGGGCGGCCACTGCATCCCCATCGATCCCTTCTATCTGACGTGGAAGGCACACGAGTACGATCTTCCCACGCGCTTCATCGAACTGGCCGGAGAGATCAACGCTTCCATGCCCGTGCATGTTGTGGAAGGTGTGGCGGAGGCTCTCAATCAACGGAAGAAGTGTCTGAAGGATGCGCGCATTCTGGTTCTCGGGGTGTCGTACAAGAGGGATGTGGATGACCTGCGGGAGTCACCTTCGCTGACTCTGATTGAGCTTTTGCAGTCACGCGGAGCGCAGGTTGATTACAATGACCCTTACTTTCCTCATCTGGGCCGCATGCGCAAACACAACTTCCTGCTTGCTTCGGTAGAACTCAGCCCGGAAAGGCTGGCGCAATACGACGCCGTGCTCATCGCCACGGACCACTCCTCTTATGATTACTCCTTCATTGTCCGCCACGCGCATCTGGTGATTGACACTCGGAATGCCACCCGAGACTTAACTGACTACCGGGAGAGAATTGTTCACTGCTGAAGAACCGGCGGCCTAAAGGCTAGGTCCCGCCTTCGGCGCGCGTACGAGCCGGCCCAGCCCTGTTAAGGGACCGGCTCGGGAGCGCAGTGATCGAGGGTTTAAGGGCCCAGCAGGCGATGGCTATGGGCCTGTGGTGGCCGACACCGGTCCATCGGGGGAGCTTTCCGTACCACTCGAACTCACGGACTTGACCTCGTAGTAGTACGTTGTGCTGCCTTGGACGCTCGTATCGCTGAATGACGTCCCTGGTAGCGGCGTTGACCCGTTGAGCTTGGTGAAGGGGCCAGCCGAAGCCTGTGAGCGGTAGACATTGTAACCGGAAACTGTGACCGTGGTTGAAGTAGGTGCGGTCCAGGACAGGCCGACGCTGTGATAGGTAAAGCCGGAGGACAGCGTGGCTGACTGGCCGCCGGAGTTTGTCACGGTTACGCTTACCGGCCCGGGGCTGTGTGCCGGTGTCACGGCCTGGATCGTGGTGGAATTGGTGACGGTGATTGAATTTGCAGCAAGCCCCCCGACGGAGACTGCCGCCCCCGATTGAAAGTTTGTTCCGGTTATTGTGATCTGAGTGCCGCCGTCCGCGGGTCCCGACATCGGGGATACGCTGCCTACCGTGGGAGTGGATGAACCATAGGTGAAGCCGTTTGAGAGCGCTGCGCTTACACCGTCGGGATTTGTTACCGCCACGTTCACGGTTCCCGCAGCGTGTGCCGGGGTTGTGGCGTTCAGCTGGGTTGAACTCACGAAAGAAACGTTCAGCCCCGCGACTCCGCCAAAGGAGATCGTTGCGCCGCTCGCGAAGTTGGTTCCGGTAACGGTCACGGCTGGTCCTCCCGCGACGGGTCCGGAGTTCGGCGAAACGCTGCTGACCGTGGGTGACGTTGACGTTGCATAGGTAAAAGCGTCCGCGACGGTTGCGCTTCCACCGTCGGGGTTCGTTACCGCCACGCTTACGGCCCCTGCGGCATGCGCCGGCGTTGTGGCTCTTAGCTGGGTCGAGCTCACGAAAGAAACGCCGGTGGCTGCAGTCCCGCCAAAGGAAATGGTCGCGCCGCTCACGAAGTTGGTTCCGGCAACGGTCACGGCTGTTCCTCCGGCGATCGGTCCGGAACTCGGTGAAACGCCGCTGACGGTGGGCGATGATGAGGTGTAAGTGAAAGCACTTACAAGCACTGCATCGGTACCACCGGGATTGGTAACGGTGACGTCTACTTTCCCTGTACTGTGAGCCGGAATCGTAGCATTCAATTGAGTCGAACTCACAAAAGAAACGCCGGAGGCCGCAATTCCGCCAAAAGAAACCGTTGCGCCGTTCGCAAAGCCGGTTCCGGCTATGGTGACCGCCGTCCCCCCGGTGACAGGTCCGGAATTGGGCGAAACGCCGCTGATTGTGGGCGAAGTTGAGGTGTAAGTGAAAGCGTTCCCGGCCTGGGACGATCCGCCGGCGGGATTGATAATTTGCACGCTGACGGGACCGGCGGCATGCGGAGGAGTCACAACTCGCATCTGCGATGAGCTGAGGACGGTCACCTGACTCGCTGATACCCCGCCGAAGCTGACCGAGGGCGGCGTCTGCTGCGTGCCGGACGTGAAATTTGCTCCGTTGATCGTCACGACTTTACCACCTGTGGGTGGTCCGGTGTCTGGCACAACTGAAGTAATGGTAGGCACTGCATCCTGTTGAGCGCCGTTGACGGGAACGATTCCGCCCGCGCACGCCGTGAAAACCATCGGAAGGGCTACGGCTAGCAGAGCGAGAAGGCACACGATAGTCTTACGTTCGAGTGCACTTGTTTTCATTGCATTTCTCCTCGTGGGCCTGAGTCCAGGGTGGGGTTGCGACCCGGAAGCCACGACTGACCGCTTTGTAGCCTGACTTGTTCGCATATCCTCTGCTGCTGTCTTCCTTATTCCCGTGTTCCTGGCCAGTACCCCTTTCTTTCGTCTTGATTTCCCCCTCCGACGCCCAGGGCCGATGGTCGAGCCCATTCCGTTCCTTACGGAGATGGCACGATCACCTGGGCCTGGTTTGAATACCCACTTTCCGAATTGCTGCCGTTGACGGCGGTGGCTACATAGAAATAGGTGTAGCCTTCCTGCACTGTGTCGTCGGTGAACGTTGTGCCGGGGACTATGGCGGAATTGATCTTCGCGTAGGGCCCGCCGGAAGTCGAACTCCGGTAGAGGTTATAGCCGGTGATAGTGGTGGAGGGGCTGGCCGTCCACGACAGGCTGACCGTGTGAAAAAATGTGTACGCCGAGCTGAGAGTGCCGCTTTGGGAATCTGGATTCGCAATTGTTATTGCAACCGTTCCAGCTGTCGAACCAGGGGTGACCGCTTGAATTTCGCTGGAACTGACAAACGTCTCCGATTCTGCTGCACTGGTGCCAAACATCACCGCCGCACCATTCTGAAATCCGCTTCCCATGATCGTTACCGTGGTTCCACCGGTCGCAGGGCCGGAGGTGGGCGAAACGCTGCTGACAGAAGGCCCGGACGTGTAAGTGAAGGCTGACGGCAGCGAAGACAACTGAGAATTCGGGTCGGTCACCGTAATTGCCACGCTCCCGGAACTTTCCGGCGGTGCCATTGCGTCAACCACCGTGGAGCTGACAAACGTAACTGCGGTTGACTGAACACTGCCGAACGACACGGTCGCTCCGGTCTGGAAACCGGCGCCGTTGACAGCGACCACTGTCCCCCCGGTTGTCGGGCCCTGCGTCGGCGAGACGCTGGAAACGGTTAGCGTTGCAGTCGCGGAGTCTTTGTAAGTAAACCCACCAGAGAGCGTTTCCGACCGCCTGTGGGGACTCTCAGTCACCGCAACACTCACCGTCCCGCCTGCGTGGGCGGGAGTTATGGCTTGCAGTTCGGTTGAACTGACGTAGATCACCGCAGGGGCTGAAACTCCGCCGAAAGCGACGGAAGCCGAATGCGTAAAACCAGTTCCGGCGATGGTTACAGTGGTTCCACCTGCAGTTGGTCCGGAATTAGGTCCGAGGCTGCTTATCGCAAGGGAGGAGCTTCCTCTGTGGCCTCCGCTTATGTTGGGCTTGCGACCAAAGGATGCAATCGAACAGCTAAGAACAAAAATAATAGGAAGTGTAAAATAGCGGGATCTGCCAAGACCCGGCCCTAGAATCCGCATTGAATCGGTCCCTTTCCTGAACAAAGACTTGAATCCATCATTGGTTCTCCGCAGCAAGACGACTGAATGTTGTGCCTCATGTGGCAACCTCATAAGCCGGTGAGCCCGGCTCAGACACTGTCGAGTTCCGCTGTCGCAAGCCTGAAATCGATCCGGGGAACACTCCCTTGCCCGTCCGGGTCTCCCCTCTGTGCGGGACAGCCCAAATCCGGGCCATGCAACCAGCCGGAAGCCCGTTCGTGACGCGAATTAACCCACTGTGCAAGTGGCGCCCAGCCTCTTGTTGAAACATCTTCTTTTCGAATGCGGATCGGATTACGAATTAGGCGAAGGGTAGTCTGATAGCGTGAGTGTTTCGACTCGCCTGTTATCGTTCCGCATTTTGAAAAACATCGCCGGGGCAGTGCAGAAAAGATCGGCGTTCGGGTTTGAACGAGGATGAACTGGCGCAGGTGGCGGGAGATTCAGAGTGCGTGCTTTGGAGAACCGCCCTTCAGCTTCAAAACGTTTCTGTGTGGACTGCCTCATAAGCTTGCTTTTGCCCGGTTTAGTACCGCTGATAGACTACTAAGGCAAATGCCCGAGTAACAACTGTACAAAAGACTAGATGTGGGTCAGGTTTCCTCCCAACAGGAGGACAGGTATAGCCTCTAGCAGGCTGCTGAAAAACCCTTTTCACGATGTCATCCTGAGCGAAGCGAAGGATCTGCTTTATTTGTTCTCATGAAGTTACAGCAGATGCTTCGCTACGCTCAGCATGACCGGTGGCTTTTTTCAGCAGCCTGCTAGAGGCCCAGGCGGTTGCGTCCCAGCATAAAGTTACAGAAACGAAGGGCGAGCGTGATGGACGATGGGCTGCCGGACCCCGGCCTGACGAGGGGGTGGAATCAGGCCCGGTTCTAAACGAGTTTCGGTCTAGTGCTTTCGGGTGCCTGCACGCGCCAATTTCGCTCCGTCCGCTCGGTTACGGTTTGAGTCTCGACTCCCCGGGTGCAAGCAGAAAAGCGCATTTGCGATCATGATATTTTCAGTTTCCATATATTTCGAGGCGGCTTAGCATGGTGATTGGGCTTCTGGTGTCCTGCCCGCGAGCCCGGACGCTTAAGCTTTTTGTCGGCTCATCCTATCGTGGCATCGTCAGGTGAGGATTTGCGAGACGCGGTTATGGTTAGAGGGACGCACGGAAACAAGCACCCGCTGGTCTGCCTGCTTTCCAGTCACCCGCTTCTTCTCGAGGAGTTCAGCCGGAAGCTTTCCAAGTCGCACTTTCCTGCAAAAGTCTTTCGCTTGCGGCATGTTTTCTTCGAAGACGTGAACCGCATGGCGATTCCGGCCGCCGGTGTCTACGTGGTGGACGGCCATGACCCGTCCGCGGCCGTTCTGGTCGGAGCGCTGGTCAACCGCTTCCCCAACTCCCATGTCATCGTGCTCTCCGAAAAGTTCAACGATACCAACGCTTTTCCTTTCCTTGAGCTGGGGGCAAAGGGTCTGCTCGACTATTCAGAGGCGGCGCATCGCCTGCCGGAGGCCGTCAAAGCGGTTGCCGAAGGGGAGTTCTGGGTCGATCGCAACCTGCTCTCTCGATTCATGGGCTCGATCGTGCACGGCGCGCGGCGTCGCTTTGCAAAAGCCGGCAGGCGCCGGCTGAGCCCGCGAGAGCGCGAAGTCCTCGAGTGCCTCCTTGAAAACTTCTCAAATAAAGAGATTGCCAAGAAGCTCAACATCTCTGAACGGACGGCCAAGTTCCACGTTTCCAATCTGCTGGCCAAGTTCGACGTCAGGCGACGCGTAGATCTCATCATGCTGCAATTGCATGAATAGAGGCCGTGACCCTCACGGCCTAACCACAGGGTGAGAGTCACTGCTCCCAGGCGCCGTGCCGCCGGTCGCAAAATTCCCCGGCCAATTTATTCATAGCCCCGCCACGCTTTCCTTCCTTCCCAAAGTCCCCGCCCTCAGACCTTTCTTTTAAAAACTGGTCCTTCCCCAATTCCCCACAACTTCGCAGTTCCATAGCCCGAGGTCTGTGAGAGACCTGCAGCCATTCCTCTCTACTGCAACTCCTTGCGCCGCGCCCGCCCGTAACTTCCTGGCCTGACTCCCTCCTGACGCAACGCCGCGTTTCTCCACCGACAAAACTGCATCCAGTTTCGCTGCGCCCTGTGGCGACTGGCCCTTCGTGTCATTTGTCAATGTGCCCAGGAATGGGCCTCCTCGATCCCGGGGCCGTGTTGGAAGAATTTGCCCGTGCTTCCGTAATCCCACAGAAAATAATGCTGGAACTCCGGGAAGCTCTCGGGTTTAATTAGGCAGGCAGAGCACTGCCTCTGCTGATCGTTCATGGAAACAGAAGAAAAAAAGAAGCCGCTCAAGCTCTGGAAGGGGGCGCTTATCGCGGTTTGAACTGCCTTTGAGAAAAGCACCTTTGACCGATCCGGGCTGGCCACTTGCAATCGCATGAACATTCTCCTTGTGAAAGGCGCTCGCAATGTTTGTTCCAACCACCTACGCTGTTGCTCTCGTCATGATGATTCTCAGCATGATCTGCTGGGGAAGCTGGGCGAATACCCAGAAGCTGTGCAAAGGCTGGCGCTTTGAGCTTTTCTACTGGGATTACGTCTGGGGCATTCTGCTGATCTCCGTCTTCATCGGGTTCACGGTGGGCCGGACCAACCCGGCGAGCCCCGACAGCTTCATGACCAACCTCGGCCGCGCGGACGCTCACCATCTGCTGCTGGCCTTTCTGGGCGGGATCGTTTTCAACGTCGCCAACATCCTCCTGGTGGCCGCCATTGCGATTGCCGGCCTCGCCGTCGCCTTTCCCATCGGCATCGGGATGGCGCTGGTGATTGGATCAATTCTCAATTACCTCATCACGCCCGCCGGCAACCCGTTGCTGCTTTTCGGAGGTATCTTCCTGGTCTGCGTTGCCATCGTGTTTGACGCGATGGCTTACCGGAGGATCTCTGAGGATCTGAAAGTGAGCACCAGGGGCATTCTATTGAGCCTGCTGTGCGGGGTGGGGATGGGGCTCTTCTATCCCTTCGTCGCCAAGGCGCTGAAGGGTCCGCACCACCTCGGCCCGTATACGGTGGCCTACGTTTTCGGAATCGGGGTGCTGGTCTGCACCATTCCGCTCAATTACGTGTTCATGCGAAGGCCCGTTTCCGGCCCGCCGGTCGGATTCGCGGATTACCTGCGAGGGAGCAAGGCGCTCCACTTCTGGGGAGTTCTGGGAGGGGCCATCTGGGGCGTGGGAACCATTTCCAACTTTGTCGCCTC
>JARRJI010000189.1:882-18922 GCA_037379595.1 Acidobacteriota bacterium | reverse complement strand
ACCGGTGGCCTTCCAGCTTCCGAAATACTTCTCGATCACTGCTTTCGCTTCAGTCGGAGTGATCTTTCCAATCACCACGATGGTGGTCATATCCGGGCGGAAGACGTGCTGGTAGTAGCCCTTGACGTCCGGGAGCGTGAGCGCAGAAACGGTGTTCGGAGTCGCCTGCCGCAGCGTGGGATCGGTTTTCGGAAACAGCGCGATGTGAAGCGCGCGGCCGGTCAGGTAGTCGGGGCTCTGCAACTGCCCTGCTACGGTCGCGGCCAGTTGCCTTTGCGTGATTTTGAAAGCTCTTTCCGGCAGCGCGGGGTGCAGTTCATTCTGTGCCAGCAATTCCACGCCGCGATCCAGATGGCTGGAAAGCACATTGAGAGAAAAATCGGTTCCGGCCGATTCGTCGGCACCGATGTCGTCGAGCGCCTTCTGGAAGGCGATGCGGTCCAGTGTCGTGGTTCCATAGGAGAACAGTTGTCCCAGTTCATCGGCCACACCGTCCTGGCCCTTCGGGGTTTCCAGGTCGGCGTTGTTCTTGATGTGGCCGGAAATGGTGACGCTGTCGCTGATGGATTCCGGCTGGACGATCAGCTTGATGCCGTTGGGCAGAGTGCTGACCACGGGGTTAATGGTCAGCCTGGGGATGGAAAGTTTCTTCAAAGCCGCTTCAGCCCAGGGCGGAAGTTTGACGGATTTGGTATGTTTGGGCGCGAAAGATTCCCGGCCGCCAAAGGATTTCGAAGAGATGGGCTTGCCTGACACCTGCGGCGTCAGGACGGCCGTAACGGCCTTGTTTTCGACCAGGAACTCGCGGGCGACGCGGTTGACGTCTGCCACGGTGACCTTCTGGATGGCCCGGACGTCGTCTTCGGGCGACTGGCGGCCTTCCACCGCCAGCGCGTTGGACCACGCCATGGCGAGGCCGGAGACCGAATTCTTCTGAAATTCCGCTTCAGCAAGTTCATGCCGCTTGGAGGCCTCAACCAGGCCGGCGGGCACTCCGTTCTTGATGTCTTCCGCCAGAATCTTCCGAATTTCGGTGACCAGTTGGGCGCCGTCAGCACCCTTGGGAAAAGCTCCGACAGCGTAACCCAGGCTTGCCTTGGGCAAGGGAGCCAGAGAGAAGCCGGCGTAGAGCGCCTTGCCTTCCGGCACCAGCGCGTAAAGGCTGCCCCGCTGGCTGCTCAGCACGTCCGCAAGCACATTCGCCGCCGCAAAATCAGGACTGTTCGAACCCGGCATCCGGAAGGAAATCACCGAAAATCCGTAGGGCAGATCGGTTTTCAGGTTAAGCGTCTGCGAACTGACGGAGTTGAAGGAGTAGGTCGGCCTGGGCGGAAGCTTCTTGGACGGAATCTTGCTGAACAGCGTTTTGACTTCCGCCAGGGTCGTCTGCGGGTTGACGTCGCCCACTGTTAAAGGAGGGACGCGTGCCGAGCGCGTCGTGCGCATACGGCGTTCCGCGAAACATGGCGGCCAGCAGCTTAATGTAGAAAACGTATTCCGGATTCGACATGTCCGCGGCCACTTCCTGCTCGATGGCGCCGCGTTCCTGATTCCAGAGTTTTTCACTGTCGAGCACTCCGCTCATGCGAACCGACGCAATGTGGAGAGCTACGTTCAGATCGGCAACCGGCACGGTGAAGTAATACTGCGTCACGTCCTGTGTTGTGTCGGCATTGGACTCGCCGCCCATGGCCGCTGTAATGTCCGCCAGTTGATTTGCGGAAAGGCCCGGGGCGCCCCGAAACATCATGTGCTCCTGTGCGTGGGCCGTGCCCGGAAAGCCCTCGGGCGCTTCGTTCGAGCCGACTTTGTAATTCATCACTGTGGTAACCACCGGAGCCAGCGTGTTGCGAACAATCACAACCCGCAGGCCGTTCGGCAGAGTGGCGCGCAGAACGCCTTTCTCCTGGGCGCCTTTTGCGCTCGTTAGGCCGGCGGCCAGTAATAAAGCGGGCAGAAGTGCAGCGATCAGAATTGCGGAGGCGCGGGCCTTCGGCCGCTCGCCCCCGGATTGCATTCCATGATGCCTGTTAACTTGGACCCTTGAATTGCCAGATTGGTTCACCTTCATTTTTTTCAGTCCCTCAGTTCGATGTTTCCATCGCGTGTTATGAGTTAATCGGAATACGATGCTTCCAGGATTTTGTCAGTTGCGTTCCTGTTGTTAGATGCACAAAAACCTGCATGCCGGGTGCATTCCCGCACGTCACTCCACCTCGCAGGTTCCTGCCGGGATAACGCGAAAAGCGGGGAAAACAGAAAATCCTACCTCTCATCCGAGAATCTCTGATAAATTGACCCGCGCATTACTTGGGACAACCTCCCGGAAGATTGGTCTTCTCCTTCGGAATCGTCCCCTCGACGAGAGATTGCTGATAATGTCAGAGTCGAATACCCACTTTCCGGCGAAGCGAAGTCAAAACCTTAATGATAGGAGGACTTCGAAGTTAATACAAATTGTAATCGTTCTTGTTGCCGTGACGTTTCTTGCCCAATGCCGGAAAGAGCGGAAACGGACGGCTCTCGCAGAGAATTACCGGACCTGGCGGGTGACGGGCGGCGGCCCTGACAATATTCATTATTCCGCTCTCCAGCAAATCAATCGGAGCAATGTCAGCCGGCTCAAGGTGGCGTGGACGTTCGATAGCGGCGATGCGTTTCCCCAGTCGGAGATGGAGTGCAGTCCCATCGTCGTTCGAGGAGTCCTTTACGCCACGACGCCCAAGCTCCGGCTGATCGCTCTCAACGCCGTCACCGGAAAACTGCTCTGGAGCTTCAGCCCGCCCGAGGAACAGCCCCTGCGCAAGATGCGCAATCGAGGCGTGACCTACTGGAGCGACGGCAGCGACCAGCGAGTCTTCCTGGTTGCCGGGCACAACCTTTACGCTGTGAACGCAGTGACCGGCAAGCTGATTCTCTCGTTTGGCGACGCGGGGCACGTTGACCTGCGCGACGGACTGGGGCGCAACCCGCAGAACCTTTCGGTCACAGCCACAAGTCCCGGCGTCATTTACAAGGACCTCATCATCATGGGCAGCGCCTTGCCCGAAGACCTTCCCTGCCCTCCGGGCGACATCCGGGCCTATGACGTGCGCACCGGAAAGATGCGCTGGATTTTCCACACCATCCCACGCCCCGGCGAGCCGGGTTACAAGACCTGGCCGAAAGACGCCTGGAAATATACCGGCGGAGCCAACAACTGGGCGGGCATGAGCGTGGATGTCAAGCGCGGGCTGGTGTTTGTCCCCACCGGCTCAGCCGCTTTTGATTTCTACGGCGCGGACCGGATTGGGAACGATCTCTATGCCGACTGCGAACTGGCGCTCAATGCCGAAACCGGCAAGCTGGTCTGGTATTTTCAGGAAGTCAAGCACGACCTGTGGGACCGTGATTTTCCGTCGGCGCCGGCGCTGGTGACCGTCGAACACGACGGGCGCAAGGTGGACGCGGTCGCGCAGATTACCAAGTCAGGATATGTCTTCCTCTTCAATCGCGAGAACGGCAAGCCGCTGTTTCCGATTGAATATCGCAAGGTTCCGGCATCGGATGTTGACGGCGAGAAGACCGCGGCCACACAACCTTTCCCGCTGCTGCCGCCACCTTTTGCCCAACAGAAATTTACCCCGGCTATTGTGACCGAACGGACGCCGGCAGCGCACAAGGCCGTGCTGGCGCGCCTCAGAAAGCTGCGCTACGGAGGGCAATTCATTCCTCCCAGCGTTCAGGGAACCGTGATCTTTCCGGGATTTGACGGCGGCGGCGAGTGGGGCGGTCCGGCGTTCGACCCAGCCACGGGAGTGCTTTACGTAAACGCCAACGTCATGGCCTGGATCCTGAGGCTGGTTCCGAGGCCGAAGACCCGGGGGCTGGTGAACGCACGGAAGCTCTATCTCAGCAATTGCTCAAGTTGCCACAAGTCCAACCTGGCGGGCAGCCCGCCGGAGTTCCCTTCTCTCAGAAAGATCGGCAGGAAATACAACGAATCACAACTCGAGGACATCATCAGAAAAGGCGGCGGCCGAATGCCGGCGTTCCAGCAACTTGGGATCGCGCCCATTCGCGCCATCGCCACGTATCTGGCAACCGGAAAGCAAACCATGGCCAAGGGCACGTGGAATACGGCCGAAATGGGACCCCGCCTCAAGTATATGGACGACGGCTATAACAAATTCCTCGATCCCGACGGGTACCCGGCCGTGAAACCACCCTGGGGAACGCTAAACGCCATCAACCTGAATACGGGGAAATTTGTCTGGAGAATCCCGTTCGGCGAGTTTCCAGCGCTGGTTAAGAAAGGGATTCGCAACACGGGAAGTGAAAATTACGGCGGGCCGCTGGTGACGGCCGGAGGGCTGGTCTTCATCGCGGCCACCGACCATGACAACAAGTTCCACGCCTATGACAAGACCACGGGAAAACTTCTTTGGGAAGCTACCTTGCCCTATGCCGGCAACGCCACGCCGGCAACTTACGAAGTGAACGGGCGGCAATATGTGGTGATCGGCGCGGGAGGCGGCAAATGGGGTGCACCCCCGGGAGGCAGCTATGTGGCTTTTGCCCTGCCGAGGTAGATTTCAAGAAAGCAAGGAGTTCACTTCTGAACTCGAAAGATGCGAGGTAAGATTGAACCGGGAGCACAAAAGTGACGTAGATCACGCATATTTGTGACCACGTTCACTGCCCCTTGGTTTATTCGGGCGTACAAGTTGTTCTATAATCATGGGTTGTCGTTAGGAGTTGATAATGGGTAAATTACACGATCGTCTGGCAGAACAAGCGCCGGGCCTGCGCGAGAGGGCCCACTCAATCGTCTCGGAACACGGCAAAACCGTAGTTTCCGAGGTAACAGTTGCACAACTTTTCGGTGGCATGCGAGGTGTAAAGGGTCTGGTATGTGATACCTCGGTCGTCGAACCGGACAAAGGGTTGATTGTCCGGGGAAGACCCATCGGTGAACTGAAGAAGCGTCTTCCGGAAGAAATTTTCTATCTCCTCTGTACGGGTGAGCTACCGGATGCCGAGGCACTGGCAAGCTTGCAGCAGGACCTTCGGGAGCGTGCAGAGGTCCCGTCTTACGTCTGGGATGTGATGAAGGCTTTGCCCCCCGATACACACCCCATGGCCATGTTCAGCGCGGCCATCGTTTCAATGGAACGCGAGTCCGTAGTCCGCAAAAGGTACACGGAGGGGCTGCATAAGACCGACTACTGGGAACCGGCTCTTGATGACGCTCTTTTGTTGATTGCCCGGCTGCCTGCGGTCGCCGCGGGTATCTATCGAATTCACACCCGATTGGGGCGCCAATTACGCCTCGATGCTGGGCCTGCCCGACCCCACGGGCGAATTCCACAACCTGATCCGGCTCTACATGACCCTGCATTGCGACCATGAGGGCGGAAACGTCAGCGCATTTAGCTGCCACACGGTTGGGTCAGCCCTTTCAGATCCCTTCTATGCGGTCTCGGCCGGCATGAACGGACTTGCGGGTCCGCTGCACGGCCTTGCCAACCAGGAATGCCTCCATTTTGTTTTGGACATTCAGAAGAGATACCAGGGCGTGCCGACTGATGACCAGCTCCGCGACTTTGTCTGGGATACGCTGAAGGATGGCCGCGTGATTCCGGGTTATGGCCATGCTGTTCTTCGCGTCACCGATCCTCGCTTCACGGCATTCCATGAGTTTGGTGAGCGGGTCTGCGCCAATGAGGAAATCTTCAAGATCGTCGACCGCTTGTTCCACGGGTTTCCCGGGCCCTCGGAATGTGCTCGCAACTCGTCCTTAACCGCCTGCTCGGGACAGCCATTACCCGGCCCAAATCAGTAAGCACCGAGTGGGTGACCAAGACGGTGAGCGGGGCCAAGGCGGCCGCGCAAAAGGAAGCAAAGTAGGCGGATTCCGGAGCCGCGTTGCGCCTGTAAGAAAAACTCTTCCGCCGCAGGAAGCCCGTCATGGTCCAGGCAAAACTGCATCTGACAACTGTCGGCGAAGGCCGTCAATTTGTGGGAGAATCCGGCTCCGGCCACACCGTCGTATTGGATGACGCGCACGGCAACACCGGCGCGAAACCCATCGAGCTGGCGCTGTTGGCCCTCGGAGGATGTACCGCTTTTGATGTGGTCGGGATCCTTCGAAAGATGCGCCAGAGAGTGACCGGCTACGATGTGGAACTTCAGGCTGAACAGCGCCCTGAGCCGCCGAACGTCTTTACGCGGGTCACCATTAAACACAAACTTCGTGGGTGTATCGATCCGAAAGCCCTCAAGAAGGCCATCCACCTTTCTGAGACCAAATATTGTTCAGTGAGTGCGATGATCGAAAAGACGGCCTGGATCGATACGACCTTTGAGATTGTCCCTGAAGCCGAAGCTGAGGTTGCGACTGAGGAATCCAGGGAGGCCCGGTAAGCCTTCAACTCCTCCGTTCGCGAGTGGACCCGTTGTCGAGCCTGAAACTGCAGGCCAGATATGTTCCAGTAAGCGGGGAGGAGTCGCCGGGGTAAACGCAGAAACCATATTCACGCCGCCGCTTTAAGCTGCAGATGCGCATCCACCGCCCGCATGAAGTCTCGCGGGGCCGCGCACCGCTCCAGATAATCCGCCGCTCCAATTTCCATCGCTTCCAGGTAGCAGTCGATGTCGAGCGTCCGAGCCACTACCAGGACCGGCATCTGAGGCCTGATCTCCAGGGATCGCGACAGAACCCGCCGGCCTTCAAACGCAGGACTCCCCTGCCCCACTACCGCCATATCAAAATGTTCGTGCTCTAAGAGAGCCAGTGCTTCCGCGTAAGATTCGCAAATCACGACTTCGTGACCCATGGCGCGAAGAATACCGTAGTAGTATCGGATGTCGCTGGGGTCCTCATCGACAAGAAGCGTGCGGAAATTGGGCCGACCATAGGCCGCGTCCATCGGATTGTCAATTGCTTTGATCGGACTTACCATGACTTCCTCCCAACGTGAAGCAACCCGTGAGCAGCCACACCCTCCCTCCGGGCTCGCATGAGTTGCCGCTGCTTTCTCCACCTAACCCTTAACATTCCGCGCGTGTCCCGGAAAAGTAGAAAAATTCAATCGATTCGATCCGTAATTTCTAATCTTCCTCTATGTCAAAGATCAGGCAGCATTCGAGGGGTTGCTTTCCGCCCAGAAAACTTGTCCCGCCGAAGCATTTTCGATGCGGAGGACACCGCCGCTCCAACAAAACGGTGTCTGTTCCATTTACAATCTCCGTAATAACAGCTTGCAGTAAAGCGGCTCGATTGCGCACGAAAAAGAGAATCAGCGTGTTCATGAAAAAACGGCACAAGTGGGAATTGTCGGGCTGGGATATGTCGGTCTGCCTATCGCTTTGCTCTTTTCCAGCAAAGGAATTTCGGCGACCGGATTCGACATTGACCCTTCAAAAATCGCTTCGCTCGAGCAGGGCCGCAGCTACATCAAACACATTCCCGAAGCTGAAATCTCCGGTGCGCTTCAGCGCGGACACTTCAAAGCCACGACGGATTTTTCACAACTGCGAGCTATGGACGCGATCATTATCTGCGTCCCGACTCCTCTCGATGAACATCGCGAACCTGACCTGACTTACGTCCAAAGCACCGCAGAATCGATCAGTCAGCATCTGCGGGCAGGCCAGCTTGTCGTGCTGGAGAGCACCACCTATCCCGGCACAACCGAGGAAGTGGTCTTGCCCATCCTTGAACAGTCGGGCCTGCGTTGCGCCATCGCCCCGTATTCAGTGGAGAACGGAGCGGCAAATGGCTCTGACGTCTCAGAGTCAGACTTCCTCCTGGCTTTCTCACCCGAAAGAGAGGATCCCGGGAACAAGTCGTTCACCACGCAACAGATTCCCAAAGTCGTAGGAGGAGTGAATGCCGCCAGCGCAACGGCAACGCTTGCGCTTTACGGTGCAGCCTTCGACAGAATTGTTCTGGTCAGTTCCTCGCGCGCGGCGGAAATGACCAAGCTGCTGGAAAATATCTATCGCAGCGTGAACATTGCACTCGTCAATGAGTTGAAGCTCTTGAGCCTGCGCATGGGATTGGACATCTGGGAGATTATTGGCGCTGCCAAGACCAAGCCGTTCGGCTTCAACGCCTTTTATCCGGGACCCGGCCTGGGTGGTCATTGCATTCCCATCGATCCCTTCTACCTGACCTGGAAGGCGCGTGAGTACGAGTTTCCAACGCGCTTCATTGAGCTGGCGGGCGAAATCAACACTTCCATGCCCCAGTACGTGGTCACCAGGCTAGCGGAAGCTCTGGACCAGCGCAGTAAGTGCGTGCATGGGGGGCGCATCCTGGTTCTTGGCATCGCCTACAAGAAAGACATTGACGATCTTCGGGAATCGCCTTCGCTCAAAATCATCCAGTTGCTTCAGGACCGCGGCGCAAGCGTCGATTACAACGATCCTTACTTTGAGCGGCTGCACAAGATGCGACAGTACGATTTGGGACTCGCTTCAGTCCCGCTGAACGCAGAAACGCTTTCCAGCTACGATGCCGTCATTATTGCCACCGACCATTCATCCTACGATTACGAATTTATCGTAAGCCACGCCCAGCTTGTTGTTGACACCAGGAACGCCACCGGCCATTTGACTCAGCACCGGGATAAAATCGTTCGCGCCTGAGGATCGCATTCCTGCGCGCGCGATTCTCCAGGCCCTCCACTCCAGCGCCTGAATCGCTGGAGGCAAGACTCTATGACGAAAACTCCTTTCTTCGAATCAGTAAGGAATTGTGCAGGCAAACGGTGGGATGCGGTTCGAACCCGATGTGCTTAGACTTCCCTGGCCGCAACAACGGGCGATTTTCGCGAGGTGCGAACAAGCCGGGTGAGGAGCGCGGCCAGAATAAATCCGACGCCCAGAGCGCCGAATCCGTAAACGAAATTTCCGGTCCGCTTGTCGAGGTAGCCCACAACCACGGGTCCGAAGTAACCGCCCAGGTTGCCCAGCGCATTGATCAAGCCCATGGCTGAGCCACTGACCGAACGCGGCAAAGTTTCAGAAGGAATGGCCCAAAACGGCCCGAGAGCTCCGAAGGATCCCGCGCCGACAACGACAATTGCGATAAACGAGAGAACGAAGGAATGCGGGCTCAGCAGAACGCTCGCCAGCAGAAACACGCCGCCCCACGCCAGCGCTCCGCTCACATGCCCTCTCCGCTCGCGCTTCCTGTCTGAATGCCGGGAAATGATCACCATTCCGATTCCGGTTACGATAAAGGGAATCGCAAAAAGAAGACCCACCACAAAGTCGCTCAGGTGTTTCTCATGATGAAGGGCGCTCGGGAGCCAGAAGAGATATCCGTAGTTGCCACTGTTGAGCAGGAAGTAAATCACGACCAGCAGCACAACTTGCGGCCGAAGCAGCATCTTGAGAAAGGGTTCCGGCTTCACTGGCTCCAGTTCCACGGCCTCGCGTTCCAGCGTGGTTTCCAGATATTCACGCTCCTCGCTTGAAATCCACTTGGCCTGATGCGGGCGGTCTTCGATAAACATCAACCAGATGATCAGCCAGATAAAAGGAATGGCGCCTTCCGAGATAAGCATGACTCGCCATCCCCAGCGGCCAAGGATCCAGCCCGAAATGGGCGACGATATGACGACCGCCATCGGCAGGCATAGCATCCAGTAAGCGTTGGCGCGAGCCCTTTCACCTCGAGGAAACCAGTGAGCCAGCAGGACCAGGGTGGCCGGCCAGACACCGCCTTCCGCGACGCCGAGCACAAAGCGCATCACCCAGAACTCTTCGCCCGTGCGGACCAGGCCGCATCCCACCGCAGCGAGGCCCCAGCAGACCAGCAGGATGCTGATAAACCGCTTGGCGCTCCAGTGCTCGGCAAGGTAGCCGCCGGGAATCTGGAGCAGAAGATAGCCCCAGAAAAAGATACCGGCAGCGCTGCCAGCCTGCGCCGGGTTCATGTGGAGATCGTGGCTGATCGCGGGCAGCCCCAGAGAGATGTTCGTCCGGTCGACGAAGGCGATCGTGTACATGACAAAAGCGACCGGAATGACGTACTGCCAGCGTTTCTCAGTTATAGGCATAAAACGGCAGGATTATACCAGACTCTTGCTGATACACAATTCTTAAGTGCTTCGGCAGGGAAAAAAGTTGTCAGGAAGTTTTGAGGAGAAATGCAGATTATCGCGGCCGCATATTCTGCATCGAAGGGTCAAATCGCGCGATAGACATCACAACAGGCGGAAACTCATTTTGCATTGTGTTCATGTTTCCAGTCGCAACTCGACCGGGGCGAACCTAGGGTTAAATTCAAACTGCCTTCGCATGCTTCCGGCCAGCCCATCCCGGCTCAATCGAGGATAATGCCAAGGTCTCAGACCTTCGCCATCTTCTTTTCGTAAGTTTCCAGACATTCCTGCGAGCAGAAATGCAGGACTTCGCCGCCCTGAGACAGGCGGTGAGAGACTTCCGTCGAAACAAATGTACCGCAAACAGGATCGCGAACCATCCGGCCTTGTACAGTTTTTGCACTGCGTTTCGGATTGGCGTTCTGCGCCCCGCGAACGCCTTTGTGCGTCCCGCCGAGGAACCCTCGAACGCTCTTCGATATCGTCCACACCACCCCGGCCAGGAAGAGCAGGTCCATGATGGCGTCAAGTAAACGTCCCACAATAAATATGACGGCACCCGTGCAAACAGGATGCCTTATCTCTCCTACGGCTTCGTCGCGTTGCCGCTACTTCTCGTAGCCGTGTCTAATCTTCCCTTGATTTCCTTCAGACCCGGGTAATTGGGGTTTAGCCGGTTGAGTTCTGCCCAGTATTGGTTGGCCAAGTGGACGTTATGGATTCCTTCGAGGTTCACCACGATCATGTTGAACAGAGTAGGCTGGTGTTTCGGGTTGAGGGCGAGGGCTCTCTTGTACTCAGCGACAGCTTTCTGGGGCTGCCCGGCGTAAAAGTAAGACGTTCCCAGGTCCGTGCGTGCGTTGACATCCTTGGGATCCAGTGTAAGGGACCTCTGGTACCATTGGATGGCAAGGTTGAAATAGTGCTTGTCATACAGGTAGTTTGCCAGCCGCAGTGGGATCTGGGCGTCTTTGGGATTCTGGGTGGCACGCTGCTCGTAGTTCTGGATGATTTCAGCAACTTCCAGCGGAGGGTGTCCATTGGGAAGACCGGTTGCCGGGTCAATGCTGGAATTGCCGCTTCCCATCCCCGCCGGTCCGGCTGAAGAAGCAGCAGGCGAAGGGGTTGCAGCGGCTGCCACGGCGGCCTGAGCCTGAGGACCGGCCTGGCGTTGTGACTTGAAAATAAATCCGGCTAGAAAACCTACGCTGAAGAAAATGATGGCAGTTACAATTGTTTCTATTTTCACTTCATCCTCATGTCCTTATTCTCGGACCCTACTAATGCACTTTATAGTACGATAGAAGACTGGTCAATAGTAGTACGAAGCAGCCAACCACTCGCCTTTTCGTGGCCTGCCGAGGGGCGGCGGCGAAATTGCGAACGGGGTTTCCCGGCGGTCATTCCGGCCGCCAGTTTCTGCCTGGGCCGCACCGCCTTGAAGGAACAGGGTGCTGCCAGAATGGCAATTTCTCAAGTTTGATAAGGTCGCTAGTCCAGCGTACGACCCGGGACATAAAGTTTTGACCATGTCCCGCGCTTGCATCTTCGAGTCACAACCACAGAGGGAGGTCTTATGCCACAAGTTTATCGAAATCTGATTGCCGGGCAGTGGGTTGAATGCGGATCAAAACAAACCTTCCCGAACATTAATCCTGCCAATACCGATGAAGTGCTCGGACACTTTCAGGCTTCCGGCGCCGAGGACGTGCAGGCTGCCTGCGACGTGGCAGCAAAGGCACAGCCGGCATGGGCATCGTTGCCCGCGCCACGGCGTGGAGAATATCTCTTTAAAGCCGCTGAATTGCTGGAATCCCGCCTTGACAAAGTGTCGGAAGACATGACGCGCGAAGAAGGCAAGACTCTGCCGGAAGCCAAGGGAGAGGTTAAGCGGGCCATCAATATCTTCCGCTACTTCGGCGGCGAGGGCGCCCGTTCCTTCAGTTATCAGATCCCTTCGGAACGGCCCAACGTATTCTGCTACATGATGCGCAAGCCGCTGGGAGTTGTGGGGCTGATTACGCCCTGGAATTTCCCAAGTGCCATCCCGGCGTGGAAGATGGCGCCTGCGCTGGTGGCGGGCAACACTGTGGTGATCAAACCGGCAACGCTCGCGCCGCTCAGTCCATACCGGCTTGTGGAAGCGCTGGTCGAAGCCGGCATCCCGGCTGGAGTGGTGAATTACGTCACCGGCAGCGGGGGCGGAGCCGGTAATGCGCTGGTGGAACACCCGGCCGTGCGGGCTATTTCGTTTACGGGCTCGTGTGACGTCGGCAATCGGCTCCATGAAAAACTCGCCGGCCGCAAGGTTCGGGTTCAGCTTGAGATGGGCGGCAAAAATCCGACCGTGGTCCTCAATGACGCAGATCTGGACTATGCAGCCGATATCCTTATCAACGGAGCGTTTTTCTCCACCGGGCAGAAGTGCACTGCCTGCAGCCGCGCCGTGATTGAAAAAGACATCTACAAGCCGCTGGTTGAAAAGCTGGTGGCCAAAACCAAGGCCCTGAAAGTGGGCAACGGCATCGAGCCCGGAATCCAAATGGGACCTGCGGTGGACGAGAAACAGCTTGAAACCGACCTGAAGTATATTGAAATTGCCAAAAAGGAAGGCGCCAAGCTGCTGTGCGGCGGAAACCGCCTGACCGGCCGCATCTACGACAAGGGCTTCTTTATCGAGCCGACGATTTTCGATGGCGTCAAACCGGAGATGCGGATTGCCCAAGAGGAAGTCTTCGGTCCGGTACTCGGGCTGATGGTGGCCAATGACTTTGAGGACGCCATGCGCCTGGCTAACGGTGTCAAGTTCGGGCTTTCCGCCTCCGTCGTTTCTCGCGACCTGACTCGCGTGCACCAATTTATCAACAGCATTGAGGCAGGCCTCATCACCATCAACCTGCCGACCGCGGGCGTTGAATATCAACTGCCGTTTGGCGGCACCAAGGAATCGAGTTTCGGCATGCGGGAGCAAGGACCCCTGGCGCTCGATTTCTATACGGAGTCGCGCACCGTTTATTTAAAGTACACGCAATGAGAGTTGCAATACAGATTTGACGAGGTAGAACGAGGACAAGAAGGGCTGCGTCGCACGCTGATATGTCGCGGTCCTGCTCCCCTTGCCTCTCAGCCGCCGGGCAAATCCGGCCGCCAGGCAGTTGAAATCGGGAAAGACAGAATCTGAGACTTCGCGAGGAGATCGCAATGAAAAAAACACAGCAATTTCTTTCCAAGCTCAAGTTGCCGGTTGAAGACAACCACGCGCTGAAGCCCACTTCCCTGACGTTCAAGGATGGCGGGCAGTACCGGTTTGAAATCCCGAGCGTTGAGGGACCACGCGTTTTCCGTGAGGTCCTTGACGCCGCTCAGAAACTCAACGTGCCGATTCATCGCGTCAGCCAGGGAAGCGGCATCATGCTGCTGACCAGGGCCGAAATCTCAGAGATGGCCCACATCGGCCACGAGCAGCGCATCGAGGTCTGCCTGTTTGTCGGGCCGCGCGCCACTTTTGAGACAGGAGCGCAAACTGCCTCAACCGCCGGCAAGGTGATTGGGTTGCAGCATCGTGGCGCCGACCAATTGGTCTATGCCATTGAGGACGTCAAGCGGGCTTGCGACCTGGGCATCCGCAGCGTGCTCCCCGCCGACCTTGGCCTGATCTGGGTGATCAATGAAATGAAGAAGAAGGGCGAGTTGCCCAAGAACCTGGTGATCAAGAGTTCGGTCACTCTGCCGGCCGCCAATCCGGCCACGGCCCGGCTGTTCGAGCAAGCAGGTGTTTCCACACTGAATATTCCGACCGACCTGACTCCCGCCCAGATGGGTGCCATCCGTCAGGCCGTCGATATTCCCATCGACCTCTACATCGAGGTCCCGGACAACTTTGGCGGTTTTATCCGCTACTACGAAATGCCACAGATCATCCGGGTCGCGGCGCCCAACTACTTCAAGTTTGGCCTCCGCAACGCTCCGGACATCTATCCTTCCGGCGGCCACATTGAGGACCTGGCGGCGAAAATGGGTCGCGAGCGCGTCCGCCGCGCGCGGATCGCTCTCGATCTGCTCGAGCAGTACGCTCCACAGGTCAAGATGTCCCCACTCATTGTGTCATTCCGAGCAGCAACGAGGAATCTCGCATTAAAATCCGGGGATTTATGAGATTCCTCGTCGCCCCTTCGGCTCCTCGGAATGACATGCAGCACGAGTTTTTCAGCAAACTGTTTGGCGATACGAGGGGCGGTACTCACGAACAAACAATTTACGCACCAACTGTTGTTCCGAGTTCGGGGCGCATGGGGTATACTTCAGAACAATTTGAGCTTTTCTTCACATCCCAGGGTGGGGCGGCTCTTTCAAAAGCCACAAATCTCGCTTTCGGCATCATAACGTGCCAGGGAGGGGTGCAATGACGCGTGTCAGATTCATCACCTGTATCACACTAACCTTTATTGCGGCGACGGCCGCAATGGGTTTCGCTCAAGGTCAGGGGAAGGCCGCTGCAAAAGCCAATAATCCAGAGCGAAAGCAGGACATCTTCAAGAATCTGAAATTCCGCAACATTGGGCCTACCGTGGCGGGTGGACGCGTTACTTCAGTCGTGGGCATTCCTGGAAACGCCGACGTCTATTACGTGGGGGCAGCCGCCGGCGGCGTGTTCAAGACCACCGACGGTGGGACCACCTGGAAAGACATTTTCAAGCACGAAGCCACGGCGTCAATTGGAGCGATTGCCCTCGCACCCTCAAACCCCAATTGGGTTTGGGTCGGCACCGGCGAAGCCAATATCCGTAACGACGTCATTGACGGCCACGGCGTTTACTTCTCGCCCGATGGCGGCAACACGTGGAAGTTTATGGGGCTGGCAGATGCCGGGCAGATTTCGGCCATTCTTGTAGACCCGCAGAATCCCGATATCGTTTTCGTCGCAGCGATCGGAAACGCCTGGAAGCCAAACGCCGAGCGTGGCGTGTTCCGCACCAGCGACGGCGGAAAAACCTGGAAGAAAGTGCTCTTTGTTGATGACACAACAGGGGCGGCGGACCTGGTGATGCAGCCCGGCAATCCGAAGGTTTTGTTTGCGGCCATGTGGCACGTCCGGCGCTATCCCTGGACACTTGTCAACGGAGGAATGAGCAGCGGAATCTACCGCTCCACAGATGGAGGGGACACGTGGAAGAAGCTGACCAAGGACTTGCCGCCGGGGCCATGGGGCAGGTGCGCTCTGGCCATCGCGCCCAGCAACCCCAACCACATTTATGCCCTGATTAATGCGAAGGACGGAATGTTGTGGGGCTCGGAAGACATGGGGAAAGACTGGAAGGCGATCAGCGATGACCACGTCCTGGACGTTCGCCCGTTCTATTTCTCAAGAATGGTAGTGTCGCCCGATAATGAGAACAAGATCTTCTTCCTTTCAATGGAAATGAGGGAATCGACCGACGGCGGCAAGACCACGCATTATGCAGACAAGGGTGTGCACGTGGACCACCACGCCATCTGGATCGATCCTAAGAACCCAAACCGGATTATTCAGGGCAATGACGGTGGACTTTTCCTTTCGACCAACGGGGCAAAGACTTGGCGATTTCTCAATAACCTCCCCATCGAACAGTTTTACCAGGTGGCCGTCGATCACAGCGTTCCTTTCAACATCTGCGGCGGGTTGCAGGATAACGGCTCGTGGTGCGGGCCCTCCAGCGACCTTGGACGGGACGGCGTAAACGGCTGGGAATGGCATTCGGTGGCTGGTGGGGACGGCGAGTACGCCGTTCCGGCTCCGAGCGATTCCAACATCCTCTACACCGACTCTCAGAACGGCTACATCCTTCGCCGGAACCTGAAAACACACTTTTCGCACTCCATTCGGCCTTATCTTCCAAATGTGAGCGAAGAAGAGCCTTCGAAGCTGAAATATCGCTTCAACTGGACAGCCCCCATTGCGGTTTCTCCTGTGAGCGCGCAAGTGGTTTATCTGGGAGCCAACGTCGTCTTCAAGTCCACCGACGGCGGCCTTCACTGGGCCGTAATCAGCCCCGACCTCACGCGCAATGACAAGAGCAAGCAGGTCGTTGCCGGAGGGCCTGTCCGCCATGACATCACCGGCGCGGAGAACTACGACACGATCCTTTCCATCTCCATCGCCCCGACGGACCCGGAGGTTATTTGGGTTGGAACAGACGATGGCCTCGTGCAGGTTACGCGCAACGGCGGCAAGACATGGACCAATGTGACTTCGCATATCCCCGCCGCGCCGCAGTGGGCGCGGGTGGAACAAATCGGAGTCTCACCTTTTAACGCCGGAACCGCCTATTTGACATACGACGCCCACATGCTGGGCGATCCGCAGCCTTACGTTTACAAGACGAGCGATTTCGGCCAGACGTGGATGAAGATCACGGAAGGATTGCCGGCCGGCGCTCCGGCCCACGTTGTCCGCGAAGACCCCAACAAACAAGGTTTTCTCGTTCTGGGCACGGACACTGGCCTTTACTATTCATCTGACGATGGCAGCCAATGGCATACCCTGAAGGCCAATTTCCCGACTTCGCCCGTATTGGACATGAAATTCGTCAAGAAACCGCACGACCTGGTGGTGGCGACGCACGGCCGCGGAGTCTTTGTCCTGGACGACGTTCGGCCGCTTGAAGATATCACTCCAACGATTGAGGCCAGCAGCTTCCATCTGTTCGCGGCGGGACCCGGCATATTGTTCCATAAGTGGAGCGCGGACGAAGGCCAACCAACAGGCTATCTTGCTCCCAACGCTCCCGATGGCGTGGTCATCGATTACCTGCTCAAGTCCAGGATTAAAGTGACCAAGAAAGAGAAGGCCGCCAGGAAGACGCCGGTGAAAATTGTTGTGACCGACGCCAGGGGGAACGAAGTCGCGACGCTGTACGGTCCCTCAAAGGCCGGCATCAACCGGTTCGTCTGGCCGATGAGATACGATGGCCACATCAAGCTTAAATATGAAAAGCGGCCTCCAGCGTCGCCGTACATCAGTTCCAAGGGCCCGCTCGTCCCTCCGGGTGTCTACAACGTGGCGGTTACTGTGAAGGGCCAGGCTCAGACGGCGAAGGCAACAATCGCCCCTGACCCCAATCTTCACATCACGGCGGACCAATTTCGGTCCACTGCAAAAGCAGCACTGACCGTCCGCAACGAACTCAACGCCTTGAACGAAATGATCAACCGCATCGGCGCAATGCAGAAGCAACTGGGGGATTTCGAGCAATCAGTGGAGGGGGACAAGGACCTCCAATCGAAATATGCACCCGTCCTGCAGCGCGCCAAGGCGCTGGAAACAAAGCTGCAATCCCTGAAGGACAGCGTTTACACCCCGAAGGTGCAGCACAACGTGGAGGAGGATTCCGTTCACTACCTGCAAGGGTTCCATGAAAACCTGGCCGACCTTGCTTCAACACTTGCGGAACTCTATCCGGGCCAGGCCCCTGTGTCACACTTCGCGTCGAGCATGAGCGAGATGCGGAGCCAATTGGACCAGCACCTGAAGGTCTTCAATGATTTTCTCAAGGCCCAGGTCGCCGCTTACAACAAGGATGCTAACGCCGCCGGCGCGCCCACGCTGCTGGCGGGAAACCCGATTACTGTTAAGTCGCCGGAAAATTTCTGATCGCGCTCAAACCTGCGGTGGGATACGAAAACATCCGGGGTGCGGCTTCGCTGTCCAACAGGTTGTTGAAAAACGTTTCGGGATTGCGTCATTCCGAGCAGCAGCGAGGAATCTCGCCTTGGAACCACAGGACTCACGAGATTCCTCGTCGCCTTCGGTTCCTCGGAATGACATGCACCACGAGTTTTTAAATAAACTGCTAAGGCCGCACCCCTGCCCTGCCTGAGACCAACGACCGGTTCAGGGCTTTGTTATCCTCGACAAGACGCCTTTATTCCATTCGCCGGCTGTCCTGAAACAGAGTCGTCTGTGC
>JARRJI010000189.1:0-851 GCA_037379595.1 Acidobacteriota bacterium | reverse complement strand
ATTCGCCAGCTGTCCTGAAACAGAATCGTCTGTGCAATCCCGGAAACCATTCCCTCCCTTCCACCGTATATGCTGTAGAAGGTTTCAGCCATGCAAAGGTCCATTCCACTCCCGAAACTGGTGCTGGCTGCCCTGGCGGCGATCTTTGGCGCTGCCATCGTTCTCTATAGTGCGCTCTGGATGTATTCCATCCGGTGGCAGAGCGGAGTGGAGCTGGGCTTTGATACCGTCTATGTTAGTTCCGGGCGTTGCCAGCTTGTTAAGAGCGTGCAAAGCGGGAGCCCGGCTGAGCGGGCTGGATTAAAGCCGGGAGATCGGATCGTTGCCATCAACGGACGGCCGATCAGAGGCCCACACACAATCAACTTCGTTTGGTCCTGGCAGAAACCCGGCAATACCGTCAAACTGGCCGTGCTGCACCCAAATGCCACTTCTCCAGTCGTCGTCACAGCGGTATTTCGTGCGCTCCATCCCTCGTCCAAAGAGGCTGGTCTTACGGAGCGGCTGGGCCAGGACATTCTCAACACGTATCCGCTTGTTTTCCTGATTGTGGGCCTCCCTGTCCTGTTCCTCCGGCTTGAGGACCGCAATGCCTGGCTTCTTGCGCTGATGTTTGCGTGTTTTGCAGCAGCTCCGCCTTTTCCAAACCTGTTTACAGGTCTTTCTCCTCCCCTTCGTTCTTTCGCCATGGCCTATCGCGCCCTTTTTGACACGCTGCTGGGGGCAACGTTCTACTGCTTTTTTGCGTTGTTCCCTGCCCGGTCAGTACTCGACCGCCGTCTGCCCTGGCTGAAGTGGGCGGGCCTGGCGATCGGCATTTCCTTTGCCTTGCCGGGATTGCATCTCGGCAC
>JARRJI010000188.1:0-7091 GCA_037379595.1 Acidobacteriota bacterium | reverse complement strand
ATGCCCTCTTCGGTGATCTGGTCGGCTGAAAGAATCTGGGCCGCCAGTTCTTCGCCCAGCTTTCCGGCAAGCTGGCCCACAAGATACCCGGCGTAATCGGCCTGTTTGTCAACGGCCAGGCGCATACCGAGGCCGAATTCCGCGTTATCTTCAAAAAGCGAGTTCGACCAGGACGGGCCCAGGCCTTCACGATTTATGGTGTAGGGAGTGGTGGGAAGATTCCCGCCGTAAATCGACGAGCAGCCGGTGGCATTGGCGATCAGGCAGCGGTCCCCAAACAGTTGCGTCATGAGCTTGATGTAAGGAGTCTCTCCGCAACCCGCGCAGGCGCCGGAAAACTCGAACAACGGCTCCAGCAGTTGCGCGTCTTTCACCTGCCCCAGGCTCAACGGGGCGCGATCCATCTCCGGCAATTCGAGGAAGAAATTCCAGTTCTCGCGTTCCTGCTCCCGCAGCGGCGGCTGCGGCTCCATGTTGATCGCCTTGTGCCGGGCTTCGCTCTTGCTCTTGGCCGGACAGACCTGAACGCAGAGGGAGCAGCCGGTGCAATCTTCAGGCGCAACCGTCAGCGTGTAGCGATACTGTTTATAGTCCTTCCAGCGCGCGTCGGTTGACTTGAACTTGGCCGGAGCTTTTTCCAGCCACTTTGGATCGTAAATCTTCGCCCGGATAACCGAGTGCGGGCAGACCAGAACGCACTTGCCGCACTGAATACAAAGATCTTCATCCCACACGGGGATTTCAAGCGCAATGTTTCTCTTCTCCCATTGCGCCGTGGCGCTGGGGAATGTCCCGTCCGGGCCGAAAGCGCTGACCGGAAGCAAGTCGCCCTCGCCCGCGATGATTCTTGACGTGACCTTCCGAACGAACTCCGGCGCCTGGGCCGGAACGGGCGGCTGGATGTCGAAGCCGCTGGTAGCCTGCTTGGTGACTGGAACTTCGTGGAGGTTGTCCAGCGCCTGGTCAACCGCCGCAAAGTTCTTCTGCACAATCGTCTCGCCGCGCTTGCCATACGTCTTCTCGATCGAGTGCTTGATCTCTCGAATGGCTTCATCCCGCGGAAGCACGCCGCTGAGAGCAAAGAAGCACGTCTGCATGACGGTGTTGATGCGCCCGCCCATGCCCGCGTCGCGGGCCACCTTGACGCCGTCGATCACATAAAATCGCAGCTTCTTGTTGACAATATGCTCCTGCATGGTCCGGGGCAGATGCTCCCAAACCTCATCGGGACCATACGGTGAATTCAAAAGGAACGTCGAACCCGGCTCCGCAGCTTTCAGAACATCAAAGCGCTCGAGGAACCCGAACTGATGGCAGGCCACAAAGTTGGCTTTGCTGATCAGGTAAGTGGAATGGATGGGCTTCTTCCCGAAACGCAGGTGCGAAACAGTCATCGAGCCTGACTTCTTCGAGTCGTAGACAAAGTAGCCCTGCGCGTAATTCTCTGTTTCTTCGCCGATGATCTTGATGGAATTCTTATTGGCGCTCACCGTGCCATCGGCACCAAGGCCGTAGAAAACAGCCCGCACCGCCCCCGGATTCTCAGCCGAGAACTCGGGATCGTAGCCAAGGCTGGTGTGCGAGACGTCGTCGTGAATGCCGATGGTGAAATGGTTCCGCGGCTTGGCATTCGCCATTTCGTCCAAAATGCCTTTCACCATCGCCGGCGTGAATTCCTTCGAAGAAAGCCCGTAGCGTCCGCCGATGACTTTCGGAGCCGTGCTGAATTTCGCCTCGGGAGCTCCGGCCGCCTCGTTCAGCGCCGTCACCACATCCATGTAAAGCGGTTCGCCGACGCTTCCCGGCTCCTTGGTCCGGTCCAGCGCCGCAATCGTCTTCACGGTCGGCGGCAAAGCACCCACAAAATGTTCCAGCGAGAAAGGCCTGTAAAGCCGCACCTTGATCAGGCCAACCTTTTCTCCCTTCTCAACCAGATGTTCAACGGCTTCCTGGGCCGCTTCCGCGCCCGAACCCATCATCACAATCACGCGCTCGGCGTCCGGCGCACCGACGTAGTCAAACAGGCGGTAGGAGCGCCCGACAATCTTTTCGAAACGCTCCATCACATTTTGAACAATCGTCGGACAGGCCAGGTAATACGGATTGACAGCTTCACGGGCCTGGAAGAAGACATCGGGGTTTTGCGCCGTCCCCCGGATGAAGGGGTGGTCCGGCGACAACGCCCGGTCCCGGTGGGCCCGGACCGAGTCCTGATCTATCAGCGCCTTGATCTGGTCCTGGGCAATCTGCTCGACCTTGGATATCTCATGCGAAGTGCGGAACCCGTCAAAGAAGTGGAGGAATGGAACCCGCGATTCCAGGGCGGCGGCGTGGGCGATCAGCCCCAGGTCCATCGCTTCCTGGACGGTATTGGAGGCCAGCAGCGCAAATCCCGTCGCGCGCGTGGCCATCACGTCACTGTGATCTCCGAAGATCGAGAGAGCGTGGGTCGCAACGGTGCGGGCTGCCACGTGCAGCACCGCCGGCGTCAACTCACCCGCCATCTTGTACAGGTTGGGAATCATCAGGAGGAGCCCCTGGGAAGAAGTGAAGGTCGTGCCCAGCGCTCCGCCCTGCACGGCTCCGTGCAGAGCCCCGGCGGCTCCGCCTTCGCTTTGCATTTCCATCACTTTGGGGACAGCGCCCCAGATGTTCGGCCGTCCTTCCACGGTCCACTGGTCAGCCAGTTCACCCATGGGGGATGAGGGGGTGATCGGATAGATGGCAATGACCTCGCTTGTCGCGTAGGCTACGGAGGCCGTAGCCTCATTCCCATCAATTGTTCGCATGGTCCCTGCCATCTTCTTTTCCTCCATATTTTGAAAGCTCGATAACAGAATAAGGCTAGGCCACGGGAGCTATACCCGCAGTGACGAGCGTCACATTTTTGCCGGAGCAAGCTAAGGAGACTCGCCTGCGTGAGAAGCACAATTGCAGGAAATGTTGCCGAAATTCGTTGAAAGCAGGGCTCGTGAGACTGCTGCAATCTAAAAAGATAAGAGCGTTGTGGCAGGCCGGGTTTGCCTGTAAACTGTTCTTTTCAGCCCTTTGTATTTCTCCTGCCCCTGCAGCCATGCTCGGCAGCGTGAAGCTGCATTGCCGAGTGGCGGCCTCCGCGCGGGCAAAGGCCGTAGAATTCCGGGATCATTCAGATGCATGACTCAGCGACACACTCCGGCCACAAGACTCCTGCCAACGGTTCGTCGCCGCACCTGCCCGCCGGCCAGCCGGTTGAACCCGATGGACGGCAGGGCCAGCCACCGGAAGAAGTCCGCCAGGAAGGCGCGGCCGTTTCCCTTGCGCCGGAGTGGGAACGTGTGTGCAAGCTCGCCATCAAGCAGCTTGACCGCTGCGTGTCTCTCGAGCCCAAAGTCCTTCACGGCGACGATCCCGACGCTATCCATGATTTGCGCGTTGCGACCCGGCGCCTGCAGCAGGTGCTCGACCTGCTTTTTCCTGCTCCGCATTCCGGCGAGATTCGCAAGTTGCGCCGGCGTCTGAGGCGCTGCCGGCGCTCACTCTCGGAGGTCCGAAACTACGACGTGCTCCTCGATCGCGTCAATGCTGCCCTCGCGAGAAAGCGCACCGCACGCCGGGCAGCCTGGGAGTCGATCAGCGGCTATCTGAAAGAATCCCGCTCAACGGGGCTGGACAAGGCTCTGCGGAAGCTGACCCGGGCCAATCTGCCGGCCCTCTATGTTCGCCTGAAGGAATGTCTCCCGGTCGAAGGAAATCCTCTTCTGGCTGCCGGCGGCAACTCCCATCACCTTTGCGCCGGGCAGGATCTCACCGCCGAGCAATTCTATGCGCGCATCAGCGAAGGCTTGAAAGCGGTTTGGGGAGCTTTTGAACAGGAAGTTGTCCAGTCCCGGCGCGATTCTGATCCCGCCGTGCTCCATCGCACCCGGATTGCCGCCAAGCGCGTGCGCTACCTCATTGAGGTCGTCAATGCTTTCGAAGTCCCAGGAAGCAAAGAAGCCCTGGTCTGGCTCCGAAGCCTTCAGAGACAGCTTGGAAACTGGCATGACCTGGTTGTGTTTGAAGAAGCGGTAATTGGAATGATCGCTGCCCCCACCTTCCTGCGCGACCGCCTGGAGCTGGCCATGGACGTCGAGCGGCTGATTCTGAGGAACCGCGCTTTGAAGGCCAAGCTGGAGAAAAAATACCGGGAGATGACCACGGACAGGACGGGCTTTTTCAAAACCAAAGGGTGGGTTCGTCGCGTGGTGGAGTCGCCGGCCGCCTTATTTGCCGAATCTGGATGAGCCGTTCTCAGCTTCCGGCGCCGTTGTTGTCCACCATCCGGCGGTCGTGAGTGACTTCTGCCTCTTTCGCCACCTGTGCGGCGACAGCTTCAAGCGGCGGTTGCTCTTTCTGCTCCAGAACCCGAGTAATTCCCGATCGTAACCGCTCGAATACCGCGGGAATGTCCTGGCTGGCGTCAACCACTTCGAATTGATATTCCTCCACCAGCTTTTCAAACTGGGCCAGCAGAGCTGTCTGGTACTTCTGGAAGCTGTCGTACATGTCCTCGCTCGGATGCAGGTCCATGCCGGATTCCCAGTAATCAAAACCCGTTGAGAAGACGACGCGGGGGATCAGGTCCCCCACGCCGATCCGAAGGTAAAACACCGCGTCCGGTATGAGGGCGAAGCTGTAAACATTCCGGATCCAGGAAGGCTCCATGCCGCGAGTCACGGCGCGCGCAATCAGAGAATAAATGTAGCGGTCTGTCAGAACAACAAATCCCGCACGCAGCGCAGGAACGATTTCATTTTCCAGGCGGTCGGCAAAATCAGTGGCATAAAACAGGCTGAGCGTAATCCGGCCCAGCGTATGGCCCTGCTTGGCCCGCGTGATTCCCTTTCCGGCCAGCTTCGAACGCGTCATGCCCGTATCCACAACCGCGCGCCCCTGCTGCTCCAGCCAGGGCTTCAGCAGCCCGATTTGCGTTGAGCGCCCCACGCCGTCGGTCCCTTCAATCACAATCAGTTTTCCCGGCAGGTTATCCAGCCTCATGTCCGGCAGAAGCACGCCATAGGTAGATCTCATGGTGCTACCCTCAGTCGTTTGGCCTGCGCCAGCTTCGCCTTCACCAGTTGCCGCATTCGGGTCTGCTGCTCCTCGATCGGCAGCGTGGCATCCACCACCGTCAGATCAAACTCCGGAATCATCTTGTCGTATTCTTCCAGGATTTTCCCCTGGAACAGTTCAAAACTTTCCTCAGGGTCACCGCTCAGGTCCAGGTCCATCCCGGCCTCATAAAACTTGAAGCCGCTGCGCCCGCCCAGCAATCGGTTCATGGCCACATCCAGCGGCACACGGAAATAGAACGCCACCGTGGGCTTTACGGCAAAGCCATAAAGCTCCCGCACCCACTGAGGATCCATTCCGCGCGCCACGTCCCGCGCAAAGGCCGTATAGATGTAGCGGTCACACAAGACCACCGCGCCGGCCTTCAGCAGCGGAATGATGTTGTGCTCCATGCGGTCGGCAAAGTCCGTGGCGTGGATCAGGCAGAAGCTCGCGGGGGTCAGCATCTTCTTCTTCTTGCCGCGCCGGGTGGTGTCGCGCACCAGCGGCGAAGAATTCCATTCGCTGAAGACGGTGCCGTAGCCTTCGGCGCGAAGCCATTGATGGAGAAGATTCAGTTGGGTCGACTTCCCCGAGCCGTCGATGCCTTCGACGACAAAGAGCTTTCCCGGAAAGCGATGTTCGCCGTAGCGCCTCACTGCCAAGCCCCGTGCCTACCAAAAAAATTCGCGAGCAGACTTGACTATAACATATTGAAGGCCGGGGTTGCAGGGGCGGCATCGTGGTAAAATGGCTCTTCGGCTTCCTGTAGGCTAGGACGCGTTATTTGCGGAGGTGGTAAGAAAAGATGCTCCATCTGTTTGATAACTGGCAGGAGTGGGTGATCTCCGGCAGCATCCTGGTTGCCTCCCTGATCCTGGCTCGAATCGCCCACAAGATTCTCTTTTCCGCCGCCCGGCGCCTTGCCCGGCGCACCGGCAGCGTGATTGACAACTCGCTGGTCGAGCACAGCCACAGACCCGGTAAGCTGATTCTCCCTCTGCTGGCCTTGTTCCTGGCGCTGCCCGCCACTTCCCTGCCTTCCGGCGCGGTCGGCATCATCCGCCACATCCTCGCCCTAGGCATGATTGCGTCGGTCGCCTGGCTGGCGATCGTCCTGATCGACGTCTTCGAAGACGTGGTCAGCGAAAAGTACAAAATCGGTGTTCGCGACGACCTGCAGGCGCGCAAGATTCAGACGCAGATTCACGTCCTCCGGCGGTCGGCCATCGTGGTTTCCTGCATCGTTGCCTTCTCCGTGATGCTGATGACTTTTCCCGGCATTCGCCAGTTCGGCGTCAGCCTCTTCGCATCGGCTGGCATCGCCGGACTCGTCATCGGCATGGCCGCGCGGCCCACGCTCTCAAATCTGCTGGCCGGGCTCCAGATCGCCCTCACGGAACCCATCCGCCTGGAAGACGTGGTCATCGTGGAAGGTGAGTGGGGATGGATCGAGGAGATCACCACCACCTATGTGGTGGTGCGGATCTGGGACCTGCGCCGCCTCGTCGTGCCGATCTCTTACTTCATCGAGCACCCTTTTCAGAACTGGACGCGCGTCACCGCAGACATCCTGGGGACGGTTTTTGTTTATACCGATTACACCGTCCCGGTGGAAGAGGTCCGCCAGGAGCTTCATCGAATCCTGAAGACCACGGACAAGTGGGACGGCAAAGCCTGGGGACTTCAGGTCACCAACGCCAGCGAGCACACGATGGAACTTCGCGCCCTGATGAGCGCCGCGGATTCGCCCACGGCCTGGGACCTCCGCTGCCTGGTCCGCGAACAACTGATTACCTTCCTGCAGCAGAAGTACCCGCAAAGCCTCCCCAAAACCCGCGTCGAAATGGAACGAAATAACGCAGAACCGAAACCACCAGCTCTGAGATGAGCGGTTCCACAACACCACCCGCAGCGACTTTTGTAGCGCCGGGCTTTAGCCCGGCATGCGCTTCGTTTCGGCAAAATGCCTGAAAGCACACCGCTGGTAGCGCCGGGCTTCAGCCCGGCACGGTTCC
>JARRJI010000187.1:7139-11023 GCA_037379595.1 Acidobacteriota bacterium | reverse complement strand
CATCCCGACGTCCAGAACTTTGGCAGAAAGTTCAAGCCGGCTTTCAGCGGCTGCTCGCAGCACGCCTGCGCGCTTGCCAACATGCACGACCTCGGCCTGGTCGCCGCCAAGCGGACGGAAGACGGAAAGGAAAAGCGCGGTTTTGCGATGTACGTGGGCGGAGGGCTTGGCGCCGTTCCTTACCAGGCAAAGCTGTTTGACCCGTTCGTGCCGCCGGAAGAACTGTTGCCGCTGGCTCAGGCCATTGCACGCGTCTTCGCAAGGCTTGGGGAAAAGAAGAACCGCAACCGTGCCCGGCTCAAGTTTCTGGTTCAGGACCTGGGAATCGAAAAGTTCCGCGAACTGGTGCTGGAAGAGCGTAAGAGTCTGGAGCCTGATCCGCGGTGGACGGAATACATGAGAGGCGCTGAAGAATTCCGCGAAGAGCCTCTGAAGTCCGCCGGGGAGCTGCACCAGATCGGCTCAGAAGCTTTCCATCGCTGGGCTGGGACCAACGTCCGGCCGCAGCGGCAGCAGGGCTACGCGGTTGTGACGGTTACGCTGCCCATCGGTGACGCCACCGCTCACCAGTTGCGGGCGCTGGCCGACATCGTGCGGCGGTTTACTAAGGAAACTGTCCGGACGACAGTAGAGCAGAACCTTGTGATCCGCTGGGTGAGCGAGAGCGATCTGCCGAAGCTGTACGAAGCTCTCCAGGCTGTGGGCCTGGGCGAGCCGGGAGCGGGAAGCATTGTGGACATTGTCTCCTGCCCGGGAACCGACACCTGCAAACTGGGAATTTCATCGTCGCGCGGCCTGGCGGCTGAATTGCGCAAGCGGCTGGCCGGGAAAAGCTTCCAGATGGATGAGGCGGTGCAAAAGCTGCACATCAAGATCAGCGGCTGCTTCAACAGTTGCGGCCAGCATCATGTTGCCGACCTGGGCTTTTACGGCGTGAGCCGCAAGATGGCGGGATACGCGGTACCTCATTTCCAGGTAGTCCTGGGCGGAGAATGGGGGCACAACGCCGGCTCGTATGGGTTGCCAGTTGTCGCCGTTCCGTCCAAGAACATTCCGGAAGTGGTCACGCGCCTGACGGACCGCTACGTGTCCGATCGCCAGAACGGTGAATCCTTTAATGCCTTCGTCAAACGGATCGGCAAGGCAGAGATCAAGAAGCTGCTTGAAGACCTTACGCAGCCACCGACAGACCAGCGGGATCGTTCGTTTTTCAGGGATTGGGGCGACCCGCGTGAATACACTCTGGGCGACATGGGAGTGGGTGAGTGCGCGGGTGAAGTGGTGTCGACCCTTGATTTCGATCTGGCCGCGGCCGAAAGGCAGCTTTTTGAGGCGCAGGTCGCGTGGGAAGGCGGCGAAGCGGAACGGGCAGGGAAGACGGCGTACCAATCCATGCTTGGTGCCGCAAAGGCGTTGGTCAAGAATGAATTTCCAATCGTCTCCGACGATCCTGACCAGATTGTCGCCGAATTCCGCAAGCGCTTCTACGACACCCAGAAATTTTTCGATACCTACGCGGGCGGGAAGTTTGCACAGTACCTTTTTGCCGCGCACGAGAAAGCCGGCGTGCCTTACACTCCTGACTCCTCGCGCTACCTGATCGATGAAGCCGGTCTTTTCATCGAGGCTTCGCACAATTATTCCAACCGGGCTGACGCTTTGGTGATAGGCTCAAGATAAAGGGGTACGTTCCTATGCGACTGCAACACGTTAATGTGAAACTTCTGCTTGGAAAGCCGGATGAAATCGACCTTGAGCCGCTGATCCCGGTTTTCCATAGCTGGATTCAAGACCAGGTGTGCGATGAACTGCTGCTGGACGTGGGTGATTACCGGCACGTTTACACCGGGCCCGGCGTGATCCTGGTCGGCCACGAGGCGAATTACAGCGTGGACAACACAAACCACCGGCCCGGGGTTCGCTACAATCGCAAGGCGGCGCTTGAGGGCAGCAATCAGGACCGCTTGAAACAGGCCACCGAGGCAGCCCTGCGAGCCTGCAATCGCTTTGAATCGGACCCAAGCCTGAACGGAAAATTTCGATTTAACGGCCAGGAGATTGAAATCTCCATCAACGACCGGATGCTTGCTCCGAACAACCCTGCAACCCGCGAAACCATCCAGCCTGAGCTAACGCCTTTTCTCCAGAAGCTGTTTGCGGGGGGCGAATATTCGTTGTCCTTTGACGAAGCCCCGGGCAATCTGTTCTCCGTTTCAGTGAAATCCTCAGACACCTACACCGCAGAGAATCTGCTGCAAAACCTCGCATCGTAAACCTTTTCAGAGGGTTGCAATTACATCCACAGTAATCTTGTAGCGGGCTGTCTTCAGCGCCGCTATACGCCGGTGAGGGCAGCGGCACCACAACGAAGTCACTGTAGCTGGCGAGTCGCTATGGGCAAAGCCGCGGTTTTGTGAGGCTGATGAAGGTCATGTTCCCCTCAAGGAAATGGCCGAGTTCAGCGGCTCAGAGGCGCCCTGCCCTTTTGTCGCCCAGGCTTGACGGGCGGTAGTACAATACCTCCAGCATGTTCCAAAAAATCAATCGTGTGATCTGTATCGGGTGCTTCAGTGTGTTCTGCGCGGCAGCCCTTGCCGCGCGAGGGATGGCAGCGACTTCCTGGAATGGAGTGCTTCGCGACAATGCGGGGAATCCCGTTAGCGGGGCGACAGTCAAGCTGCATTCTCCAACAGGAAAGCTTGATTACGCCGCGGAGACATCCGCAAGTGGTGTATTTTCGTTCGATCGCATCGTTGCTGGCGACTACGAACTTTCGGTCAGTGAGGGTGGGCGGACCTTAAAGACCGCGAGCCTCGTGGTCATCAAAGACAGTAGCCGGCTGACGGCAGGTTTGGAGATCTTGCCCAAATTGCAACAACTTCGCGTGGTGGGTGCCGCCGGAGATGCCGTTCCGTGGGCAAGCGGAGGCGAGAATCTATCCAGCAAGCAAGTATCCAGTCTGCCGCTCAACGAGCGCGACTTCAGCAAGCTGCTGCTGCTGGCCGCCGGCACTATGACGGACACCAATGGGAGCACCAATTTTACCCAGCAATTCGCCGTGAACGGGCAACGCGGAACGGCCACGGTCTTTGCGATTGACGGGGTTGACACGACCGATCCGGAGATGGGCGGCGCCACCTTTTCCAATTTCAACGTTGACGCGATCCAGGAAGTGCAGGCAAGCTCCGGGGTGATGCCCGCGCAGATCGGCCACGGTGCAGCCAGCAACACGGATGTGATCAGCAAGTCCGGTACCAATCACCTGCACGGCAGCGTTTTTGAGTTCGTTCGCAACGCATCGTTCGACGCGCGGAACTTTTTTGACCGCAAGAGCGCCGGAGACGAGCGGCGCATACCACCTTTTGTCCGCAATGAGTTCGGTTTCACTATCGGCGGCCGGGTGGCCATCCCGGGAGTTTATAACGGCCGGAACCGGACCTTCTTTTTCGGCGAATATCAGGGATTCCGGCAAGTGCTGGGAACCACACAGGTTTTTCCTGTTCCCACCGCAGCGGAGCGTAACGGGATCGACACGACCGCATTTCCGGGCGATACGCTCACGGTGCCGGTCAATCCCAAAATCCAATCTGTGCTTTCCGGGTATCCGTTGCCGAATGATCCGCAGGGGGCGTACGGGGCTCGCACGTACGCCACATCGTCCAAAGTATTCACGGGGACCGATCAGTTTTCCATACGCGTCGACCACCGCATTTCAGACAAGTCATCGCTGTACGCGCGCTTCAGCCTGGACCAGATCACCGGGCCGTTGACCAATCCCGATCAGACGGCGATCGATCCTTCCTTTGCCGTCCAGTTTTTCGATCACCAACGCAATGCCGGTCTGAAATACACGCGCATCTGGTCACCGAACCTCACTTCCGACA
>JARRJI010000187.1:0-7091 GCA_037379595.1 Acidobacteriota bacterium | reverse complement strand
TTCTATCAACCACACCCAGCCGGCCATCGCGTTCGGCGACGGTCTCTACGAGTCGTATAATTCTGCCGATGGCTCCGTCATCGGGGCATTCGGTAACCTCTACCAGTTTAAACATGACATGGTCGATGTGCATGGGAAGCACACTTTCAAGTGGGGCGTGGAGATGCGGTTCAACCGCGATTCCACAATTTGGGGGATGAATCCGACTGGCCAGTATGTGTTTGGCGGCGGAACAGCTTATTCCCCGGTGGCGATAACGTCGGCAAGCGGGCAGCATGACCTGCAGCCGGGCGATCCGCTCCCGGATTCTCTTACCGGCCTGCTGACCGCGACGCCTTATTCGTACACAATCAGCGCTGTTTCAGACTTGACCGCAAGCGGCGATCGCTTTAACGAAGCGGCCGTGCGGCGGCAGGCCTACGGCTTCTATTTTCAGGACAGTTGGAGGCCGACTTCGCGCCTGGCCGTTAACTACGGCCTTCGGTACGAAGTTAACAGCCGGATCGGCGAAGCGACCAAGCGAACTTCTCTGCCGGAAATTGTGGGGCCGAATGGCAATAACGTACCGTTCTGGACGCCCGGGGCAAAAACGATCTTCCTGGAGAACCCGCAGCCTCCTTACATCATGGACTGGAGTGGCTGGGCTCCGCGGCTGGCGCTTGATTATCGCCTTACCGATCACACGATGGTACATGCCGGTGGAGCTATCACCACCCTTCTGACCAATTTGTGGCAGGACAATTATCTGACCGGCAGCATTCCTTTCCTCTTCTCGCCTTACATTAGTGCCGCGCCTGGTGTGTCGGTGCCCTTCACCAATGCTGTGATGCCTGTAACTTTGCCCCCTGTATATACTCCGCAGGGACAGCCGGTCTTCCCGACCGGGAAGACCACTGATGTCGCTCCCAACACGCCCATTGACATACAGCGGTTCCAGAACGACCTGGCGGCACTCACACCCGGGAACCAGGTCCAATTGCTTTCGATGTTTGGAATTGCCAGGGATTTTAGCAACGGGTACATCGGAACTTATACAGCAGGGGTCGATCACGACTTCGGCCAGTTGAAGTTCAGTGCCGCATATGTGGCGACTGTGGGCGTGCATCTTGCTGACCCGGCCCCGGTAAACGGTTACGGCGGGGCCTTACCGCAGTTCGCGCCGTTTACTCAGTTTAATTCAACGGGCCAGGCAATTGGAGGATTCGGAACGGATACTCTGATGACATCCCGCTCGCATTCTACCTATCACGCATTGCAGACGAGTATCACCAAGAATTCCACGCGTTTCGGGCTGGGCTTCCAGGCCAGCTACACGTACGGCAAAGCACTTGATAATAGCAGCTCAGCTTTTGGCAGTCTCGCGGGAGGGCCGGGCGTCATCCTGCAGACTTTTCCGCAAAATCCCTGGAATCCCGGGACCGAAAAAGGACCAGCCAACTTCGATGTGACCCACGTTTTCGCTCTGAGCCTGATTCAGGCGCTTCCGCTTAATCGCGTGGGTTTTCTTCGTCCCCTGGGGAAGCACTTTACGGAAGGATGGCAGTTTTTGAACATCACGACGCTGATGACGGGATTGCCGTTCACCGTCTATTCGGGAATCCAGCAAACCGGCATGGGGGCGGGAAGCGCGGATCGCCCTGACCAGATTGGCCAACCCAGCTTTTCAACGACCCGCACTGACCGTGAGGACTACTTTGGCCGGGGCGCGAAAAACACTTCGTACTTCTATATCCCCATCAACGTGGCCGGAGGCACGGGACCAAACAGCGGCGTGTTTGGAACGCTTGGCCGGAATACCTTCCGTGGTCCGGGATATCGCAACTTCGACGTTGCGTTGATTAAGGACACGGCTTTTGGCCGGCGTGGAGGCGGGGAATTAGGAATCCTCCAGTTTCGTGCCGAATTTTTCAATGTTTTTAACCTGGTGAACTTCGGTCTTCCTTCCAACATCCTGCGCGGAAGCGGTTTTGGGGTTATCAGCAAGACGGCTGGAACGTCCCGCCAGATTCAGTTTTCAGTTCGGTTGGTTTACTGAACGATCGGGCTTTCATTTTTCAGCGAACTCGAACCAAAGCTGCGTTCCGCGCCGTTGCCGCTTCAAATGCAACCTGACCAAGGCTGCCTTGTTGGCTGGGTCGGGCGCTGGTAGTGGTCGTCGATTTTCCTGGCCAACGCCAACGCAAGGCCCATGCGCGCAACCAATTGTCGGCTCCTGTGCTCACCAAGGGTTACTATCCTGTTACTCCCGCGGGAAACGTCAAACAGTCTGATCCTCAAGTCTGGCTTTGTTGCCGCCGATAGAAACTACTCTGGGACATTGCTTGCATTCACCCTGCATAGAGAGTTGGTCGCAGAAAAATGCGAGGGAACATTGTTCCCAGGCGTCAAATCAACGGAGATAGAAGCGGGTTGGTTCATGCCGGAATTCGATGCATGCCAAAGCCTCGAGAACCCGGCATTCCTTGATTTTGTTTTCAGGTGTATCCCCATCACTTGTTACTGACGTGCGATAAGGTACAATATGTAATATTTACTTTCTGGGTAATTTTGCTTGACAGCATGACGGGCCTGTAATACAAATATGTCAGCAATACTAGCCCCGGACGTCTATATCTTTAGCTCAAAGGGAATGGGGGAGGTTCCCGGACGATAAGGGGTCAGCGAGGGGCCTGCAGACACTGCAGACAAGTATGAAGTAAATGGTGGGCGGATCGACCTTCTCAATTGCTGTTGAGCCGACCGTGAGGTTAAAACCAGACGGGAAGGGGCAAGAACACCGTGAGCTCCCCAATCGATATTTTTCTTCTTGCGCAAAATCGCCTTCTTCTTGAGGCGCTGGCCAGAATCCTTCGAAAACGAACCGAGTTTGCGGAGGTGCACGCAGCTGCGTACACTCCCGATGCAGTTGGGATGGTTGCGGACTCCGGTTGCAACGTTTTGTTGATCGATTCTTCGGTGACGGACGGATCAGGTTTCCAACTGGTTCGTGACATCGTCGATATCTCCGAGGGCCTTAGGATCGTCATGATCGGCATGGAAGAAGATGAAGAAACTTTCTTGAAGGCTGTTGGTGCGGGTGCAGTGGGCTATGTCTTGAAAGATGCATCAGCCATGGATGTGGTGTCGGCCATCCGCGCAGTGGCCCGCGACGAGGCGGCATGCCCGCCGCGTCTCTGTCTTTCGCTATTTCGATACGTTGCCAATTCTCTTACGAATTTGCCCAACGTGCGCATAAAGCTCCAGATGGGATTGACCCGCCGGCAGCAACAGTTAGTGCCTTTGCTTGCACAGGGCCTCACCAACAAAGAGATTGCCTCGCACTTGAATCTCTCCGAGCAAACCGTCAAGAACCATATTCATCGTATGTTGCAGAAAGTTGGCGCCGAAGACCGCCTTTCGGTGGTCGAGATGGTCAGGGTTAATCAGGTTATTCTCTGAGTGTGAAGCTCTCGTTCCAGTCCCGGGCATTCCCTTAGGGCTACGATTAGACCGTATTTGGTACTTCAGCTTCTCTCAGTACTGGTACAGATCTAATATCATTGGACCCTGCCGTCCCACCTCCTTTGAACCTTTTTCTTCTGGGCCTACCTGTCGATAATTAGCAGAGTTAACGGAGAACCGCATGACACGGAACGTACGGGTGCTCGTTGCCAATCGCCCCCGACTCATTCGGGAGCTCACTCTCGCTACGATTGCCGACCAGCCGGATATCGAGGTAGTAGGTGAGGTCATAAACGAGGCAGACCTTCTTAATGCAGTCGAAGAACAGCGGCCTGATTTTCTGATTGTTGCACTGGATGATTCCGGTGCTCGGCCCTCGGTCTGTGATGTCCTGCTTGCAAAGTTCCCCAATATGAAGATTCTCGCTCTGGCGCCTGAGCGCAACAGCAGCGTGTTCTACTGGGCTTCGCTCGATATCCATTCTTTTGATGTGGAAGCCTCTGAAGAAGGGATTCTTGGTGCGCTGCGGGGCGGTTCAAGACGGAGGGCGCAGTGAAACGGCAGAATCCTTTGTGAGCCGGCGAAAGAGACCTCTCGATTTCAGTGCGAGAGAACTCGGCGTGGAAAGAGTGGTGATTGAGGTGAGAATCACAAGCGAGAAACGAGCGGATAGAGGTATTTTGCGTTGGTCAGGGGCGCTCCTGCTTATCCTTCTTGGGGGCATGCTCCTTCCCTGGATGTCGCTGGCCCAAGAGAACCAGCCGCAATCCGTATCCCAAAACAACCCGAACGTTCAACCCCAATCCCAGGGCATGCAAACTCAGTCGCAAGGGCAGACCCCGGCTGTGTGGTCCCCTTCATTTAACCTCGGGAATTCCAACCCCGTGGCGGCGTTAAATCTCGACCAGGTGGCGGCATCAACGAGCCAGATCCGGACCGTGCTTTCCGACAATCCTGGCCTGATGATCGAACTAAAGCGCCTGCTCGCGCTGCAGGCGACCGAGCGTGGCCAGATTCTGACCCAGGAAGATCTATCGGATCAGGCCGTATACGACAAATTGGACAGTGACCTCAAATTCCGTTCTGCCTGCACTCGCCTCTTGCAGCGCTACGGCTACCTGATGCCGACAGTGAATCCGCAATCTGAACTGGGCCAGGAGCGGCAGATATTGATTCAGCAGCGGGCCTTGCAACTTGCCCGCCTTGAACAGCAGCAGGGGATGACGGGGACCCCTGCATCAGTGCAGCATGTAAACACCTGCGACCCACGAACGAATCCCAGTTGCCCACGAACCCAGCAGAATAACGGCGTCCCAGGCCAGCCGTTGCCGTCAGTTGCCCCGCCGGGTGGTATCTATCAGCCACCAACGACTCAGCCCATGCCGAACGCACCCACTCAACCGTCCGGCAATCAGAAGCAAATGCTGGCGTCCTTCCCGGGAGAAGCGGGTTCGCGTACGGCATTGAACTCGCTTGCGGCGCAGTTTCTGGGCGGAACAGCGCCTGGGTCTGGGGGAAGTGCCGCAGGGGTCACAGGCCAGAGCATGAAAGGGCTTGGAGGGCTGGGAGGACTCACAGGAGCCGGGGGCCTTGGAGCGACAGCTTCGCTCGGCACCCTCAATGGTCTCGGCGTCGGTTCCGGTCTTGCACAACGGCTCCCCGAGCTTTCCTATCCGTCAGGGGAGGGAAGTCGGCCCCTGATGATGGGAGGATCGCAACCAGCTATTTACAGCCCGTTGCACTCTGTGGGTTTGAATGCTTATGCACCTGAGAACTCCTACGCCCCGTACGGATGGTCGAATGGGCGGCCTTATCACGAACGGTCACCGGAACTGGTGCCGCGTAGGAATCCATTTGCTGATGTTCCCTCGCTTTACGACATGTACATGCAGGCCGCACAGCAGACGACCAAACCGGAGAGGTTCGGCCTACAGGTGTTCCGCAACTCGACCGCTTCGGACCAGATCATCCCCATGGATTTGCCGGTCGGACCGAACTATATCGTTGGCCCCGGTGACGGATTGACCATCGACCTTTGGGGCGGCATGTCGCAGCGATTGTTTCGAGCTGTAGACCGGACCGGCCGGGTAACGTTGCCGGAAGTGGGACCGGTGCTGGTGAGCGGAGAGACGCTGGGCCAGGTGCAACAGCAGGTTCAGAAGCTACTGCGCACTCAATTCCGCGACATTTCTGCTGACGTTTCAATTACTCGATTGAGAACGGTGAGGGTCTACGTAGTTGGGGATGTGGAATATCCCGGCGCCTACGACGTGAGTTCGCTTTCGACGCCTCTGAACGCCGAATTTGCTGCTGGTGGACCGACGCAGAACGGTTCCCTGCGGGTGATCCAGCACTGGCGTGACGGCAAGCTCCTGCAGACAGTTGACGTTTACGATCTGCTGCTGCACGGCGTAACCCGCGACATCGTTCCGCTCGCGGACGGCGACACCGTGCGGGTGCCAACCGTCGGACCGCAGGTCACGGTCGAAGGGATGGTGCGGCGACCGGACATTTACGAATTGCGTAAGGAGAACACGCTCGCTGGCGTGATCGATCTGGCGGGCGGTATTCTGCCGGCGGCAACGCTCAAGCACATCGAAGTGCAGAGGCTGGAGGCACACAAAGAGCGGACGATGCTCAGTCTGAACATTCCCGATTCGGCTAGCCCGGCAGAGGTCGAACAGGAGCTTAAGACCTTCCAAGTTCAGGCTGGGGATGTCGTGCATGTCTTCCCGATGGCGCCTTACAACCAAGACGCGGTCTACCTTGAAGGCCACGTGCTCCGGCCGGGCAAGTACGCCTACCACCATGGCATGAGACTGGCCAGCCTGATCACTTCTTATAAGGACCTGTTACCGCAACCGTCCGATTACGGCGAGATCATCCGGCTCTTGCCACCGGATTTTCAACCGGTGGTCGAAAGCTTCAACCTGGCTGACGCGCTGAAGAATCCGGCGAAGTCGCCGAAACTTGACCCTCTCGATACCGTAAGGATTTTCAGCCGGTATGACTTCCGTGATGTGCCAACGGTCAGTGTTGGCGGAGCAGTGCGCCAGCCGGGCGTCTACCGGACCTCAGGACAAGTCCATCTGCGGGATGCGATCGAGTTGGCGGGCGGCGTGACGCCGGATGCGGATATGGGCTCGGTCCAGGTATTCCACTACCTGCCCAATAGCGAGATGAAGGTGCTTAGCGTGAGCTTGGCCAAAGTGATGGATAACAGCCCGCGCTCCAACTTCCTGCTCGGGCCCCGCGACAGCGTCCTCGTGCACGAGAATCTCTCGCGAACCGATCCTGCGACGGTGTACGTCGAAGGCGAAGTTGCTCATCCGGGCCGCTACCCTCTGGCGGTCGGCATGCGCGTTTCTGACCTGATTCACGTCGCGGGCGGCCTCAATCGCAGCGCTGACGAACGCAATGCCGATCTCACACGCTACGGCTGGAATGGCCAGGGACAGATCTCCGGCCAGCACGTTGAAGTGCAGTTAGCCAGCGCGCTGGACGGAACCCGATCCACTGACCTCTCCCTCCGAAACGGTGATGTGCTAACTGTTCGGCAGGTCGAGGGGTGGAATGACCTGGGCGCCTCTATCGAAATCAAGGGCGAAGTCCGGCACCCGGGTCGCTATGGAATCAGGCCTGGAGAGACG
>JARRJI010000186.1:0-8127 GCA_037379595.1 Acidobacteriota bacterium | reverse complement strand
GTTTATCCTGGGCGGATACCACCGCTGGACTCGTTCCCATAGGTACCCACAAGGTTTTGTCAAAGGCGATGTTGAAGCCCTTGGCAAGAGCTAGACTGGTTGCATTCTCCTCATCGGTTTGCGGGGCCTTTCCCCAGATATTCACTAGGTTTTGGATTCCCTTAACTGCGTTATTAACCAAGCGCCGTGCAAGACCCATGGCTCCCAAGATTTTGGGGAGTTGAGTGCTGGGGTCACATGGCCTGAGGTGGCTCGCCGCCCCGGTTGGGGCAGCGGGCGAATGCGGCGGCTGCCTCTGGAGTACGGGCGGCGAAGCAGAAAACCGGCCGACTGGCCGATTCTCCATGGACAAGGCGGCTGCCCGAGAGGCTTCCCGTTCAGATGGTTCGTCAGAGCGGGAAAGCCAGCGCGGGGAGTTCGCCCCGCTGTCACTTTGCTGCACGACATGAGCCAGCTCATGAGCCAACAGACTCCGTCCTTGATTGGTGGAAACAGAATAGAGCCCGGGCGCGAACACCACATCCTGGCCAGCCGTATACGCCAGCGCGTTCACCGCCAGCGCCGACTCCGCTGCCTTCGCGTCTGTGTGTACCCGTACCTTGCTGAAGTCATGGCCAAAGCGGGGTTCGAAGAAGGCGCGTGTCCCGGCGTCCAGCGGCTGGCCAGGAGAACGCAAAACGTTATGCACGATGGGTGGCACGGTAGCAGGCTCGGCATGATCGGCTGTATGTCGCTGCAATGCCATTCTTTTTTTCTTGCACTCCTCACACTCGCCGTGTGAACTTCCTGATCCTCCACAGGCGCACTTTCGCTGCAGAACCCCAAAAGGCACGGGAGTGAGGTGCCGTGCCGGAGCAGTGGCCGGCTTCAACGGGACATGGACTCGTTCACTCATCGCGTCCGATCTCCTGTTCCGGGCAGGCTAGGGCTTACTGTGCCGGGCGTGCCGGCCTGAACACTCAAACCGTGATAAACCGCTCTTCCGAGGCGGGCTCTGGCGGACGGGTTCCTGGCTGATGCCGGCACGCCCTCCGCGAGGATCAGTCGAGACAGTTCCTGTTTGACCGCGACGGCAATCCGGTGACGATCACCCGGAGCAAAGCCGTGCAGGACTAGCTCCTCAATGTGAACCTCGACCCGCCGGCGGCTTGGTGATTTGCCTTCGTGATGTTGTTGCATCTTCATGGAGCTTCCTTGATGTCACGAGCCATGGAATTCACACCCATCCTGCAATTTCCGAATCCGTCAGGGGCTTCTCGAGTTTTGCAAACTCAGTTCGCGCTGCCTGCAAAAGATGCGGCATTCGTACGGGCTCGTCGCCATCCGCTGCAAGAAAGGCTGCGCCCAGGGCAATGTTGCGAATGTGCCCGCCGGTGGCGTTCAAGCGCGCCAGCCGGTCAATGCTCAAACCCTCTGTGGGAGTCTGAGGCGGAAAGATGTGGCGCCAGATCTCCGCACGCTGCCCTGCATCCGGAAAGGGAAAATCCACGACAAAACGAATGCGCCGAAGGAAAGCGGAGTCAAGCGCTTCTCTTCGGTTCGTTGTCAGGATGGCCAATCCGCGGTAGGCTTCCATGCGCTGGAGCAGGTAACTGACCTCGATGTTGGCATACCGGTCGTGGCTGTCTTTGACCTCGCTGCGCTTGCCGAACAGCGCGTCGGCTTCGTCGAACAGGAGTATGGCCGCGCCCTCTTCGGCCGCGTCGAATACTCGGCGCAGATTCTTCTCGGTCTCGCCGATGTATTTGCTGACCACCTGGCTCAGGTCGATTTTGTACAGGTCGAGCCTTAAGTCGTTCGCGAGCACCTCGCCGGCCATGGTCTTGCCGGTTCCGCTGGGACCAGCAAACAAGGCGCTTATGCCGAGACCGCGAGCGCCCTTGGAAGCGAAGCCCCAGTCTTCATACACCTTTGACCGTCGGCGTACGTGCAGCGCGATCTGCCTGAGCAGCAGCTTCTGGCGCTCGGGGAGAACCAGGTCATCCCAGGTTGCAGCCGGTTCCATGCGCTGCGCCAATCCTTCCAGTCGTGGTCGTGCATGCGCCCGGCAGATGGACCATAAAGTGGAAGCCAAACCCAGTCGCGATTTCTCGGCCGATGTCTCCGACTCAGACGGGCATTCCGAATTGGGAGCAGCCGTTCTGTCATTGCTCTGCCCGAGTGCTTGAGCCGCGGCATTCTCGATTGCCTCGGCACTCAAGCTGAATTGCGACACCAGTTTTTCGACCGTTCCGTTCAGAGCTTGACTCGAAGCCCCCAGGGCTTCTCTCCAGACCTCGATCTGCTCCGCCGCGACCGGTTTGGGCACCTCGAACCAAAGGAGTGAGCGTTCCACATGCTTTCGGCGTTCGCGCACAGAAACCAGCAGCGGGCTCCGCACGGTTTCTATGAGCCGTTTGACGGCGGCCTCGCCCGCTACATCGGTGGCGTCCTGTTCATCGCATTCCAGCAAGAGAGCCGTGGGCACAAGGACGGCTTCGCGCTCCCAAATGCGTACAAAAAGGTCGAGCTCATTCGGCCCGCGCGGAACGGCCGCAGCAGGCATCGTGCGCAGGTTCAGGCCGAGCGTCGCGCATGCGTTTGCCGCAACTGCCCGCTTGCTGCCTGTTTCGCTCCCGCATAACTGCACACCAGGCCAGGCGGTTCGGCCGCTCGATCGTGACCAGACTTTGGCTACTTGTTCCGCCACGGCTTGCTGGGACCAGGGCAGGGAAGCCATGGCCGAAAGCGGCTCTGTAAGGCCCTGCAAGCGCTCGTCAACGGAATAGGCGCCCGCCAGGAAATGCAGGATGGATTCGTCGATCCGCAGAGGGCTGGAGGTCAGTGAGTCGCCGGGCAGGACCTCGACAAGATGCCAATACCGCAAGGGGCGCGCCGGCAAGAGCGCGCTCCAGTGCGCATCCTCAAAGGCGGCCAACGCCAAGCTAAAAGTGGGCAGAGCATGTCGCGGCTCTTTGGAAGCCGCGGCGAAGATGCTTCGAAAGTGCGAGTCCAACTCCACACCCGCGCACATCAACAGAATTTTGCGCTCAAATTCCGAGAGCCCAAGGGTTGCACACAGCGTCTCGATCGCCGGCGGAGCTGTCATCGCCGCGCGCATCTCCTCCAGTGGGAGCGAGGCTGGTTTCGAGTCGGCCTCGACAGGCTCTTCCTGTTGTGGCAGAAAGCTCGAGAGGGCAGCTCGAACCTCGGAGAGTTCCGCCGTCAGGTATGCCTGGTTGGCTTCTTCCCAACTGAATGTGGGCGTTTGCGTCATGCAATTGTTACCGTCGGGCCGAAAGTTGAACTGCCCGGGTCAAGATCCAGGGGACTCGTGGCCCCATCCACTGCTACGCGGATAAAGTAGGTTGTGCCTCCAGCTTTGATGTTCGTCGTGTTGAAAGTCAGTGTATTCGTGCTGCTCGTCAGCGGTGGCAGATAAAAGGTGTAGGCCGCAGGCGCCGCTGGAGGTGGACTCGTTGCCTCATTCAACAGAAGTGTCGCCCTTTGTCCCTCCTGCACCGCCGGCGTTACCGTAACAGTAATCTGTGAGGCGGTCGCCGTCTGCGGAACAATGACCGGGTGCAAGATAAAGGGTGCCACATTGGATTCAAAGCCCGCGTGGGGCTGCGGCGGCGTTCCGATCTGCAACTGTTGGACGATCTGCAGACCGTGAACACCCGCGGGCAAGCCTGGTGGCACCGGCAGGATGACTGCCTTCTCTGTCACCGTGGACGGCGCGACCACAACGTTCCCCACTCGAACCAGCGTGACGGGGGCAAGGAGTTGACTGCCCTTCACAACCAATGTGCTGGTTGGGAGAATCGGCAGATCTGCTCCCGCCTGCGAGACGACCTGAGTAATGGTGGGGAGGCGAAAGGGCAAAGCATAAACGTTCCTCGCCGCGACGGGCAATGCTTCCTGTGGAGTGTCATCACTCTCGATCAGCACGAGCGAAGCCTGATAGGCCGCCGACAGTCTGTACTCGACCTGAAAGAACACCGACCACAGCTTCGTGAATTCCTCCAGAGGCAGGGCGGTGGGCGTAAACTTCACACGTTCCACCTGGCCGTCCAGCCCTGAACCTGCAAGAAAACCATATTCCGTCACGGCCGCCTGGATGTTCTGAGTCGAAAGAAGGGGCTGTGCGTGGAGTGTTCTGACCACAGCGCCGAGCATAAGCTGGGGCTCGAGTTTGTCGTCATTACCGTGAAACGTGAAAAGGTAGTGAAGATCGAGCGCCGTTTGCGGCTTTTGCGCCAAAGTTCCATCGGACCGGCGGGTGGGCAAATCTGCGTTGCGGTAAGCGGTATTCGGCGTTACCTGGTAAAGGTAGACATTGACCAGAGGATTCTCTTTTGCGCCGGCTGTGCCGTCAGGCCGTTTGAAGCCAACGCTGGCCCCGCCTACAGCGTCCTTCACCGGACCCTGCAGGACCTGCTGGAGGGCCGCGGTCACGGTCGCGATGGCCAGATAATTGCTCATCGCTGCCTCCGATCGCGGCGCTTCAAGTAGTCGTCCAGAGAAAGAGTGGCCCGGGACCTGGCTGGGCGTGTGCGGCCGGCGGAAGGCGCAGGAAAGACGGCCCGCACCTCCACCCGGCCGATCGTGACATGGACCGCCGGCTCATTCGGGCTGGAGCGCGGCAGGGCAATCGTGCGACGAGGCTGAATGGTCAAAGAACCGTTTGGCATCACGTGGTGCGGATCTCCTGCGCCGGCATCGAGTGCGTCCTGCGGGAGCGGGCCGATTGTCTGCCTGGCGGTCCGGAGCTGATTTCCGTGGGTCATTCCGTCTAAGAACTCAGGCCGGGCGTCAGGGAGAACCCTGGCAGTCTGATTCCCGGTGGCATCCGTCTGGATGCTGCCCTCGCGGTTTCCTTGCATTGCTATGGAGGACATTCGGGGGTTTGATTCATGCAGGGAAGATTGGTCCGCCCGACCTTGTGATGAGCGATGGGGTCCGGGCCTGAATCGTCGCACGGCGCGGCGAGGGTCCAGCAAAGCTGTTCCGGAGTTGTGCAGGGGCGCAGCCGGGGACGCGTCAAAACTTCCCTGGGGTGTCGCTGGGGAAACAAGTCCCTCCACCGTCTGGTCAAGCGCCTGTTCAGATCCACCGGCGGCGCCTTGTCCGGTATCAAAGGGTGAGCCCAGCGAGCCGCCGCGACGGGACGACTCGTAAAGGGATGGCAGGCGCGGCTGGATTGCCGGCAGGTTACCAAGGCTTCGTGCCATCAGGTTACTCAGAAAGTCGCTCATGCCCAAACCATGTCCAGGTAGAATTGTCGCCGCATCGGGCTGAGGGCGAGGATATCCCGCTCGCGCCAGCCATAGGCTGACGCCAGGGTGTGCACCTCATTCAAAATTCGTCCGGCCCATCCTTCGACTTCAGACCACAAAAACGATGCGATGTCGAAGACTGCTCTCCATTCGTGCCTGCAGGCGGGGCAGGAAATGAACAGCCGGATATCCGCGAGGGGGTCGGCCTCCGCCATTTTTTGCGCCACTGCTTCCGCCACCTCGGCAGAGAGATGGTCCAACTCAACCGGCACGTCGCCGCATTCCGCGGACAGCAAGCAGCGCTGAAGGAGTTGTTCGCGGCCTTCGGCCGGATCCGCGAGGCTTCCGGCTGAAAGCACATCCTGACTGTTGGGAGGCCGGAGGCGCAGGTTGTAGTTGGCGACGCTCAGTGTAAATTCCTCTGCGTGGGGTTCCGGCCTGGTATCAGAGCGCAACTCCGTCGTGCTCAGATTCAATTCCAACCGCTGGCCACAGCCGGGGCAATTGGCGACTGCCTCCAGATCCGGGCCGAAAAGGGCCTCACGCAGCGCGAGCAAGCGGGCGTCCCTCTGTCCAATGCTGAGGACTGCAATCTGGTCGAATGTCATTTCCGGGCAGGCTGCCTCCAGGAATGACAGCGCACGCACGATTGGCGCCTGAGTGAGGCCGCGCTCCCAGACTTCCAGCAATTCCGCCGCCGATAAGACGCGCATGACAACGATCAGCCTTTCGCAACTTTGAAGGAGGGCTCGTTCGGCTCAGTCTCGGAAACATCCCGCTCCCACCCTTCGTTCTCCAGCTTGAGGTGCTGGATGGCAACCGCGTTGGCGTTGGCGTCGAAATCCGGCAGGGCCTGGTACTCCGACACCCAGCAGCGGTAGATGTTGTAGGCCAGGACCTTCTGGCCCGCCTCGTTATACACTTCCAGGATGATGTCCTTGCGGAAATCAGCCAGGGAGACTTCCGCCCCGAGCTGGGCCCCCAATTGCCAGACCTTCCCCGCCCAAAGCTCGAAGGCCGGGTCGTGAGTTACACCGCGCTCCAGCGTGATAGCATCGAATTCATTGCGTCCCGGCGACTTGCGGCTGGTGGAGGGATCGCCTCCCTCGCGGTGTTTTACGACCTCGGTCGTGCGTTTAAGGCCGGTAACCTTGCTGACGCCGGCCACGTATTGCCCATCCCACTTCACGCGAAACTTAAAGTTCTTGTACGGATCGAAGCGTTTGGCGTTGACGGTAAATTCAGCCATGCGAATCCTCCCTAGCTTGCGCTTTGCCCAGCCATCTGCTGGATCTGGATCACTACGAACTCTGCCGGTTTAAGAGGAGCAAACCCCACCACGATGTTTACAATGCCGAGGTCAATGTCGGTCTGGGTGGTCGTCTCGCTGTCACATTTTACGAAGTAGGCCTCGGAGGGTGTTTTCCCCTGGAAATAGCCCTTGCGGAAGAGATCCTGCATGAATGAGCCGACATTCAAACGGATGGCTGACCACAGCGGTTCATCATTGGGCTCAAACACCACCCATTGCGTTCCTCGATAGAGGCTCTCTTCAAGGAATAACGCAACGCGCCTGACAGGCACATACTTCCATTGGCTGGAATCAGCGTCGGCGCCGAGCAGAGTTCTGGCACCCCACAGAATCGACCCATAAACGGGGAAGGTACGGAAGCAATCCAGGCCCAACGGATTTAGTGCGCCGTTTTCGGCATCGTTCAGCTTGTAAACAAGCCCCTGGACCCCGCGAAGTGAAGCCTCGGTCCCGGCAGGAGCTTTCCACACCCCCCGCGCAGAGTCGATCCGGGAATAAAGGCCGGCGACCACGCCGGAAGGTGCAAACGTGCGAAGCTGATAACTGTTGAGCGGATCGGGCAGGCGCAGTCGCGGGAAAAACGCGGCCCCGTTCGCATCCTTGACAGCAAGCCCGTTCGTAATCCAATCCACTGCGGAGGATACCGAATTGACATAAGGCGGGCAGTCGAGCAGGAGGAAGGCCCGCCGGCTGTCGCAGAGGGCGATGGCGGCAGAGTAGACGCTGTTGGGATCTACGGCAGAATCGAGGGAAGAGGGATTTCCCGCCGCGGCCCGCGTGGCCTCCGGGATACTCAGCAAATTGAACAGATCCACCTTTTCCAGGGCATAGATTCCTGTGAAACTGGCAGGGTCGCCAATCAGTTCGCTTGTTCCGGGCAGCCCGGTCCCGTCGGAGCCTCGGGTGGAGCTTGTCTGCTGCGCCCAGGCGTGACTTGTCCCGAGGGCGTAATGGGCCACGTTCGCGCTGGCGGGCGCGCCGGAGCCGCTAAACCCAAGGGCCGCCGAAGCGTCCTTCAGCCCGCTGACCGCGGTAGGCGAACCGATTGTTATCACTGCGTCGGGGACCTGGGGCAGCGAGACATTCACCCTGATCGCCTGGCCGCTGCCAATGCCGGATACTGAGCACTGCGCAGAAGCCCCCGGCATCTGCACGCTAAGGGCGGCATTGAGCGCCTTCTGAAGCTGCGAAGCAAGGCCGGAAACCGTCAGCGCAAGAGGGGCATTCTTGGCGAAGACCTTCACGTCGATCGGCAGTGGAGGCAGTGTTGGCGGAGAGGAGACGCCCAGTTCGACACCGTAGTCATCCCCTGCGACGGTATTGGACAGCGTTGCCGTGTCTGATGCTTTGGTTGAACCGGCGATTTTGGAAGCCAGGGTCAGACTCGTGTCCGATGCGATTGCACTTACTTGGTAGAGCGTCTTTGTGGGATCAGAAGCAAACACCAGCCATTGGCCGACCTTGAGTTCAGTTGTAAACGCGGTGCCGGATCCGGTCACCGTCGATGAACCGTTCGTCAGATCCACCGTTCCAGTCAGGTTTGTCGAGCCGCCCTGA
>JARRJI010000185.1:0-23869 GCA_037379595.1 Acidobacteriota bacterium | reverse complement strand
GGGGATGAGTTCGTGCGTCCGCTTGGCTGCCATCACCCCGGCCACCTGCGCCACCGCCAGTACATCCCCCTTGGGCAGGCCGCCCTCCTGGATGAGGGCCAGCGTCTGGGGCTGCATCAACACGCGCCCCCTGGCAATCGCTTCGCGCTGCGTATCGGGCTTGTGCCCCACGTCCACCATGCGGGCGCGGCCCCGCTCGTCTACATGACTCAATTTCATTTCTTTCACCTGTGGGCGCGATTATAGCATACTCAACACGTTCCTCCAAGTGAGACTCCCTCGTCGCCAGTTTTACCCATTGTAATCCGAGGAAATATCAGATATAATAGAGGCAGGGAAAGCTCGCCTTGTGTGTAGCACATAGGAGGAGGTGGCGGCATGGAAGTTTACAACCTTCTCTGTAGCACTATGGCAATCGTCGTCATCGCCGCGTTTTCCACCATGGCGACCCGTGCTGAGAAAGCAATGTGGCGGAAATGCCGTAGGAGGCAATGTTGCCGGCACCTTCAACAGCAAATAACCATGGGCAAATCCCATTGCAGGTGAGGGGCGTACCCGGCTTGATAAGGCCCCGTCCGAAGCGGCGGGGTCTTATTCTTTAGCTGGAAAACTTCACGGGTCAACATAAAACTGCTTGAAGCCGGGGATTGAGAGCGAGAAGCCTTGTGGAGGCAAAGCTGCTCATCGCGTAGGATGTGGTAATCATTCGATAAAGACTTCCGAGCGCATATGCGGTACAGTGAAACCAACAAGATGCGACGCCGCACAGGTGCCTAACCGGAAAGAGATATCACGATGAAGAGACTCAAATGGACCCGATGGGTGTTGATGATGTTGGCGCTTGGTCTCGCCCCAGGCTGTGGCCGCGTCCTCGAAGTGGGTGTGGTGACCAATACCGCCACACCGGCGCCCTTCACGCCTGCACTGACGCCTGGCATAACCCAGGAACCAACGACGGCCCAGACTCCCCCGCCGACGGTTATTGTGGTGACGCCCAGCGACACCCCCATCCCCCAGCCAACCAGTATTCCCACGTTCACATCACTGCCACCTACGGCGACGCCTCATCCGCCTACCCCCACCGTCGAGCCTGAGCCAACCCGCATCCGGTTTGAACCAGGTGCCACATCGTCCACCGTGGCCGGTCACATCGGGCAGAACGGTATCCAGCGCTATGTGCTGCGTGCCTTGGCCGGCCAGACGATGGAAGTACGCATCACCTCGCCGGACAACGACGTTCTCCTGGACATCTGGGGAGCGGATGGCACGGTCCTGAAGAGGCACGCCGTGGGTGAGTCCTATTGGGCTGGCCCATTACCTGCTACGCAAGATTACTTCATCGGCGCCGTCTCGGTCGGAGGGGAGACAAACTACCTGCTAACGGTAACCATCAGCGCGCTGGAGCCTGAACCGACTCGCATTCAATATGTAGATCGAGTTGCAGCACTCGTGCGGCAGGTTGGTCCCGGCCTGCGAGCCTTTGATCACCGTGATGTTGTGGAACTTTTCCTGTGCCGCGAGTTCCTTCAGGTGTTCGAGCTTTCGCTCGCTCACTTCGGTTGTGTAAACGTGGCCCGTCGGGCCCACGCGCTCTGCCGCATCGACGGTCATCTGGCCCGCCCCGGCGCCGATTTCTGCCACCACGCTGCCGGCATGCCAGTCCAGCAACCTGGCCAGCCGCTCTGACTCGGCGTGGTAGTCCTGCCCGCAAAGCGGAAGGGCAAGGGCCGAGAGAATCAGCGCGATCAGCAGCTTGTGCTTCGATTTCATAGGCACCTCTTGGGCGGGATTATACCTGTTCACCGGGGCATGAGCCACGGCAAATTGCGGCCGGCGACGCCTGTCCTTTGTGGGGAATGGCTGAAACCTTGGCAGAGCCGCTTCAGCGCATACCCGTTTCAGGAAAACCAATGGATCGGGCCCGGAGATGATAGACTGTCTTTCCAGAACAAAGGAGCGTGCATTTGTGGCTTCTCCACCTGGAACCGTGACATGGCGCGTGTCAACGACCGCGCTGGCGCTTACGTGCCTGCTTTCGGCCGCGTCGCTTGCGGCCAGCAGCAACCCAGACCACGTCTCCCGTCCGCCGACGAAGGCGGAGGCCCGCGAACTGCTCAAGTCCATCTGCCCTAACGGAATTCGACCCTATCACATCGGTTCGGCCTCGCGCTTGGGCTGCAGCCCGTGCCCACGGTTTACCACATGGGGATCAATAGGTCGATTGAGCGGGCAAGGTCTGTTCGGCCTTCAAGCTGTGATTTACGGTAGTTTCTCCACGCCAGGCGCCACGGAAGCCGTGGGTGACTTCGATGGTTGCGAAGACCACGCCAGCACGGCCAATTTTAATGCGAGCGTGTTTTTCAGGAAAACTGCCGGCGAATGGCGGATGGTTGATTACATCCGCACTGAGACTACTAAGTGCAGGCTTGATCCATTGCCTGGCGGCCGCGACATTCTTGTCTGCCAGGGATTCTCTGGTCACCCTGAAGAATCCGAGGAGTGGATATTCTCCCTGGAATTTTTCCCGAGCGGGGGCTGGCGTGAGAATGACTTATTTGGGGTCGCGAATACCTGGGGCGCCTGCGGCCCTACTGCCATCGCCGGATCAATTTCCAAATTCGAGTTGCTTGATTTGAATCACGATGGCGTCCCTGACCTGCGGATTACGGCCGCGGTTGGTCGCGAAGCCCACGGCGGGAAGCTGGGTGTGTGCGCGGGAAACTATAAGTCCAAGCCTCCGAAGATTTATCGAATCGATTTCCTTTTTAAGGATGGCACGTTTGTCGTTGCGCCCTGGAGCACCAAGACCAAGGACACGCTCGACCAAACGTTCAAGGCCGCCGTGCAAAAAGCTCTGGCGGCCTACTGACCAAGCACGTGGTCTCGCACTGGCGCTGTTTGCCTCATTAACCGGCATGAAGAGAGGCCCGTGTACCACTTCATGCACATCTCTGTCACGCGGCATCGTGGAACCTGCCGAAGACTCACACCGTCCTGGTTCTGGCGGCATTTTCGGCGATGCGAGCTTTGACCAGCTTGCGCACGAGGGCGTCCGGCAGGGGATTGGCCGCTTGAAAGCGGATGGTCCCCTTGCTGGTGTCATAGCCTTTCAGTTCGTCCTTGTGAGCCTCGATCGTGGACGAGCTCATCAGGTAGAAGGCACAGTGTTTCGGGGTCGCGCCGAAGCCCACCAGCATCCCGTTCAGGCGGTAGGCGCAGATCTGATAGCTGATCACCTCTTCAGCCGTCGGGGCCGCGGACCGGATGGCCCTTCGAAGTTGCTCAAGAGCGGCCCGCTTGTCATCGCTCAAGGCCGCAAGGTACTCATCCATGCTCCCTGTAATACCCGCCATGGCTTGTCCTCCCTGGAAAGAAAGAGGCTGCTGGAAACAGGATAACCGAACATTCGAAGAATAGATATCACGGTAACGAGGCCGGCTGTAGCGCCGGTGTTCTCACCGGCGCATTCCGGCGCTGAGATTCGGTTTGAAGTCCAATCTGAACCGGAGGGTCGAACTTCAGAAACCGGAGACAGCGCCTCTATAGAAGAAAAAGCGATTCACAACAGCGTAATGCTGTAGCACTTTTCTGGCGCACCCGCGGGTGCGGTCAGCGAACGCTTGCCGTCGGGGCCGGGGAACTCTGCGGCGACGTAATACTCGACGAGTGGCGCGTCGGTTTTCTTTCCCTCGATCTCCTTCACAAAGGTTCGGCGGCCCACAAGTTCCATTGGGGAAAAATGCCATTCTCCCGAGCCCGCCCGGCGCAGAAACAGCCGCACTCGCGGCGCGGAATCCCCGCCGGGCGCCACCGCGAAGATTCTCACCTTTTCGCCCGGCGCTAAAGCTGAAGGGCGGGTAGGGACGAAAAGTCGCGGCTGGGCAAAGGCGTCTTTTCCTCGTACCTGGTGGAACAGGGTTTCCACTTCCACCGGCAGTTCGCCCAGGTACTCCTTCATCGAGAGGCGCAAGCGAATCAAGGCCAGTCTTTCAAACTTGTTGTGCACGGAGGCCAGCGCGCCCTGCTCGTTGCGCTCGCTCACCATCCGCTGGTAAATCAGCAACGCTTCGCGCACCTGGGGCGCCAGTTTCTTCCAGAGCGGCACTCCTTCGTCCATCACCTTCTGCTTTGCTGCAGTTGCCTTGCCCCCCTTCTTGAGGGCCTGTGCTTCCTGCAAGACCTTGTGAAGATCCGATGCCAATATCCACGATTCCGAATAGGGGACAAGAAATTCGATGTAGCTGGCCAGGTAATCCAGCCGCTCGAGTTCCGCCGGGCTCGATGCCTTGCCGGCCAGGGCCCTGAGTTGCTGCGCGACTTTCGCCTGCGAGACTCGAACCTCTTCCGGCGGTTCATAGCCTGCCCAGAAAGTAAACGCCTGGTCGTAGTCGCCCGAGTAGGCGTGAATCTGGTGGTGGCCATCCACGATCTTTCCTGTAAAGGAATTCAGAATCAGGCGGTCGCGGTCGGTCCTGTTCAAAAGGTCACCCAGTTGCTGTGTGCGCGAACCCTCGGCCTGCACAGCGGCAAAGGCCTGGAAGAATTCGGCGGGCTCGAGCGTCCGGTCCCACGAGGCTCTCGACTGGAATCCCGCGTCGGCGTTCATCATGCGATTCCGCCAGTGGATTCCCAGCACGCCCTGGCATCCGTATTGCTCGGCCAGGTCAACGTCTCTCTTTCCCCGATGAACGTGGAATTGCGGAAGCCACATCGCCGGGTCGTCTTCGAGCCAGGGAATCGGCCACCTTTCGCGTTCGCCGAGCTTGCCGTATTCCTCGCTCACGGGGTCCCAGCCGAGATTGTCGTTCAGCGAGGTGAAGATCACGTCCATGGGCAGTTGCTGATGGAATTGCGCAAAGTGGCGAACCACACCTCCCCATCCGGAAATGACCAGGCGCTTCTCCGGCGCATGCCGCTTGAGGAAGTCGTAGGCCTGCTTGTAAGGCGTTACGGCGAGCGGCACATTCTCCTTTTGGCTCGCCCAGTTCATCGCTTCGTCTTCCCAGAGCCAGACGTAATCGACCGTGGGATAGGCCTCGAGCAGCCTGCCCAGGCGTGCTTCCAGAATGTCGCGCGCGGCCACCGATTCCGGATCGATGCGGGGCCCGGGAACTTTCGGATTTTTGCTGACGTAATGGGCCTCGGGCGGCGTCGCGCGATAGATCTCGTCCGGAATCTGGTAAGGTTCAAAGCCCACGCCGGTCCGGATACCCAGCTTCTTCGCGTAGCTGAAGGCTTCGCCCCACAACTGCTGGGCAAACTTCTCATCTTCCCAGCAACTGGTAGCTCGCGTCGTGGCTTCAGAGCCAAAGACCTCGCCGGCAAAGTAATCCGGCGCGCCCATGCCGTAGCGGGACGTCTTCTCGGGGATGTAACCCCAGCGGTTGGTCGCCGACGTGTCCGTATAGGCCAAGTGGCCCACGCCGGCGTATTCAAACGAAAGGAAGGATTCCGTCCACTGATTGGCGCCGGAGTAAACGTGAATGCCCAGGGTGTTGAAGCGCATCCGCAGCATGGCTTCCAGGTAGGCGCGGTACTCTTCGCGGTTGTAGACGGTGATGCAATTCAGGAAATCCGGCCAGGGTAGCAGCCCTCGCGTCTTGAAGCGCGGCTGCCCCTGCCAGGGATGATTCCCGACCGGGAGCTTCAATCCCTGGGCAGCCTGCAACGGATAGGTATCGCCGTCCAGTCCGAAGAAAGCTCCCTGCCGCTCAAGGAAATCGAAGACCGCATAAAGAACCGCCTGTGGCGTGGCGCCTGTTAGGCGGACTCGCGAGCCTTTGCCTTTCGCGGTCTCTTGGCGGATTTCATAAGCCTCCGGATCTTTGAACGCTTCCTTTTCCACTCGCAGTGTGAAGACGACATCTTCGGTTCCGGCTACTGCGCCGAACCCTGCCGCTTCGATCGGCGCACGGGCCAGTCCAAGATTTCGCAGGCCGCGCGCCAGTTCCTTGCTGGCCAGCCGCTCCTGGAAGCCCGCCTCGGCCGGTGCCAGAATCCAGACTTTGCGATTGGTGCCCACGGTGTAATTCATGCTGAGCCGGCCGTTGTCGGTGATCCCCGCAGCGCTCGATTCTTGCCCGGCAGTTGCTGTGTGGCCGCTTCCTGAAGGATAGATTGACCCGGCTCCCAGAAGGGCTGCGGATCCCTGCAAAAACTCCCGCCGACCGATGCCTCTTCTTCGTTTCACCTTCGACTCCTTATCGAATGTTACGCAGGCTCATGGATGTGAAGGTTGCCGCCTTTTCTCATGGGCCATGGGTAAGTCCGCGGCCGTCGCGCGCACGTCACTCAATGGGCGGAGGGTACCGGCGCAATTCGCTGGCCGTCAGCGTGGTGCAATTGAACGCCTGCCATTTTGCCGTGACGTATTTGAAGCGGCCCATGGCCACGGCGTCATCGTGACGTATTTGAAGCGGCCCATGGCCACGGCGTCATTGGTTTTGAAGTGGTTCCACGCTGCGTGGCGATTCACCCAATAGTCGGCGCCCACGCTCAATAGGTAGCGGGCGCCGGAGCGATCGTCCGGTCGGTTCGGATTGCTGACGATCAGCCGGGCCTCGACCGTAACGAAGACTCCGGCGACCTCGCGCGGATCGATGGAGGCCCTTCCGTCCGTGGGCCAGAAGTGGAAGTTGTAGCCGCCGCCCGCCGTCACAGAAACGCTCCCGTCGGGTTCGTGCCGCACGTCAGGCTTCCTGCTGATGTTCTTCGCGAAGTCCTCGCGAAAGGCCGCGCCCTCCACGCCTTCCGAGTTTTGGACTCGATGCCACTTGCCATCCCGCTTGCTCAGGATGTAAGTCTGCATGCGGCGGATCTCAACGCGGGTGTTCCGCGCGGGATTGCCTTTTGCATCTACGTAGAGCTGACCCCAGGCGGTGATCGCGTGCCAGGTTGCGGGCGGGTGGTTGCCCCTTCCCATCACCGGCCCGTGCGACCAATCGTAGGAATCCGGCACGCCCATGGGCCGCCCCTGGTGCGGCAGAGTCATGTCGTCGATGACATTCTGCAAGGAATTGATGGGCTGCGTGTGTTGCGTCTGCAGTTTCTTTCCCTGCGAGGCGCTACCGGCGATGCAACCGGCAACGAGGATCGCAAGAAGCTGTGCGAAGCACAGGGATACGCGTTTTCGTTCAGGTGAATTCAATGGAGGCCTCTCCGCTGCGGCGCGGCTTCTGGCTTCAAACCGTGCAGGAGCCTGTTCGGCGCGCCGCGCGAAGAAACACTACCACCGTTCCGGCGCGCTGACAACGGCGAGCCTCCCCCGAGCCGTTCCATCTATGAGAGATTTGGAAGGATGCGGGGCGGGCTTTAAACCCGCCCCTGGCAAACGATGACAACTTGAGCCGGCCGGCTGGTTAGTGGCTGCTCGAGGCTTGCGCAATGAAGTGGTTGATGTTCTTGCAGAGCACAGGCAGGACTTTGGGATTGAGGTAAAGCATGTGCCCGCAACGGTAGTAATCCGTCGTGATGCGCTTCCAGGCGCCCTTGGGAAGCTGGGCGTGGCGCAGGGTGTACTCAGTGGCGAAGAACGGAGTTGCCATGTCGAAGTAGCCGTTGTTGTCCATCACTTCCAGCCCCGGATCGTTGTCCATGGCGCGCGCCAGCGCCGGCGCCACGTTCAGGTACATGCCGCCTTCGCCAAGCAGTATCTGGACCGGCGGATTGTATTTCCAGTCCCATTCGCTGTTGACCTTGTAGCTCAACTGGCGGTAGCGGTGATCGCTGTGGTAGTTCAACTTGCGCTCGACGTAATCGTTAAAGCTGGCGGTCAGCGCGCCCATGATGGAGCTGGCCGTAGCGCCCATGCTGCTCGGACCGTTGAAAGGAAGCAGCGGCTGCAGCTCGTCGAGCGTGTACCGCGAATCGTAGCGGCCGGTCAACTGGTCCGCCTCGCCCAGCGAACCCTTGAACAGCGCCGTCGCATACGGACCCTCGGCAAAAGCCTCCGCCTTCCTCACCAGCTCAGGCAGGCTCTTCGGTTCCGGATTCAGCCGATGGTGATACCAGGCGGTCGCCGCATACGAAGGCAGAAAGAGGATGAAAGGTAAATCGTCGCCGGGTGCAAAGGTGATGGTGGGGAAATTAAGCACGGTCGAGCAGAGAACGACTCCGTTCAGGTAAATGCCATGCTGGATCAATTCGTTGGCCAGGACGGCGGAGCGCGTGGTGCCGTAGCTCTCGCCCAGCAGGAACTTGGGCGATCCCCAGCGGTCGTACTTTGAGATGTACTGTTCGATGAACTGGGTGAAAGCGTCTCTGTCCTGCTTGACGCCGTAAAACATCTTGGGTGTTCCGTGGGGAGGGAGCAGGCGGCTGTAGCCGGTGCCGGCCGCGTCGATGAAGACCAGGTCGGTGGTGGCCAGCAGAGTCGCTGGATTCTGCTCCATCTTGTAGGGCGGGCGGACCGAGACGGTGCTGCCCGGCTGCGCCCAGACCACTTTGCGCGGGCAGAAGCCACCGACATCCACCAGCGCCGAGGCTCCGCCGGGGCCTCCGTTGTAACTGAACGTCACCGGGCGCGTGGCCGGGTCGCTGACGTGGTCCTTCGTATAAGCGATGTAGAAGATTTTAGCCGTCGGCTGGTCCTTCTCGTTGTGCAGGATGATCGTTCCGGCCGTCGCCGTATAGGCCACCGGCTTCCCTTCAATCGTCACCGTGTGATGAGTTGAAACAGCGCGGGCCTTCGACTCTTTCGTTTCCTTCGCAGCCGCCGATTCAGGCTTGGGCGATGGCTTGGCAGTTTCCTTCTTTGCCATTCCCAGCCCGGGTATGCACAATGCCAAAACAAGGCTCCAGAACGCTACACGCATTAATCCTTCCTCCGTTTGCTTTATGATTCAGAAAGCCCCAGGAATAGATTTCCAGGAACTTTCAAGATACACCGCGCAGCGCAGCCGGGGCAAGTTTCATTCATTTGTTTTGTGGGTCTTTGCGGGGGGAAAGCGCGGGCGCATTCCTTAGCGGCGGCGTCCTGATTCCGGGTCTGGTAGGGGAGGAACTTGCCCTCCCACCGAGCGCCTCGTTTGCCGGGTCTGGAACCCAGGCGGCCTTGGGCGAAAGCGCCCCGATTCATCCATGCCGCAACGGATCACGACTCAGTCGTGTTTAACTCCCACAGCAATCGGCGAAGGCGAGGCGGTAGGTAACGAAAGATTCAGTGTTCCACGGACGGATCGGGCGTTCGCCCTCGAATTCATCTCGGGAGGTTTTTCGTGGATTGGTTCCTGACGGCCTAGCGCCAATCGTCGGGCGGCGGAGGCGCGGAGGTCTGGTTTTGACCTTGCAATGCAATCTTTTTTGACGAGACGGTATAGAAATGGGTGACGCTCGACGCGAAAGGTCCAATAGCCGTAACAGCCGTTAAACAGATCAGCACGAGCAACAGGGCGTATTCGCTCAAATCCTGTCCCCGGTCTTCAGACCACAGTCTTCGCAAAAGTCGTTTCAAACAGGTCCCCCTTCGTTGCGCAAGTGCACTCCCTGTGCTTTGGGCCCTGAATGGCACGGCGCGGAATTGTGGAAGTTGGTCGCAGTTGCCAATTTCACCTCTGCCTCAAGTTAAGTTAGCATGCAAAGGGAATTGTGCAAGTCGTAACGGAGTTAGTAGCTCATGAGTAATGATGCAGTAACCATATCCAGCCGCTTATTAATGATTTAAGTAATGGAGATTTGAGACCACTGGCATGCGATAAGTATTCTCCGTTGTCGCGGGTAGTGCGCACATCGTGACTGCTGCGATATGTCCGGTGACTAATAATCCGGAGCAGTGGTTTGACCACGGCCAGCGCTTCGCTGCAGGCCGTTTGCCTAGAAATGCTCAGGCATGGGCAGCGTGCTCTGGAAGACGAGGCTGAGGCCCCAGTCGATGTTGGACGGAAAATCCGGAAGCTGAATCTCTCCAATGATGTTGGACCGCAATGTGCCGTCGCCGACGTCGGACCATGTTCCGTTGCGAGGGTCGAACCACCGGGCGCGATAGGCGCTGCGCAGGCGCGCGCCACGCACCAGGCTACGCGGGCAGTCTTTTTCGAAGTAAGCTAGAAAAATGTTCTTGTCCGGCGTGCGCGTGGCATACGCCCAACCTTCGTACCCTTTCTCGATGTGCGTCTTGCTGGGCACAACAAGTTCGGAGTCGGGCTTCAGCTCCTGATAGCGCTTGCCGATGGAAAAGATGAACGTTCGCAGGTGGCGCATCTGCGTCGCGGAGTTCCACCGGAAGGCGTCCCACATCTTGGTGGGGGCGGTCGGTTCGATGTCGGCTCCCCAGATGCCCTCCGCTCCGTAAACGTGGCCGCCGAGCCCGCCCGAAAGGACGCTGCCGTACATCGCCGAGCGGACGAACTGATCGTCCTTGGGAGTCCCGCCGGGCGCGCCGTACTGATATCCGCCCTTGAAGGCGCGCGCGTCCTTGTAGCCCGAATAGTACGGCTCGCCATTCAGCGCCGGCCGCGGCGGATGCGCCTCGCGGAAGATCTCGGTCATATACCAGTAGTATTCGTGCTCGCGCTTGTTTCCGGTCTGGTGCAGCGTCACCCAGGAATTTCCTCCCCAGTTGACCAGAGTCGAAGGATTCGAGTTGGAAGAGAGGAGCGTGCCGAACGGCGGCGGCCCGTACTTGTCCAGCACCCTGTCGATCGCCTGCAGAAAATCGGGGACCGTGACGCTCGCCTGGATAATGTCCAGATGGACCGGACTCAGCACGGTGTTGTTGGCCTGATAGCGCGACCAGATGTACTGGATATATCGCGCGTAGGATTCCGGCCAGGAGTAGTACTTTTTCCAGCACTCGCTGGCGTCGCGGCGCGAGACTTCAATGAAGGGGACAAAGCCCTGCGCGTTCAGGTAATCAATTTTCCGATCCACGTACTTGAAGTAATCCGGGTTGATGCGGTCCACGTCGGGGAATACCTTTTCATATCCGGGCACCTTGCCGGGAAACAGGAACGGCATGCCCCCTTCGTTGCGCATGTTTTTGGCACTGCCCGTGCCGAATTCAAGCCACGCCGAGCGTACGGTCGTTCCGTCTTTCATCTTGATGTGCCACGGAAGCCCGTCGGTTTCCCAATTGGGGAATGCGGCGATCATGTTAACCCAGTTGAAACCCTGAGCCTTGCGGTAGCGGACGTAATCCTTGAATCCCGCCTTCGGCCCGATGGGGCGCTCGATGTCATCGTCGTACCAGCGAAAGCGGTTGGTTCCAGCCGAATACCACGTGTCGCCCAGCACGAAAAACGGTGTGCCGTCCGCGGTCTCAAGCGCGTGCCGGTTGGCCGAGGCGCGCAGAAAGCCCCGCCGCAAGGGGTTCTGCTGCTTCTCGGCTTCCGTCCAGTCAAGAGCCACAAAGCTGCCCGTCTTGCCGTGCAGCCCCGAGTCTTCCGGTGTTGAGCCGCTGTGCCATTTCCACTCGCCCGACGCTGTCGCCACCAGCCGCACCCGAAACGTCTGCCCGCCGTCCCAGAAACCGTAAATGCGCTTGCTGAAGTTGGGGCCCGTCAGGTCAACCCACATCGTGACCGTCGTATAGGCGTTCGTGTAGGATTGCGCGGCGGTGAAGGTCAGTTCCTGCTTTTCCCAGACGTGCGCCCGGCCCGCCTTTGCACCCGATGCTTGGCCCTGCGGGGCTGCCGCAGCATGCCGCGCCGTCATCACTGCTGCGGCCGGAGCCAGCAGGCTCCCCTGCAAGAAACTTCGGCGATCCAGTTTGTCCTGTTTTCCCATTGTTCCTCCGGCCGGCTTTTTCTGTAGCGGCGGTGTCCTTACCGCCGACTGGCGCAGAGCTAAGCTCTGCGTTTCAACGAACGCGCCATGCGATCCATCTCATCGCCCGGCCCGGCAGTTGTTATACTCGCTCACTATTCGATTGGCAAGGCAGAATGAATCGAGGGTTGGGATTCACGGCATGTCTTCATGCCATGCTTACGTGCTCGCCTGTGGTGAAACGCCGTGAAGACCGCCGACGCGATTGTTGTTTGACTGTCTATAGCGGTTTGTGACATAGTTGCACGGTAGGGGAGGGACAGGGAGCACTCATTTTCAGCCTCCCGTGAGAAATTAGAGGTCGTTCTCTGCCCCTTCTTTACTCTTTCAAGTCCCACTCCTCAAAAAAGTTCCGTCTTATTGTGCTTCGGTGACTCCGCCGGCCTGATGGTGCGCTCTCCGCACCACACCGGCCCGCCCCATGGTACTCTGATACGGCCTTAATCAGGTTTTGGCAGAGTTCGCAATGCCGATACATCGATTCCTGACCGTTCTCACCTGTCTGTTCGTGATTGCGCTCGCCGGTGGCCACTCCGCGCATTCGCGCTACAATGGTGCGATATGTCGATGATCGCAAATTCGAAACTGCCGGTGCGCATTCGCGCCGCCACGGCGGACGACATGGATGCGATGATCCCGGTGGTGAACGCCGCGTACGAATTTGAAACCTTTCTGGAAGGCCCGCGCACCGACCGGCAGCGCATGAGCGAGATGATGGCCACGGGCGAGTTCCTAGTGGCGCAAGACGACTCCGGCCGCGTCCTGGCGTCCGTCTACACGGAAGTGCACGGCGAGCGGGGATACTTCGGTATGCTGGCGGTTGACCCGGCGCGGCAGGGAACGGGTCTGGGGAGCCTCTTGATCAAGGCCGCGGAAAATCACTGCCGCCGTCGCGGTTGCCGCTGGATGGACATCGTTGTCCTGAACCTGCGCTCGGAACTCCTGCCGTTTTACCGCAAGCTCGGTTACGCGGAAACCCGCACCGAGGAGTTCCGACCCGCGCGCCCCCTGAAAGATGGCGTTGAGTGTTTCAGCATCATCCTTTCCAAGGTTCTTTAATCCATCCTTCCATCGCTCGCTGCGGCAGTGTTGTCCTCACCGCCAGTCGTGGTCGTCGCGCTTCAGCCTGGGGCATGCCGCGCCCCAATCGCAGCCACCGCCAAATCCCTGATACCGGAGCTGCTTGGATGCCTATGATATTCTTGGCAGGATGTTTGAAGAGTATCTGGTCCGCTGGCAACTTTCCCCGGAGGGCGATCCCATTGTGACTTCCCGCAGTCGTCTTCTCCCAGTCCGGTGGAAGGACACGTCCGCCATGCTGAAAGTGGCAACCGTGCCCGAGGAAAGATTGGGCGGCTTGCTGATGGCGTGGTGGGATGGACAAGGCGCTGCGAAGGTCCTTGCCCGGGACGGCGATGCGATTCTGCTGGAGCGTGCTGAGAACACCATCTCGCTGGCGGAACTCGCCAGGAAAGGGCGAGACGACGACGCGACCCGGATCATTTGCGCAACCGTTGCGGAACTCCACGTGCCGAGGACAAAGCCGCTCCCCGAACTGACCCCGCTTCGGCGATGGTTCCGGGAATTGGAACCGGCGGCCGCCGCGCACGGTGGCTTGCTTTCCCTTGCAGCCCTGACAGCGCGCGAACTGCTGGAACATCCACGCGATGTCCGAGCGCTGCACGGCGACATCCACCACGGCAACATTCTTGACTTCGGTGCAAGAGGCTGGCTCGCAATCGACCCGAAAGGGCTGCTCGGAGAACGGGGCTTCGACTACGCCAATCTTTTCTGCAACCCCGATCTTGCCGATCCAACGCACCCGGTTGCGACGGCGCCCGGCCGGTTCCAGCGGCGGCTGGAGGTCGTCAGCGAGGCCGCCGGGCTGGAACGCCGCCGCCTGGTGCAGTGGGTCCTGGCGTGGTCGGGCCTGTCCGCAGCATGGCTCATTTCAGAAGGTGAGCGGCCCGTGACGGACTTGCAGATTGCTGACCTGGCGGCGGCAGAACTTGACCGTTAGTTCAAAGCTGTGCTCCGCCAGCACGGGTCTTTACGGATTCTTTCCCGCTCGCACGAATTTGAATTTCTGATTTCACGGCATCTTTCAAATGCAAACCGGAGAAGGCAACACGGTTTCGACGCCGCAGCCGCGCATGCAAATCGCTTGGGCCGCAAAGTCCATGCCCCCGGCTAGGCGTTCCCGCCGCTGCGCAACCGGAGCATGCAGACCGAAGGGTTTTCAACCTCCTCGGACACGCTGAGTGTTGGAGTCTTGATATTCTCCGACATCGCAAGGTCGAGGTTGTGGCGCGCGTCAACCACATACTTCTCGTAGCCAAAGCTCTCTTGCCAGGGAAGGCCACGGAACGTAATGTCGTAGCGATTGTATGGCGTTCCGAAATTGCTGATCAGCACCGTCGCTTCCGACTTATTTTTTGAGAGGCCCGCGATCACGGCAAAACCGTTGCGGTCTGACCCGGCAGTAAAAACGCGGTCCGGAGTGGCAAGCAGGGCTTTGAAGGCTTTGAACGTGAAGCAGGGCTTGTGGGGTACTCCGTACTCGTCGAATAACCCTCCCCAATTGTGAGTGGTTCCCTGGTAGTAATCCGCAAGGCCGACCGTGCTGTCCTGAAGACGGATCAGAACGGAGGCTACGTAGGCGGCTCCGGGTGGCCCTCCCACCTGGGTGTCGAAGAGCCATTTTCGGTACTCCGCGTCCTTATGTTCGCGAGTCCAGTCCCCCAGGAAATAGTTCCACTCGTCCAATATGCTTTCGGTTTTCGAGAAGCCGTGTTCCTGTAAAGCCTCGTGAACGATTGCGGCGTTTGCGGCCACATGTTCCGGTTCTTTTGCGTAGAGGTGCCACGAAGCAAAATCGAGAGGGACTTCGTGATCCACGCAGTGCTTCAGGAAGCCGTCAAAGAACTTCTTGCCGGCGGCGTTGGCCATGGTGGGACCGCCGACCTTCGTTTCCGGATCGACCTTCTTCAGCGCCTTTGCCGTTACCTCGTAAAGCCGATAGTATTGCTCGGGCGTTCCAGACCAGAAAATTTTGATGTCCGGCTCGTTCCAGACTTCCCAGTACTTGACGACGTTTTGGAACCCGTTGGCCCAGCCCTGGTTGTAATGCCGGACGATGTGCGAGCAGATGTTCGCCCACCGCGCATAATCCTCGGGCGGAGTAGTGCGCGGGCGGGGATTGCGCCTGCCCCATGTACCGTAGGCCAGCCGGTAAGTGATCTCCGCGCCCAACTCCCGAATCGACTGGATGTAGTGATCGGTCANNNNATCGTCCACATCAGCCTTGGGGTCGGGAAAGATGTACTGGACATCCACCACATCGTGCCCGGGATACATGTAGGGAATGTCGTGTAGCCGGACGTGCGGCACGCCCATGGCCCGGAAATAGGAAGATAGATTGTATTCCGCCAGCGGCCCGCCGTTCACGCCGTTCAGGGCTTTGATGGTTCCGATCGTTCTGGAAAAATCGACCTCGATCTTTTTCGTCCCGCCGTCCGGCTTGCTGGGTTCAGTCTGGGCAGGAACCCCGGAAGCCGCCAATGCGGCTGGAGCAACTCCTGCTCCAATCGCGCTGGTTGCCGCGATCTTCAGGAATTGCCTGCGGCCGGGAAGAGATGTTCTATCGTCGCCTTTCGCGGAATCGTGGTTCGAACGCTCTTTGATGTTCATGCTATGTCTCCTCAGAAATGATTTCTCGCAAACTGCGCTTGTGGCGCCGGATTTCAGCCTGGCACACACCGCCTCACCCTGGCCGCACCCAGCCGCCGTTTACTTCTGGAAAGTGATTTCCGCGGCGCTGGCTGCCGGGAGAGTGATGCGGAATTCGCCGTCGCTGAACGGCACGGGCTCCCGGGGACCGGGAGACCAACTCCCGTCAGCGCTGACAGCCTTGCCGCCAAAGGTGATGCCGCTGGTGGCTGAAAGCGACGGCCCCGTGAGCCGGAGCGCCGAGGCCATGCGGTAAGGCTCCGCTGTAATGTCAACTTTCATGGCTTTCTGTTCGTCTTTGTTGATCAGGACAACGCGCAGCGTTCCGTTCTGCTGCAGAACGCCGTACGCGGTCAGGTTGCCTGCCGCGTGGACTTCCACGGGAACCAGGCGCCCCGGCAGGGCGGAATGGAAAAGCAGCATTCCGTAATAGAGCGGTTGCGCATGATAGTGGCCGTCGCTGATGCAGATGGCGGTGTAGCCCCGGCACGCAAAACCGCCGTGGAAATTGAGACCCGCTGCACCGTTTTCTGCGAGTGTGAACGAGTAATCGGCTCCCCACAAAGCCGCCGCGTAAACATTGCTTACGCCGTTCTGGCCGCCGTCATAAGCCGAATTGGTTTCCGCAATGCGCAGGGGCAGATCGTAAGGTTTCGCGTCCGACGCCAGCTTCCTGACCTCGGCCGCAACACGGCTCATCAACGGCGGACTGAGCATGTTGCTGATGGAAGCATATTCCGGTGAAGTGGGAGGGATGGTCGGCACCGCACCCATGGGATAGATGTGATGGGTGGCAAGCACAAGGTTTGTGTGTTCCGCGGCCAGGAATTTGGGAAACCAGTCCAGACCCTGCTTGCAGCACGTGGTCGGGCCGGAAATGGGCGCGTCAGGCGCGCGAGCCCGAATGGCCCGGACGTAGGTCTGGAACTGCCGGTGAAATTCAGCGTAGTCCCAGTTGTGAGGCCTCAATCCATTTTGATTAAAAATGTCCGGCTCGTTTCCGATTTCCAGCGAAAGCAGCATGGGGCCGCCGCGCTTGACGGCATAAGCACCTTCTTTTGCGAACAGATTGGGATCGTAGTGTCCCAGATTCAATCCCAGCATGACGGGCCAATCGATCTTTCTGGAAAAAGCAAAAAGCCGGTTCAGATCTTTACGTGTTACGGTCGCGTGGGCCCAGGAGGGCCGGGGTTCTCTGTGGCGCGCCCAGTTGGTGAACTCCACAGAGTTGCCGCCGAACCGCAGAACGCCCTTTCCCAGATTGTCCAGCATTCGGATGAATGCGGCATTACGCTTGTTGAAATATTTGTGGGTCAGGACCGGAGCTTCGTAACTGAAGCCCAGGAAATCGGGCGGAATAGCACGTCCCGGTTTCTGCCAATTGACGACGACACTCGCCGCAGCTTCTTGCGCTTGCTGCCCTGCAGCGAGTGAAGTTTTGCCCGCCAGCAGCAGAGCGCCGATCCCGCAAAATGATAGGGTCAGAGTGATAAGTGCCGACAGCACTGTCCTTTGAACATTCTTCATGCCTTACTCCTCCGACGTATGAATTGGATGTTACGCCGCGCAAACCCACGGTCCGTCGCAAGGCCGTTTGGCCGCAGCCGGCGGCTAAACCTCATCAATGATCTTCACGTGCCAATGTTCTTTCGGGAAGTCTGGTGTCGGGAAAAACGGAGGAGCATTCCGCTGGTCCTTGTCAAACGGTGCGATGCCGGTGGTGTTCAGATACCACGTGGCAAGGCGCTGTTCCAATTCATGCTGGACGCCGGCAACCGATGCGTCGCCGTAAAGGTTGTGCAATTCACCAGGGTCCTGCTTGTAGGCGTACAGCTCGCTCTGGCCGCTGGGGCGCAGAACAAGCTTGTGGCTGTGCGTGCGGACCATCGCCACCCGAGCGATCATGCCGGGCTGGGTCAGTTGCAGGTGCGTCTTGGGATAGTAGATGGCCCGTTCCGGCATCGGAATCTCAAAGCACTGCGGCTCATAAACGTTGTAGCCGCCTTCGCTGAAGGCCGCGCGTTCCGGATCGCCGGGCTGGCCGTGGATCTGCGGCAGCAGGCTGCGAGCAAAGTGCGTATGCCGGGCCTCAACGCCTGCCAGGTCAAGGCAGGTCGCCATCACGTCGAAGAGTTCCACCAGGTTCTCAGAAACATGGCCCCTGGCGCCACCCGGTACCCGGGCGATCACCGGGACATGCGTGAGATCGTCGCACAGGTCGCTGGGCCACTTCTCGACCAGTCCATAGTCGCCCGCATAGTCGCCGTGGTCGGAGAGAACAATGACCGCCGTGTCCTTCGTGTGGCCCGTTCGCTCCACGGCCTCCAGCAGTTCGCCCAGCAGCCAGTCCGTATAGCTCACCATTCCCAGATAGACCGCTCGAATTTTGCGAAACGTGCTTTCCGGCAGCGAATCGATGTGGTAGGCCTTCCGGATTCCCTGATGGAAGTTCGGTTTGCGGGGCAGGCCGATGGGTTTCAGCTGGGGCAGTTTCGCCGGGTCATAAAGGTCATGGAAGCCTTCGGGCCCGCCGTATGGCGGATGCGGCGAGCTCAGCGGCAGAAAGATGCAGAACGGTCGCTCCTGATTCTTGCGTTCAAGGATTCGAATGCCGCCCTGAAGATGCTGATAGTCGCCGGTGTCCCGCCGGTCGCCGCCCTTCGTGTAAAGAAATGAGTAATAGTGCGGATCACCAAACGGCCACGGATTTCTTGCAAACCGATGAGGCCCACGCGGCAGACGAGGCTGATCGTTCCACTCCGTCACGCTCTGGTAAAAAGTTTGCGCCGCCAGCGCGTCGTTCTTGCCGTACCAGAACACGTCGTAGCCGTTCTGCTTCAAATAGCGAAACAGGTTCGGCTCCTCGGGCCGCAGAAAGTAGTAGAGGCTTCGGTGACCGCGCACGCTGGTGGGCCAGCCGGTCAGCAGACTGCAGCGCGACGCGCCGCAGACGGGATATTGCACGTAGCAGTTGGAAAACCTTGTCCCTTCTGCCGCCAGGTTATCGAGGTTCGGAGTGCGGCAAACCGGATTGCCGAAACACGAGAGAGCATCGGCCCGCAACTCGTCCGGCATAAAGAGAATCAGGTTGGGCTTCTGTGCCGTCGCCTGCGCCGCCTCGGCCCGGCCCTGCGCCGCGCCGGTCTCGCCGGCTCCCAGCCCCGCCGCGATCGACATGCCGGTCACGCCCATAAACTTGCGCCGCGAAATGCCTTTTTTGTCCATGGATCTTTAATTCCTCTCCTTGCAGATTCGCGCTTCTCTGTAGCGGCGGTGGCTTCGGTTTCCGGGGTCCGATGGACTCCACCTCTGTCCACATACCGGACCTCGCCGCCGGTTTGTGATTGTAACGCCACTCTTCAGGCAGGCAAAACGCCGTTTCACGCGGGCCGGAACTGCCGCAAAAAGCGCGACGTAGCGCCGGCGATGCCATCATGTGAAATTCATTTGAACGTTGAGGTCCGATTTCTGGACTCCGGTGGAGTCCATCGGACTCCTGCTACCGGAGACAGCGCCACTACAGGGAATGCCGTCACTTTGATTTGTAATTCTCATTAGAAGGCGGCCGCTTTATTTTCAAGTTCCGCGGTTTCGCCCTCAATCCTGCATTTATCGAGTTCGGTTTCCAACTGCTCCACGACGCACCGGGCGTAAGGGATGAAATGGTTTCCGGAAAGCAGCATGGCCAATCCCATGCTGAACCTGGGTGGATTGAGCAGCCAGCGCCCGAGGAGACGAAACAGAAATTTCCAGTAGGCTCCCCGGTAGTTCGAGAGGAGGCCCTGGCGAACAAGCGAGCGGCCGAAGATTGCAAGCACGCGCCCGAGGGGAATTTCGGGCGGAGTTTGCGGCTTGCGGGGTTTCCACTGCCTGAGCGAGCGGTAGCAGCGCTCGAAAAAGGCCGAAGGCTCGTACAGGTGAGACAGGGTCTCGCGGAATCCCTCCAGCAGGACGGGCAGCGGCAAAAGTGTCTTGAAGTTGGGTGGATCGAAGTTGCTGGTGGCCGTACTTTCCATCAGCAGCCGGCCTTCCTTCAGCATTCGGTCGTAGAGCGGGGTGGTGGGAGGCGCGATCAGAAATCCCGCCATGGCCCACGGAATGGCCGCCTGCTCGATAAAGTTCCTCTGCAGTTCGAAGATGGCTTCGGTGTCGGAATCGAAACCGATGATGAAGCCCGCCGTCACCCAGAGGCCCCGGCTCTGGATGTAGTGGACGCTCGCCAGCGGATCGCGCCGCAGGTTCTGAAATTTCTTCACCTCCGTCAGCGACTCGGGCGAGGGGCTCTCAATTCCGATGAAGACGAAAAAGAAGTTTGCCTTCACCATGGCGTCAATCAATTCCGGCTTCTGGGCGAGATCGATGGAGGCCTCGGTGTAAAAAAACATCGGATAGTCATGGCGCTTCTGCCAGGCCTCGAGTTCGCGCGCCAGTCCGAGGGCCAGCTTGTGGTTCCCGATGAAATTGTCGTCGACGATAAAAACCTCGTCGCGCCATCCAAGTTCGTACAGGGCATCGAGTTCGGCCAGGACCTGCGCGGGCTTCTTGGTTCGAGGCTTCCTGCCATAGATGGTGATGATGTCGCAGAACTCGCACTGGAAGGGGCAGCCGCGCGAGAACTGAATGGCCATTGAGGCGTACTTCCCGATTTTGAGCAGATCAAACCGGGGAGGCGGCGTTTTGCTGACGTCGGGTTTTTCCTTGATTTCGTAGAGGCGTCGAGCCGTGCCGAGCTCGAGGTCGGAAGCGATTTCCTGGAAGACTTCGTCGGGCTCGCCGACGACCACGTGATCCGCCAGCCGCAGCAGCAGGTCCGGCTCGCTGCTCGCGAAGGGTCCGCCGATGATCGTTCGTTTGCCCAGGGCTCTGGCCCGGAGAAGGGTTTCGCGAATGTCGTCCTTCTGGACGCGCATGCCGCTCACCATCACCAGGTCGGCCCACTGCAGGTCTTCGTCTCGCAGATCCTCAAAGCTGCGGTCAATCAACCGCACCGTCCAGCTTTTCGGGCAGAGCGCGGCGACGGTCAGCAGGCCGAGCGGCGGGTGGTTCCCCTCGATCCGAACCAGCTCCAGGATTCCTTCAAAGCTCCAGAAGGAAGAGGGAAACCGCGGCCAGACCATAAGAACCTTAAGGTCCGAGCCCAGCGGACGAAATCCCGGCGCGTCGCCCGTGCCCTGCGCAGTCTCAAGCCCGTGAAACTCAGTCGGCATCGCGGCCTCCTCTTTTCCGTGGGATTGAGGCGGGGAGGGCGCACGGGTGCTCGTTCAGGCGTTCCTCCGCGGCTCTACGCTTCCCACCGCCTTGCTTCCAGGGCCCCTGTCGTACAGGTGACGCTTCCATCGCAACTGTCGTGATGCCCGCGCCCACCGATTACATGGAAATCGATATAGGCCCTGTATACACCCCGCGGCACGACAAAGCAAGCGGACGAATTGTGGGCGAAGGAGGAAGCGCGAAACGGGCGAGAAATTAAAATTATGAATTATGAAGGATGAAATAGGGAGGGCTGACAGCCACGGTCGAACCGCAAAAGTTTCTTTACTTCTCGAGCGGTCCGTGCTACGAGAGATGATACTCGATTGGAGGGCACTGAAATGAAATTGATTTCTTTAGGCTTGATGATAAGTACGGCAATTCTGTTACCCGGTCTAGCATTCGGCCAGTACGGTTATGTTCGGGAGTGCACGGAAATCGTTGCGAATCAATTAAATGTTTCTCCGTTGGACGTAAGCGCCGAACTTGGGCCCTACAGTTCGCGTAGGAATCGCATCGTGAATTGGCAGTCCCGGCGGGGCCGTGACAGGAACGGCTACTGCGAGTTCAACACGGCCACCGGCGAACTGGTGCGCACAGAATCCGGCCAATACACCGGGGCCGTCGCCAATGGCCGCGGCTTCAGGAATCCATCAAGCCCGTACGGAAGAGGGAACCGCGAAACCGTCGTGAATGCTCCGCGCGTTAAGGTGGACACGGGCGGCCGGGGTGACTTCAACGGCCTCGGCCAATCGGTTCGCATAACGCGAGGTTGGGTTGATACAGAAGGGCCGCAGACTGTCGTTGCTCTCAGCGGCGAGCATCATTTCAAGATCGATTTCTATGGCCGCATCACGCAGCAGGACGGAAAGCGCGAATTTACCATGGAAATCAGCAATTCAAATCGCGGGAATGCCAGGGGCACGGCAACGTTCCGGCTGAACCCGGACCGTAATGAGGTTCAGTCCATCAGCATGAACGGCCGCGTGAACGGCAGGCACTTCAACGGCGATTTCAAGAGGCATTGATTCCGGCTCTTTGCCTCCCAGGGCCGCGCACAATCAGTGAATTCTTTCTCCCGTAAAGCGGTCACGACCGGCCCAGAAGGGGCACTTGGGGCAGGATTCCCCTTCAGGGTAATCGACGCCCTCTTCGTGGGGACACCCCAAAATGCGGTCGGCCATCACGACGCTCTTGACATGGTGTTGTTGTATAAGCCGCAAGATCTCGTAGTGGATCGGACGGTCCTGCCGGATGTCGCCTTCCTCTGAAAACCGGCGTTGCATGATATCGGGGTCTTCGCTCTCTTGCAGAAAAATCCCCACGGCCACCTTCGTCGCCCGGCGATCATCGGGGCCGTAATAAGCAATGGTTGCAGCGGGATATCCTCGAAAGCCCTTTCGAGCCTTCCGCTCAAGCGGCGAGGGAGTTTTTCGGATGCGTTTCGCCATTTCATAATCCTCGTTTGGCCGGACCGTTCTGCCCGGCTGAAACGAAGCACCTGACCATTCTAATATCTCAGCGAGTTTCTGCAACGCAATGCTAGAGGCTTTGCAGTTTGTCCAGCGTGCGTTCATTCCGGACGTTGCCGGTGTTGAGGGTGGATTTAGGTTCGAAGAGGAGCGCCTGGACCTCTTGCGTGGCTACGGGTTTGTGCTCCACGCCCGCCGGGACAATCAGCAGTTCGCCCTCCTCGAGTTCTTCCACCCTGTCGCGAAAATGGATGGCGAGTTTTCCCTTTACCACCAGAAACAGTTCGTCCTCGGCTTCATGGCGGTGCCACACAAACTCGCCCTGCAATTTTACCAGCTTCACGTATTGGCCGTTCAGTTCGCCAACGATTCTGGGACTCCATTGTTCATTGAACATCGCGAATTTCTCAGCAAGGTTCACTTTGTGCATCACGCCTCCAGTTGGTAACACCGGGCTGGCAGCCAGGACATGATTTCCATGCCGCGGGTTCTTCGGCAAGACGCCAGCGGCACAAAATCGGTGCCGTAGCCGCCCGCTCTTCAGAAACAAGCTCAATTTATCCGACACCGAAGAAGACGATCTTCGCTCCTGGTTTATCGAAGGTGATCTCGAGCCGGGCGCGTCTTTGCCCGTCGATATGATGTTCGATTCCTTCGCTCGCCCAGTGTCGTGGCGAAACCGCGCGGGAAGTGACGTAGGAGTATTTACCCCGGCTGGGGGCGAAAATCGCCACCGCGCCCCGTCCAGTCTTCGTCGATATTTTTTCATGGATCTCGGGGCTCCCGCTCACCTCACCCACGACCACCGGGTCGGCTTCCGCCATGTCATTCCAAACCTGCTTATATCGCGCAAGCGTTTCTCCAATCAGCCGCACACCCGAGGCTGAAACACCCGGCAGGTCTCCCCAGATTCCGTTCTGGCCGAGGATGAGCGATGCGAGGCTGATTTCCTGCGACGAGCGCGGATCATCGGGAAAGTAGTGGGTCAGGAAAAGAATCGAAGGGATCCATTTGTCGTATGCGAGCGGAGACCGGCAAATCCAGGTGCGGGCGGCCCCGGGATAAAAAAAGAGATTACTGTTTTGGCGGCCGGGATTTCGGGGAACATCGTAACTCGCGTAATAGGGCCCATTGTTGATCAGGAAGAACCTTCCGGCCGACAAGAAGCCCAACCCCACGGCGCGCCCTGCCTCGGTGACGTCAAAATCGACAATGGCGCCGGGGCACGCTGCGGCAATCCGGTCAGCCATGCGAATCATCTGCTGCAGCATTTGAAACGCATAGGATTGGGCGCGTTCTTCCGGTGTGTTCGTCTGGTCCCCATGCTCGTGGCGAGGAGAGTCGCATCCGTATTGCCCAAGGGCATCCCATTTGAAATACGTGACGCCGACTTCTTTTGACAGTTGGATCAGCCGCTCCGCAAAACTGTCGGCGTAACGGCTGGCCAGGCACATGCGATAGCTCGCTTCCGTCCCCCAGATCGGATGAGGTTTCCCTTCCACGCCATGCCACGACACGATGCAATCCCGGTGTTCCTGCAGCGCCCGGCTTGAGACCGCAGCCGAGGCAGGTCCGAACCACAGCCCCAGTTTCATTCCATAACGGTCCAGTCTGTCCTTCACCCTTTTCAGGCCATCGGGAAAACGTTTCGAGCTCAC
>JARRJI010000184.1:0-8664 GCA_037379595.1 Acidobacteriota bacterium | reverse complement strand
GTCCAACCTGTGCGTATGAGCCCAAGTTTATCGCATCGTCCATCGCATTGCGACAGGAAATTGTATCCATATTTTCGTTTCGGTTGGATAACGCCCAGCCGCGTGCACCGTGGTCTGGTGACGCCTAACGCGGAAGCCAGGCGCCTGCAATATCAGGTGGATAAAGAGGTCGCTGCCCAGCCCGCTGTTTCGAGTGATGAAATATTGCTGCGAAGTGCATGGTGGGCGATACAGGACTCGAACCTGTGACTTCTACCGTGTGAAGGTAGCACTCTACCGCTGAGTTAATCGCCCGTGGCTATCAAAATAGCAGATTTCGCAATCGCGGTCTAGCTGGATACTCAAAAGGCGGTGCACGTCATGTTGAGCGAAGCGAAGCGGCTAACTTCCACGTTGTGCCGGGATGGCGGAGGATCTCCCAACTGCCATGCCGAAGGGCCGTGGAGCAAACATCTTCGTAACCCGGTTTTCGAGCTATCAAGGGTTTTCTAACTCCTCGCGGACAGTCCGCCGGAAATCACTTCGACTGCGCATCCTTAGCCACTGCGTTCATGCGGAGCACGTAATAAAGAGAAATTCCAACCATGCCCGCCACGAAAAGGCCGGCTGCCCAGCCCATATGCATCCGGGAATGGGGATGCTCGGCCACTCGAATCGTCTCCCGCAGAAGATAGATGAAAAAAAGGCTGCTGGCAATGCTCATGAACCCCGCCATATTCCTGAGCAGCGGCATCACGAGTTCACGCTGCTCTGGCGTAAAGTCGCTCAGATTTTTTGTGCCCAAATGCACGGCCTGAGGATGTCTGCGTCCCCAGGCGGGAATGGAAAGCAGGACGGCAGCAAGCAGTATTTGCAGCGCCAGCAGCACCCACAGCATGTGCGGACTGCCCCACTGATCCGGTTCGCCTGCAAAATTGAAATGGGTCGGAATGCGCGACGGCAGGCCCGGCAGGGTGGTTTCAATCAGAAGGAATGAATAAAAGGCGAGAGCAGCAGCAACAAACTTGGGCATCGGATTGCCTTCAATCCGCTTCCTCCGCACGCCTGCGCCGGGGCAGGTCGCCCCGCAAAACTACATGCTCTTGATGAGAGGTCAGGAACGCGCGGAATGCGGAACGGTCCCTTTGGGATGAGCGAGCGACTTCGGCGCCCGGCCGGCGGAGCGGTGGGCGTCTGAGCGCGAACTGGACTGCCACTTGCGCGCCAGCTTCTCCGGAGCGACGCCGGTCTTCGCCGCCAGCAACTCCAGCGATTCCACCTGGTCCATTCTCACAAGCCGGGCCAAACGTCCACTTTCGTTCTTGGTTTTCATGCCCTAAACCTTAATATGTCCCTGGAGTATCTGTCAATCGACAAGATCGCAAGGAGGGCAAACAAAAAGCCCGCGGTAGCAGGAGGCTCGCCGCGGGCTGCCAGGGGGGAGGATGAAATCTACGAGACAACGCGCAAATTATTCTTCAATCCAAAGTAGGTTGTTGCAAACCGTGCATCGATATCGGCTTCCTGGCGTTCCAACTTGCTGTTGACGGCGCCATAAAGCGTCACCTGGCCATTATCCACAACGATGTGGATGGGCGGGTTTACCTGGTTGGCGTAATTCACAAACATCGGATCGCCATAGACCTGTTCCGCGATCTCTTCACGGATCTGGTCGTCAAAGTCAGACGTTGGCAACACCTTGATCTTGTTCTGCAGGTAAGTTACGCCCTTGATGTTGGCAAGGATTTTGCCCAGGTCGGATTTCTTGAAGGGCAGCGTCACCTGGCCGCCGACAATCAGATCATTGCCCTGGGCCCTGAGAGTGATGTGGTCAAAAATGGTGTAGAACGGATAGGTCAATACGTTGTATCGTGCCTTCTCAAGAATCTGTTGCGGCGTCACTCCCGAAGGATTGACCGTGATGTCGTCCGTCACTTCGCGGACCCCGTGCTGGTGGCGCGCGGCTCGGACCGCATGAAGCTTTTCGCCGTAGCTGTTTACGGTACCTGTCAAGGTTGCGATTCCGTTTCTGACCTGCACGTTCACCTGCCCGTGTTTAAAAATTCCAGCGTGGTAAAGGTGACTCTCGACTCCTGCCGTAATCTCAGCATTGGAAGGGCTATCCGCCAGGCCGGCAGCCGGCATCAGGAAAAAAAGCAGTGCGATCAATGCCGCACAACTCCCAATCGAAACTGATTTCCGGAAAAACTTTTTGGTTAATGCTTCCTCCTTTATCATAGTTTGTCACCTCGCTTTCTGTGGTGCTGGCCCTCCTGCTTGCTCTCTCCAGCACACATCTTTTTAGATGTAAAGAACCGGAGCATGGTTTCAAGCTATGAAATAGATAACAATTCGCCCTATTTCGAGGTTAGGCAACCCTCCTGCATCTAATAGAAGCACGGTAAACGTCTTCCTTCCGGCGCCGTCGATGATGAAGACAGCAAGGGTGGGCAAGTTACCGATGGGATGAAATCACGATGAGATACTCTGGCCGCGGGGCGGGCCAGTGTTCTTCAGGCAGGGACGTTCATTGCAGGCGCTGCTTGGCCAGCACGATGGCTCCGAGTGCTCCCGCGTTGTCACCCAGCTTGCCGGGAACGATTCTCACCCGGTCACGATCGGCAGGCCGCAGGAAATACTCATAGGCGGTTTCGCGAATCGGATCGACATAGCTGTCTTTCAACCGTTCGGCGATGCCGCCTCCGAAAACCACGCATTCCGGGTCCAGCAGGTTCACGGCGTTCGAGGCGAGGATTCCCAGGTAGCGTTGCGCGTGTTCCAACACTTCGTGCATCACTGCATCGTTCTTCTTCAGGGCAGACGCAATAATGCTGCTGGTCATGCGCTCCCGTTTTTTCTTCTTCATAATTTTCAGCACGTTGCTCTTGCGCCCGGACCTGATTGCGGCGCGCACGTCGCGCTCCATCGCCGTTCGGCTGGCCAGCGCCTCCGCACAGCCCCGGCGGCCGCATCCGCACAGCGGGCCGTCAATGGCCAGGATCGTGTGGCCGATCTCACCCGCGCCTCCGCGGCTGCCATCGTAAAGTTCGCCATCCAGGATCAAGGCGCCGCCGATTCCCGTGCCGACAAAGATGCCCACCAGGTTCTTGGCGCCGCGTCCCGCGCCCAGCACATGCTCGCCCACCAGGCCGACGTTCACGTCGTTCTCAACAAAAATCGGGACCCGGAGCAGTTGCCGAAGTTCAGCCCGCAACGGCACCCGCTTCCAGCCCAGGTTCGGCGCTTCTTCCACAATGCCGCGCACACGGTCGATCGGCCCCGGCGCCCCCACGCTGACCGCCCGCACCCGCGAACGGCTCACTCCCGTCTCCTGAAGAGTGCTTTCCACAAGCTGGCTAATCCTGTGGATCAGCTTGCCGGGACCGGCCCCCTGCAGCGTCCGAATCTTCTTGGAGCCCAGAATATTGTTTTCGTCATCGACCACGAGGGCCCTCAGGCTCGTGCCCCCAAGGTCAACCCCGATGTAGCATACGTTCGATTTTCTCATTGTCCCCCTTCAATCGGCTCTTCCAATCCCTGAGCGAAAAGTGTAGCGCACATCCGCCGAAGTGCAAATGCTATGTTCGCAGGATTTTTGATTTTCCGGTCTTGCCCGTGCAATCAGCTTGACGACTGCGGAATCCAGGGATCAATAGGGGAGATACGAAAGGGTTCATCATCTTGCCTTGTATGTAAGCCCCGACAGATCGCATTATCTGGCTTCGTTGCGGGACGGCAGCAGGGACCGTTGCGGCCCGTCGTTTTACACGGACCAGACCGGTCTCATCCTGCAGGCAAAACCTTTAGGATGCCCGTAGGCGGCCAGCACCGAACAAGGCGATCATCTTGTTCTGAGCGGCAGCGTCGCCCGGGGAATCAGGAATTTACTTGACAAGACTACGCTACTGTGCTAGTCTGGTCTGTGAGCCGGCTGTCGCTTGCCCCGATCCTTGTAGCGCCCCGAGCAGTCGCGGCGGCCGGTGCGTGCGTGGAATGCAAAACCCGCAACGTTGCAAAAGGAACGTTGCCGCGCAGAGCTGCAGCGGCCCGGTGCGAGGCCGTTTTGGTCGAGTAAGAAGAGGAAAAGAATGCTTTTTTAAAAAACAAAGCGGGAGAGTTGTTGAAAACAAAGGATCTGTCAAAAAAACAAACCGGAAACAAAGCAGAAACAAAGCGGGCGATGTTGTTGAAAATAAATGAAGGGCCCAAAAAACAAACCGGAAACAAACCGGAAAACAAAGCGGGCTATCTTGTTGAAAATAAATGAACGGCAAAAAACAAACCGGAAACAGACCGGAAAATGAACGGCTCGTGCCCTGCCGTTCCACGGGTTGTTCCCCCGCGCCTGGCATCTCTTTGCCATCGGCTTCTTTCGGAGGACCGTGGCTTCTCAGCCGCCACCCGTTGAATTCGATCTATAATGAGGTTCTGTGCCTGTGACGGCGCTCATCCAACCCTGCGCGCGGTAACGAACCGATGCATATCCCGGACGGATATCTCAGTCCCTCGACCTGTGCCGCTCTCTACGCGAGCGCTGCGCCTTTCTGGTATGTCGCCTTGCGCAAAACCCGGAAGCTTCTGTTCACGCGACTGGTGCCGCTGATCTCGGTTTTCGCGGCCTTCTCTTTTGTGATCATGATGTTCAACATTCCCATTCCGGGCGGCACCACGGCCCATCCGCTGGGCGTCGGAATCGCGGCCATCGTGCTGGGCCCCTGGGCTTCGATCCTCGCGCTTTCGACGGCGCTCTTCATCCAGGCGTTCTTCTTCGGCGACGGCGGCATCACCGCGCTGGGCGCCAACTGCTTCAACATGGCGATTGTGGGTTCTTTGGCCGCATGGCTTGTCTATCGGCTGATTTCCGGCCGATCGGCGATCACCTCGTCGCGGCGTGTTGTGGCGGCGGCGCTGGGCGGCTACATCGCCATCAACTGCGCCGCCCTGTGCGCTTCGGTCGAGCTGGGCCTTCAGCCTCTCTATTTCAAGAACGCCGCCGGCGCGCCTCTCTATGCGCCTTATCCGCTCAGCATTGCGATCCCGGCCATCATGATCGGCCACCTCACTTTTGCCGGAGTGGCCGAACTGGTGGTTTCCGGCGGCGTTGTCGCCTACCTGCAGCGGGCAAATCCCGGGCTGCTCCGGTTCACCGCTCCCGGCGTGCCGATGCCGGAGGAAGAAGCGGCGGGCTTCGCGAGAGAAACCGGCTGGAGGGTCGCGCGCCCGCTCTGGACCGCCGTCGGCCTCCTGATGGTTCTCACGCCGCTCGGCCTGCTGGCCGCAGGCAAGGCCTGGGGTGAATGGACCGTCCGTGACTTTTCGAACCCCGCGGTGCGCCAGCAGATTACGACAGTTTCAGGAAACGTGGCGCCTCCGGCCGCAGCCCCAAGCGGGCTCGAGCGGCTGTCCACCATCTGGACCGCGCCGTTCCCGAATTATTCTCCGTCATTCGTGCACAAGCCGGCATTCGGTTACATGCTCTCGGCCATGTTTGGAATCGGGATCATCATTCTTCTCTCTCTGCTGATTAAATGGCTTGCCGCCAGGGCTCGGCCCGGACCACCCGGCGCGCCGGCGCGCACGGAGGAGACGTAGGTGACAGCAGCAAAGCATAGCGGCAGGAACGGCTTTCTGGAGCGCACCACGGCAAGCTTTGTGGACGCCATGGAGCACGCCTTCTATGCCGAGCAGACCGCGCGGGCGGACGGCCTGCTGCAGCGCCTCGATGCGCGCGTCAAGCTGGTGGGCATTCTGGCTTTGATCGTGTCCGCTGCGGCCGTTCACCGGCTGGCAGTGATTGGCGGCCTTTTCGCCATTGCCGTGGTGCTGGCTGCGCTCTCGCGCGTGTCGTTCAACGTACTGCTGAAAAGGGTGTGGATTGCCGTCCTGCTTTTTACGGGCGTGATCGCCCTCCCTGCTCCTTTTATAACGCCGGGACAGGTGGTCGCCCAGGTTCCCTGGCTCGGCTGGACGGTCACCTCGCAAGGCCTCACGAGTGCCGGCTATCTGGTGCTGCGGGTGGAAACGGCCGCGACCCTGTGCGTGCTGCTGGTCCTTACGACTCCGTGGAACCACGTTCTCAAAGCGCTGCGAGTGCTTCGAGTGCCCGCCGTGCTGGTCACCATTCTGGGCATGACCTATCGCTATCTGTTTCTGGTGCTGCAAAGCGCACACGACATGTTCGAGTCGCGCCGCAGCCGCATGGTGGGCGAACTCACGGGCAGCGAGCGGCGCCGGGTGGCAGCCTCGAGCGCCGGCGTGCTGATGTCCAAAACCTTCGACCTCAGCTCTGAGGTCTACCTTGCCATGCAGTCACGCGGGTATCGCGGCGACGTTTCGCTTCTGGATGAATTCCAGGTCCGGCGGTTCGACTGGATCATGCTGGCTGGGTTCGCCCTTATTTCCGCTGCGGCGTTCTGGTTGGGAAGATGAGTGCAATAAAATCAAACGGCTCCGAGGCGGTTCCGGTTTTTGATGTTCGCGATGTTACCTATCGCTATCGCGAAGTGACGGCGCTGGAGCATCTGAATCTGACGGTGAATCCCGGCCGGCGGATTGTCCTGCTGGGCGCAAACGGTTCCGGCAAGTCCACCCTGCTGCGCATCCTCAACGGCCTCTGCTTTCCGGAGAAAGGAACGGTTCACTTTTGCGGCAAGCCGCTCACCGAGCAGAACATCCAGAACGACGGGTTCGGCGTGGAATTCCGGCGGCGCGTCGGCCTGGTCTTTCAGAATCCTGACGTTCAGCTCTTTTCCCCCACCGTTTTTGACGAGATCGCCTTTGGGCCGCTGCAGCTCCGCTGGCCCGTGGACGAGGTCCGGCGGAGAATCGCCGAAACGCTTGAGATGATGGAGATCGCGCACCTGAAGGAACGCTCGCCGCTGCTCGACGAGCCCACGGCAGCTCTCGATCCGAAGAGCGAGAGCCACATGATCGATTTCCTGGTGCGGGCAAAGGGCGGAGCTAAAACCATCGTCACGACGACCCATGACCTCGACATCGCGGAAGACATCGCCGATGACTGCTGTGTGTTTCATGAAGGGCGCATCGTGGCCGAAGGGACGCCAGCGCAAATCCTGAGCGACGTGCCCCTGCTGAAGAGCACGGGGCTTCTCCATTCGCACCTGCACGTGCACAAGTCGGGCGAAATCCACGCGCATTCGCACCTTCACCGGCACGAGCACTGAGGAGGCCGCTGGCACGGGAGCGTGCTTTGAAGGAATGCGGCAGAACCTGCTGAAGCCCACATCAGTAGGCTATTTTCAACACCCCCCCGTCCCCGTGTCAGTGATTGGGCTTCGCGGAAGAGCCGAGTTTCTTCGTATAACTGGCTCGCCGCTCGTCCTGAATTTTCGTGGAGATTTCGCGCTCGCGAGTGCCCTCGGCCGCGTGGCCGGTTCGTTGCAAGGCGTTTCCCAGCAGAAAGTGCGCCCGGGAGGAATCCGGGTAAAGCTTGACCGCTGTTTGAAGCGGCTCAAGCGCCTTTTGTGGCTGGTTGATTTGCAGTTCCGCCTGGCCCAGCCCGATCAGCGCATCCTTGTACTTTGGGCTGGCTCGAAGAGCCGCCTGAAAGTACGGCACCGCCTCACGCGGCTGGCCTTTGCGGAAGAGGATCCGTCCCAGCAGGCAATTGGATATCGGGTCGGAAGGAAAGAGTTTCAGCTCGGCGCGAAACTCCTTCTCCGCTGATTGGCTTTTTCGGCGGCGAGATATTCATCGAGCGCCTTCTGCTCGTGGAACATCTTGTCATAAGCCATGCCCATCATGACGTGCGCCTCGGCAGACTCGGGATTGACCATTAAGATTCGCCTGAAAACCTCTGTGATCTTGTCATAACTCTTTTCCCGCAGGTAGGCCTGCCCCAGCAGGTAGAGCGTCGGCAGGTCCTTTGGGCGGACCTTGCTTGCGCGCTCCAGGTAGGCGGCAGATTCCCCGTAACGATTAAGCGCGAACAGCGAGAGGCCCGCAAGGTCGAGGATCTGGAAATTGTCGGGAGATTCCCTTGCCAGCGATTCCAGCAGAGGCAAGGCCTCGCTGTAGCGCTGCAGCCGGAAATAAGCAACGGCCAGGTTGCGAGCCGTGGTGGAATCGCCCGGCTTGAGCCTGAGCGCCCGGCGGTAATAAGAGATTGCCTCTTCCTTCTTACCCTGATGGTCAAGTGAGATCGCCAGGTCATTCAGAATGCCGATCGAACTGGGATCAAGCGCCAGCGCCTTGCGGAAGACCTTTTCCGCCCCGGCTGCGTCACCTCGAGAGAGATCCGCCGAGCCCTCAGCCAGGAGCCGGCGCAGTTGCGGCGAAGGCTGTTTTGCAGGCGGTTTCTGCGCGGCTGCCGGCCGGCCCCACAGTCCGCAGACAAGCATCACCATTGCCGGCAGAAACGCAGCCGGCCCCAGGCACTTGTGCTTTGCGGGAATGGAATTCAGACGTAACAATGGAACCTCAAACTGAAGCTCTAAGCCCGGCCCCTGAATCTGCCGGGAAGGTTTCACCTCGCGCGAGCAGCGGTTCTTTTGTCCCCATGGCCGGATAATCCTCCGCGCGAGGAGACCTGCCTGGGGCAATCCCCTGCCATGTTTTTAAGCTTATCACCTGCTCTCAGTGCAGGTGGCGGAAAACAAGGGCGCCCCGAGAGGCACCCCTGTTCTATCCGCGGAGAGTGTTGTTCCCGATCCGGCCAGTTAGAAG
>JARRJI010000183.1:0-7864 GCA_037379595.1 Acidobacteriota bacterium | reverse complement strand
GCAAAGGCAAGCTTGAGCTTGGTGCCGATGCCGTCCATGCTGGAAACCAGCACGGCGTCTGAGGGAAGGCCTTTGAGAGAAAAGAATCCACCGAAAGCACCGACATCCTTCAGCACACGGGGGCTGAAGGTCTTGCTGGCAAGTTCTTTAATTTGCGACTTGGCGCGGCTCGCAGCATTGATGTCCACGCCCGCATCTCGATAGCGCATAAGGCGCCGGAAAACTCCTTTTGTGGAATGACCAAAGTCAGAAGGGCGGAAGCGGTCAGAAGACCTTGCCCAGTCTGGACCAGCGTGTCTTGCTGAAAAAGTTCTTGAGGATGGAAACGTCGAATTTCAGCCGGTCCGAGAGCCGGTTGTCAGTCCAGTCGTGCGTGGGCGCATTATACGACCAATAAACAAACATCGGTTCTCCCACAACATTCTTTACGGGTACGAATCCCCAAAATCGGCTGTCGAGCGAATCATCTCGATTGTCGCCCAGCACAAACAGGTATCCCTTCGGGACGTGAAGGCCGTCTTTGTGAACATAGCGGCGCATTTGATGGGCCCACTTCGGATTTACGCCCCAAGCCATTGACAGTTCGTTGATTTCACCTACAGGTGGGGGAAAGTTGTCGCGAAGAGGGTAAGTATTGGACGACGAAAAGTAGGCAAAGGGCTCCTTGAGCCGCTTGCCGTTCACGTAAACCTGCTTGTTGACAATCCGGATGACGTCCCCCCCAACGCCGATAACACGCTTGACAAACATGAGGGACGGATTCACCGGATAATGGAAAGCCACGATGTCTCCACGATGAATCCCTGCCAGCCGGGGAAGCCGCAAGTCCGTATAGGGCAATTGGGGGCCGTAAAGCAGTTTGTTCAGCAGGACATGGTCGCCGATCAGAATCGTGTTTTCCATCGAGCCGGTCGGGATCATGGTGGCTTCTGCCACGAACGTTCGGATGCAAAACACTCCGATCAATACGATGAGAAGGGAGCGAACGGTCTCCCACAAGCCCTCTCGCCGGGACCCGCGGCGGGGTGGTGGAGCAGAGGGCGTGGCAGAATTCTGAGATTGTTCCTCGGTTTTCGGAAACTCAGACGATTCCATAAAAGCTATTCCCGGTTTCGTAAAGAGATTAGAGGCTCTTGAACGGCGGTTGGATAGCTGGCCGTGTAGCAGGCCAGACAATATCGCCCCTTATCGCTGCCAACCGCTTCTTGCAGGCCCTCCAGCGAAAGATAGCCCAGCGTGTCAGCTCCAACATAGACGCGGATCTCTTCTACGCTGTGGCTGGAAGCGATGAGCTCTTTCTTGGTCGGTGTATCAATGCCGTAATAGCATGGCGAAATCGTGGGCGGACAGCTGATCCGCATGTGGACCTCACGCGCTCCGGCCTCCCGCACCAGGCGCACAATTTTCCGGCTGGTTGTGCCGCGGATAATGGAATCATCCACCAGCACCACCCTTTTTCCCTCAATCAGACTGCGAACAGGATTGAGCTTGAGTTTGACTCCGAAGTCCCGGATGGCCTGCGTCGGCTCAATGAAAGTGCGTCCAATATAGTGGTTGCGGATCAGACCAAACCTCAACGGGATGCCCGACTCTTCCGAATACCCAATGGCTGCGGCGACGCCTGAATCAGGAACCGGCACCACCAGGTCCGCCTCGACCGGATGTTCTTGTGCAAGCCGCCGTCCCAGCATCTCCCGGCTGCTTTGCACTGAACGGCCAAACACGACGCTGTCAGGACGAGAAAAATAGACGTGCTCAAAAATGCATTGCGCCGGCTTGGCTGGGGGTGAATAACGGAGGGAAGTGATGCCGCGCCGATCCAAAATCACCATCTCGCCCGGTTCGATGTCGCGCAGGTAAGTGGCGCTGATGATGTCGAACGCACAAGTTTCTGAAGCGATTACATAGGCGCCGTTCAGTTGTCCCAGGCTGAGGGGCCGGAATCCACGCGGGTCCCGAATGGCGTAAACACTGTCTTTGAAAAGCATGACCAGCGAATAGGCGCCGGAAACGCGGTCAAGCGCATCGGCGATGGATTCCGGAATTCCGCTGTGCCTGGAACGCGCGAAATAGTGGAGAATCACTTCCGTGTCGCTGGTGGTTTGAAAGATGTCGCCGCGCGCTTCGAGTTCGCGCCGAATGCCGGCCGCGTTCACCAGATTTCCGTTGTGAGCAAGGGCGACCTGCCCCTTCTGGCAACTGACGCTTAAAGGCTGGGCGTTTTTCACGTTGGTGTCACCGGCGGTTGAATATCGCGTATGGCCGATGGCGGAATGTCCGGCGAGGTTCTGCAACACTTCCTCGTTGAAGACCTCGGCGATATGCCCCATGCCTTTGTGGCTGGTCAGGCGCCGGCCGTCACTCGAAACAATCCCGGCGCTTTCCTGACCCCGGTGCTGAAGGGCATAAAGGCCTAAATAGCTCAGCTTGGAGGCTTCGGGGTGACCATACACGGCGAACACGCCGCAATGGTCGTGAAACTTGTCATCGGGGAGTGAAAGCGTTGGAAATAGTTCAGGGGTTAGTTGCAAAGCTGTTTTCCGAGGCTCCAGTGGAAAAAAGAGGACTCACCGCTTGCCCCTCTCCTCGGAGCCCACGAAGAATTTGGCTGCCAAAAGGTTTATCCTTCAGGCTATCAAAAGTTCTTACCTAATCATTCTGCCCCGGCTCCACGTCCGGCGCAACCCTTTTCTGGCATCGTCCCGGAGCCCGCATGGGGCGTCGGGCCACTGCTTTCGAGCGTTGAGGAGCGATCCAGAGTTCTTGAGTTGACTCGAGGCGTGTTCTGGACACCGGGCAATGTTATCCCCCACAATAGGATTTAGACTTGGTCGAAGAGGAACGAGTTGAGCACTTCGAAACCTTCTGTGAGCAGGATTATTCCGGTCAGGGAGTATGTTCAGCAGATTTTCGACCCACTTTCCCGGCTGGCGCATGAATGGGAAATGCATTCAGCGGTTGCCCTCAGTCCTTCCGAAGAACGTGCCATGGTTCGGGAACCCGCCCAGGCTGTCCCAGAAGCCATCGCCCGGCGGCTGGGGAAACTGCGGATTCTTCTGGTTCCCTTTGTGGCCTGCTTCCCCACCGGCGACATGGTCGCTTTTGCCAACCCTGACGGAGAAAAGCATTCCACGGTCTGGCTGGAGAGTAAGAACAGGATTGATCTGGTCGTTGCCTGTCGCGATCTTGATGCTCACGACACTGGATGCGAGTTTTTGGCAAGCATCGCTGAGCTACTTCGCGCGCGGCTCACGTCCGAAGAGCTGGAGCGCTATACCAGTCTGCTGGTTGAAGAACTCCGGAGCGGATTCGAAGGCGAGATTGATGAGGATGCCTATGAGGCAAAGCGACCGCTTCGGAGGCGCGGCCGATGGTCGTCAACCGGCGCTATGTTTACAAAGTATCGCGATATTTCTTTCACCAGCACCTGTGGAGAGTATATGCACGGACTCTGGCACGATGTTCAAATCCGGCTTGGACCTGAGCACCTGCCTGTCCCCGCTCTGCGCAAGAGAATGACTCTGCTGGCGGACCTGTTTCCGCCCAATCCAGGTTACCGGCTCTTTGCTGAAGCTGAGGAAGAATAAGCGAGTGCGGCGCTGCGATTTTCCGACCGGTTCCATTGCCCGAATCCCATCAACCATTCGTGCTTTTGAACTTGCATAAAGCTGCCTAAACGAATATTCTTTGTCCCCAACCGAACTCTGTGTAAGTGCTTGATTGGGGGTAAAATGGCCGCGGAATTACCGAATTACGTTGCATCCTCCGTTCCCAATCCCGCCAGCAAGCGGGTGCCCTGGTACAAGAGTACGTTTCCTTCTTATGCGGGGATTTTTCTCTGGGTCGCCTTTTACCTGGGGCTCTCCGCGCCCACGCTGAGCCTAGCCAGTCCCGGGGTCTGCGTCCTGGGAATTTTGGTGGCGGGCCTCCTCTGTTTCGCGCTCTTTTACTATGCGCCTGCCATGTTGGGCATGCAGACAGGACGTCCCCTTTACATTGTGGGGACATCCACATTCGGCGTGAAGGGCGGATACCTGATGCCCGGCCTGCTGATGGGCTTTCTGCAGTTGGGATGGTTCGCTGTGGCAACCTACTTCGCCACGGACTACATCATGGAAGGGCTCGGCAGCCATTCGAAAGGGCTCTTTGTGGCCATTGCGTTGGTCTGGGCTTATGGGCTTGCCTGGGTGGCCATCAAAGGGATTTCCTACATGGCGCGCATTGCCCAGTTTCTGAACTGGGTGCCCCTCTTTATGATTGTCATCGTTTTCTGGGCCAACAAGGGAGGAATAGCCAATTATCATCCGCCGCAGAACGACGCCTGGGGAGGCTTCCTGGCGATGCTGGCCCTCGTCATCGGATTTTTCGCGTCTGCTGGCGCCGCGGGCGCGGATTTTGGATTGAATAACAGGAATCGCCGCGACATCGTTTGGGGAGGCTTAACCGGCATAACACTTGCAATCCTTGTCGCAGGAGCACTGCCGGTGCTCTCGGTTGCTGGGCACCTTGGCAGGCTGGGGAACGCTTCAGATTTCACCTATGCTGGAACCATCAAGAGTGTTGGCAGCCTTGCTCCTCTGATGTTCTTCCTGTTTGCGGCCGCCTCCATGGTGCCGACAACTTTCTGCACCTTTATTGCCGGCAACAGCTTCGAGACCATGTTGCCAAAGATTCCGCGCGCCCTTTCAACTCTGGTTGGAGTGACGATCGGAGCCATCCTGGCGATCACGGGCGTTGCCCAGAATCTCGTTGGCTTTTTTACGATTGTGGGAGCTTCTTTCGGTCCGATTTGTGGGGCTATGGCTGCCGATTATCTTTTGGCCGGAAGAAAGTGGTCGGGCCCGCGCCAAGGAATCAACTGGGCGGGATACGTGGCCTGGGCGATCGGCTTTGTAGTCGGGATCCTCAATCAGATTCCTGGAATCCCGGCGAGCTGGCTGAGGGTTGACAGTCCGGCTGTTCTTTTCTCCTTCATTGTGGGCTTTGTGGTTTATTTCGTACTCGCCAAGGCAGGTGCTTTGCCGGAGCTGGTTCTGCAAACAGAGCTGAAAGCTGCTAAGGAAGCGTAGTTCGGCGCTGCTGCAACGATCTTCAGAGCCTTGGCGCGTTGCTGGACCAAAGGAAAGCCAGTGCCTGAGCGCATGAGCTTTTCGTTCGTGATAAATTAAACGTCATGCGCGCGGGACCTGACTTGAGTAGGGCAGCGCATGGGGGCGAGGAGGCTGGTTTGTCTGTGCATATGGGGCGCCGCTTCCCATTGCCCAGGAGCGGAGGAGGTTGTGTTACCACAGCACTTGCGAAAATCCATCTGCACAAAATTAGCGTTCCTTGCCGGAGCTCTGCTGCTGCCGGTGCTTGCCCAGGCACAGGCTAGTGTCCTGGCAGTGACGAATAGAACCGATTACGACGTTGGCTCGGAAGTCTTGATGCGCCTGGTCCTGGCCCCGGGTGCTTCCATCCGCGCAGGCCTGGTTTTTTCAGCAACGATTCGCTACGACGGCGAATCCCAGGCTCTGTTTGCAACCCCTCCCTCGCATGTGTGGGAATGTTCGAGCGATCCAGCCTCAAACTCCTATTCTGCCCTATGGAAAATTCCTCTGGATGCCAGGACAGGACGCTACGAGATTGACCTGCTGGGGTACGACAAAATCTCAGGCGAGGTCGTTTTCAAGATTCGCCAGGCCGGCTCCTTTGCCGTGTATCGCAGGCTGGTCAAGATTGAGAGCATCAAGCTTGGGAAGACTTTCTATGTTACAGGCGATAAAGTTGCTTGCGACATTACCTTGAAAAACCTCACGAATCACCCGATGCAGGGCCTTCGGGTCGAGTTCTCAAACCGCTACTGGCCGTGGATTGCCGGGCCCGCACAGCAGGCTGCTGCAAGCATTGTGACGTTGAAGAAGGATCTGACACTTGCCGCAGGGGCGGAGGAGCAAATCCGCTCCAGCGACGCGGCTGTTGCCGCCAAGGTCAAGCAGCCCTCCATCCATCAGTATGGGGTCGTAGTGTGGGACCACAATCGCAAGAACGTTTTGGACATCGCTTTCAGTCAACTGGTCCTGATCCGTCCGCCCGGGATCACATCGCCCAAGCCTTATCCACTGCAATACATCTATCCCGAGTTGAGCAAGGTTGATACCAGGGACTACCGGCACTTTTATCCTCCCGGCCTGAATGCAGGCGCAATTCATTTCGATAAGCAACACACGATGTTTCTTCCAGGGCAGGACGCGCCAATTCATTTCTCCGTCAAGAACCCCGGAACGAAGGCCTGGAAGCAGATTTCCATGACAGCCTTGCTGCTTGATCCGCAAGGGAAGGAGATCGAAAAGAAGAGCCTTGGCGATCGCCTTGCTCTCTCGCCGGCTTCGGCTCCCATGAATAGAACGGTGACGTTTGCCCTTCCTGCCGCCCACGCCGGTTTATATCGGGTTGAAGTTGTTCTCAGCGATTCAAGCGGAAACACTGTAGCCGAAAATGATCTTGAGCTGGGTGTGAACGCGCTGCCGAGGTCGATCATGATTTTTTGCGCGCACGAGGACGACGAAGGTGGATGGACCGGGCTGACCCGGGCGGCGGTCGAGAATCACATTCCGATCCACTTTGTTTACTTCACCAGCGGCGATGCAGGATCGTGCGACCGCTATTACCAGCACTCCTGCAGTCCCGCCGAGGCCATGAATTTCGGCGACCTGCGCATGGCAGAGACGCGGGCCGTACTGGGTCACCTGGGTGTGCCGGAAAGTGATATCTACTTTCTGGGGCTGCCGGACGGAGGTTCGGGTGAAATCTGGTACAACCATCCTGATCCCGCCCACCCGTATCTCGCGCCTTTGCTGGCCAGCGACCACACGCCCTACCAGGACGTTTTCCAGCCCAATCTGCCCTTTGCCCGCCAGTCCGTTGTGGCGGTCGTGAAGAAACTTCTGAAAATGTTCCATCCCGCGGTGATTGTGACGGCCCATCCGCCCGCGGAAGGGCATATCGACCATATTGTGAACAACTATCTGGTGGTGAAAGCGCTGCAGGAGATGGTGCAGGAGAAGGAACTCTCTCCCAACGGCATCAAACTGTTTGTGGACCATGGCGCTGGGCCAGGAAGCCGGCTGGAATTATCAGTCCCAGGGAGCCAATCGCGCCAAAGGACATATCCGGGATTTTAATCGGCTACCCCGCACACTAGTTTACCGCCAGGTGTTAGACTGGGATGAGCACCAGGGATGGAATACGAAGCCATGAATGCAGGTTCCAACAATCCGGAGCGGGAAGAGTCGTCTGTGGTTGAGTCGCCGAACGAATCCAGCTCCCGACCGGTACCGGCTTTCCCGGATGAGCCTTTTGCCTGCCCCAATTGCGGCCAGATGCTTGCCCCCTCGTGCCGAACCTGCCCTTCCTGCAGAGAGGCAATTGACCCGAATGAAATTGCCCGCCCGGAAATTGTCATTCCCATTGCGGAGCAGGTCATTTCTCTGCCCTCCGCACCCAAAGAGTACGCGCGCTGTTCCTGGGGTATCTTTTTCGCAACGCTGGCAACCTGGCTGGTTGTTGCGTTCACTGCTGAAGCGCTCCTGGGATATGAAAGAAGCCAGTTCGCCCGGGGCGGACTGGTGATTCTCTCTTCGCTGTGGGTATTTCACGACGCCCGTGAAAGGAACATACCCAAGCCGCTCCGGTGGAGCATCGGCTCGATTTTGCTTTGGATTGTTTTTTGTCCCTGGTACCTCGCCCGGCGGAGAACTCCGAAGGCTGCTTACCGATCAGCCAAAGTACCGTTGGAAGATCCACTCACGTAAATCTCCGCCTCAAGCTCTGCTGCCGGGGGAAAACCTTTTCTCCTGTGCGGTCCCTCTTATTAAACAGCGAC
>JARRJI010000182.1:601-7811 GCA_037379595.1 Acidobacteriota bacterium | reverse complement strand
GACCTGGTGGACAGGGGAGGATTCGAACCCCCGTAGCTCGCAAGGAGCGGCAGGTTTACAGCCTGCTGCCTTTAGCCACTCGGCCACCTGTCCGAAGCTCATCCTGACTGCCCCGGTACCTGGGACTTGGTCTCCCGCAGCAGGGCCTGGTCGGGTCCGATAGGACCCTTGCCCCGGGTTCCGCAACCCGAGGCCTAAACACTCGCCGCTGTCAGGCCGCAAAAAGATTATAACCCTATTCACCTGATCCTGCACGGTCCTTGCCGGTCAAGACCCGGTACCGGCTTGGCGTGGTACCATCTCAGCTTGGAGCTGGCGAAGGGATTCGAACCCCCGACCCTCTGATTACAAATCAGATGCTCTACCAGCTGAGCTACGCCAGCGGCCACAAACTTTCAATTATAGTTGTAAGGGTTCAGAATTGCAACAGGCCAAAAACGAAATATCTTGCGCTGCAGATTTCCCCCGTCGTGCTCTTCTCCTCAGGCCGATACTTTCCCGGCCCTCCGGATGTCAATCACCTACGCCTCGAGTTATTCTACCTCGCAATGATCAGCAATGCCAGCAAGCTCAGGTTAATTGCATGCGCTGCATAGCAGAACGGGCAGTCGCTATGCAAAATTCGCCGCAGGGCGTACACGAGATAGAAACCCAGGGCGACGGTCACGGCGCTTGCCGCAATCAGGAGATCAGTAAAAGTGATGATGTATGAAGTCATGTCGATCTGGATAGTAAGGCGCGCTGACGGCCCGGCTGTGGCCCAGAGGATCAGCAAGGCATAATAAAGGATGCCCGGCAGGGAATTCGGCACACCGAAGACGCTGCCGTAAGGTGTTTGGACGACCGTGACGCAGCTCGACTGCTCGCGGGCACAAAGCGCTTGGGGCACCCAGCGCGCCTTCTTAATGCGCCCGTAGTAGGCAAAGGTGAAATAAAGGGCATCCGCGAGGCCGGCAAGGGACAATGCGATTACCAGTCCACGCAAGATCAAGGCGTTTTCTTTCCGGAGTTTCGTTCTCGAAGGGCTTGCTCCCCTTTCCACCGGAACTGCTCTTTCTGCTCGAGCCCCAGGTGCGCAAGCACGCGGCAGCAAAACTGGGTGACGAGGTCGTCAATTGTTTCCGGATGGTGATAGAAGGCCGGGATGATCGGAAAGATTTCGGCACCCGCTTCCTGTGCCTGCAGCATGTTGCGCAGATGCACCCGGCTCAGGGGCGTATCGCGTACGGCAAGGATCAGCGTGCGGCGTTCCTTCAAGCAAACATCTGCGGCGCGCTCGATCAGCGTGGACGAGATGCCATGAGCGACCTGAGCCAGGCATCCCGTGCTGCAAGGGATGATCACCATGCCATCCACGCGATAGGAGCCGCTGGCGATTGAGGCCCCGATGTCGGAATCGAGCAGGAATTCGGTTTTCGGAGCCAGCCCGCCGGCAAGCGCAGAGGGAAGGGAAGTGCTTTTTGAGGCATCCACCTCCAGTTCTTCGCGCAGCACCTTGAGTCCTGCGCCCGAAATGATTAGGTGGATTTTGCCCACGCGGTGATCGGCTTCCAGCAACTGGAGCATGCGCCGCGCAAACACCGCGCCGCTCGCACCGGTCACACCCACAACAATCGTCTTTTGGTCTGAAGGCGGCATGTGAGCCATCGAAGGCATTCTCTGCCAGCCCTTTCAATAAAGTCAAGAAAACCCGGAGCCTGCCGCCCGTTTGTTATACTTTTAACGTTCGGGCTGGCGCGAAGGTCGCCGCCGGTTGGAAGAATCAGTTCCGGCAGGAATTTTGAAAACGCCGGGGCAATCTAAAATAGCCCTCTTCAAGCAAGATGGCACGGAGTGGTGGGCGAATGTCACCAGAAGAAATTACAGCAATGCTTCAGCAGGTTCGGAGCGGCAAGCTCAGCGTGGAATCGGCCGTTGACCGGCTGCGTAACCTTCCCTTTGAGGACATCGGCTTTGCCCGCATCGATCATCATCGGTCGCTGCGGCAAGGATTTCCCGAAGTGATCTTCGCCCGCGGCAAATCTCCCGAGCATGTAGAGGGAATCGTTCAAGGCATGCTGCGCAATCGCCACAACATCCTGATCACTCGCGGCAATGAGGAATTGTACGAGAGGATCAGGACGCTGGACAAACGTACGCAATTCCACGCACTTTCCGGCGCAATTTCAATCCGCCGGGACCGGAAGATCCGTGGCAAGGGCAAGGTCCTGGTGGTGAGCGCGGGGACTTCGGATATCCCTGTGGCGGAAGAGGCCCAGGTGACGGCGGAAGTGATGGGCAACCGCGTCGAGTCGATTTATGACGTTGGCGTGGCCAACATCCATCGCATTCTCAGCGAAAGCAAGCAACTGCGCAGTGCCCGCATCATCATTGTTGTGGCGGGAATGGAGGGTGCGCTGCCCAGCGTGGTGGCGGGTATGGTCAGCGTGCCCGTGATTGCCGTGCCCACCAGCATCGGCTATGGCGCAAGCTTCCACGGCATCGCGGCGCTGCTCGGCATGCTCAACAGTTGCGCCTCGAACGTCGCCACCGTCAACATCGATAACGGCTTTGGCGCCGGATACCTTGCAAGTGTGATCAACCGGCTGTAGAAACTGTCGGGATCTTCTCATCAATGACCTCAGCTATGCTCAAGATCATAGGCGGATTTATTGTGGCGTTCATCTCAGGGTCAGGCTACCTGGGAGTTGCGCTGCTTATGGCCATTGAATCGGCGTGTATTCCTCTGCCTTCTGAAGTGATCATGCCGTTTTCGGGCTATCTGGTTTCAGCCGGACGTTTCAGCCTGTGGGGCGTGGCGCTGGCCGGAGCGTTGGGGTGCAACCTTGGCTCGATCGTTGCCTATTATGTCGGAGCCGTCGGAGGGCGACCGCTTGCTGAGCGTTACGGCCATTACGTGCTTGTGACGCGCCACGACCTGGAGATGGCTGACCGGTGGTTTGCCCGATACGGTGATTGGGCGGTCTTCTTTGCCCGGCTGCTTCCGGTAGTTCGAACCTTTATTGCTCTTCCCGCCGGCATTTCCCGCATGAATTTTCTGCGCTTCAACCTCTACACTTTTCTCGGTTCTCTGCCGTGGTGTTTCGTACTCGCCTATGCGGGGATGAAGCTTGGGGAAAGATGGAAGAATCTCGGGCCGTATTTCCATCGCTTTGATACAGCCTTTTTGATCCTCCTGGTTGTGGCAGCCCTCTGGTTTATCCGCAGCCGGTGGAAGAACCGTTTACCTGCCGACTGATTGTCCGGCGCAACTTCCGCCTGCTTTAACAAACACGCCCACGCCTAGATTGATTTCACCGGCATGGTCACAATATCTTCAACGGCCGCAACTTCACGCATCACAAACGGCTCTGCGTAGCGGACGCCGATCATCAATCCAAAGTGCCGGGCGAGAGAAGCTATCCGCTCGCGAAGATCTTTCCGGGAAGGGAAGAGGTTCTGCATGTCTTCCTGAGCAGAAAACTGTGAGCTGTACGCCATGATGGCCTTGATCTTTTTTTCAAACTGCGCGGTGATGTCCACCACGAATGAAGGCCGGAGCGTCGGCACGTAGAGGCTTGAATAGATGATTTTGTGCGGGCGATAAGGTCTTCCTTTAAGCGGGAGCTTGGACAGGCCGGCAAAAAAGCACGCTTCATAGCCGATCTGCCCCGTCGTGTAGTGGTCCGGATGCCGCCCTTTCCAGTAAGGCAGGATCACTGTGCGAGGCCGCAAGTCGCGAATCTTCTGGCCGATATTCAGTTTGTATTCCCGCAGGTGTTCCACGCCGGCGTCGGGCATATAAAGATTCTCACGGTGCGCGATGCCCATGACGCGCGACGCCTTGTTCGCCTCGCGCTCGCGCAGAGACGCATTGCCTCGCGTGCCGGATTCTCCCGCGGTCAAATCGAGGATTCCCACGCGGTAGCCCGCCTGGACCATTTTGATAACCGTCCCCCCACAAGTGAGTTCGGTGTCATCGCGATGGGCAGCGATTGAGAGAACATCAAGTTGCATGTTGACTGGGTCCTTTCCGGATTCCGGTGCGGCCCCGGGCCGTTTCACCGTGCCGAAGTACCACTTTCCCGCTGCTGGCAATCGTCTGAGATCAGGAGTTTAATAAAATCTGCCTCGTCCAGATGATAAGTGAAGGCCTTCTTGCCGTTGACGAAGATGACGGGAATCTTGTCCTTGAACCTGTTGTAAGCGGTTGCGTCTTCAAGGATGTTCACTTCGCGCAGGGCAAACTTGTGTTGCTTTTGAAGTCTTGTGAGCTGTTTCTTGACTTTCTCACAGAGGCAGCAAGCCGGTTTGGAATAGACCACTATTTCAGGTAATGCCATCAGAGCCCCACACTTGTTTTCCAACCTTCAGATTCTAGAGGTAAGGCCGATAAACGGTCAAGCAAAGTCACCCTCCGCGAGGGATTGGATGAAGGCCGAACAAGTGATACACACCGGTTTCCCTTGATTCCAGAGGCTCGTAATGCCATAAATAGTCATCGCTTTGTATCAAGGTGACGATGGCAGACGAGGTTCATGATCGCGCTCTCAGAGGGCAGGTTGCCCTGGTGACCGGTGCAGGCCGGCGCATCGGGCGCGAAATCGCGCTTACGCTTGGCCGCGCGGGCGCGGAGGTGGTGGTGAACTACAACCATTCCCGAAACGAAGCCCAGACGACCGTGCAGGAAATCAAGGAATATGGGGTGCAGGCCGTCGCGCTGCGCGCCGACATCGCACGTCCGGCTCAGGTTCGTCGCATGTTCCGTGCGGTGGAAGCGCGGTTTGGGCGGCTTGATGTGCTGGTCAATAATGCCGGTGTCTTCTTTCCCGCTCCATGGGATCAGCTGACGGAAAAACAGTGGGACCGGATTCTCGCGGTTAATTTGAAAGGGCCGTTCTTCTGCGCGCAGGAGGCAGCGAAGATGATGCAGCGGCGAAGGCGCGGCCAGATCATTAATATCTCGTCGCTCGGCGGGCTGAGTGCCTGGCCGGATTACATGCACTACTGTTCTTCCAAGGCCGGACTCATCATGTTAACCCGGTGTCTGGCCAAAGCCCTCGCTCCCGAAATTCGCGTGAACAGCATTGCGCCGGGTACGATATTGTTTCCCGGTGAAAAAAGAGACCGGATGGTCGAAAGCGTTATCCGATCGACTCCCCTGCGGAAGGCCGGCACGGCCGCGGACATTGCCAAGTTGGTTCTGTTCCTCGCCTGTCACAGCGATTTTATTACCGGACAGATCTTTCCTGTGGACGGGGGAAAGTCAATCCTGTGAGCTTTCCTTGTTCGTCGTCTTCTTCTGGTGAATCCCAGCCTTCGGCGATTGACGTGGCTGCGAACTGACTTACTGTTTCCCGATGCTGAAGCTGGCCGGGTTGGAAATGTCAGTCGAAACGAGCGGATTTCTCGATGGCGTCCAGGCGGGATTGCCAATCCTTGGGCAGGCTTTTGTCCGCCTGCAACATGTGCACAGCTTCACGTACGGTCAGGTTTTTCGGAACTTGTTTGAAAAAGGATCGAATGATAGTTTCGTGAATGTGAAGACCTTTGAAAATCAGGATTGATCCGTCGAAGTGAACTGAAAGCAGCTCCTGTTGCCAGATTCCGTCTGGACCTCTGGTCTGTTCCATCAGGAAACGCCCACCCTTGTTGAGTCGCGCCAGAAATCCCCAACCAATCTTTACATCTTTGATGAGCGTCCCATCAATTTTGGCCATCCGCTGAGAGGAGGGATCGACCCAGACTTCGCCTGCCATGCCTCGGAGAATGAGAGACTGGCGGGAGCTGGGCTTGAAGTTTGGCGCCGGCCGAAACTTAAGCTTGACCAATCCCTCTTTGCTTCTTCCGTCGTAGGTAAAAACAAAAGCATTGGGTACATCTTTGATCACGTTGTCCCGACGCAGCGTGTCGCTTCGTTGATCCTTATAACGTGACTCCCGGAGTTGGGCGCTGGTGAGCAGATTCTGGAGCACTTGTTCATTCTTCTCGATCTGTACCTTGTTCGGTGATTTTCCGTCGACCGCGATCAGGCGATCAACATATCCATGATGAGTTGCAATCTGAACGTTTGTGCGGGACCCATCTGATGAGATGTCCTTCTCGAGATACCAGTAGTAATGCACGGGATGTTCAGATGCCTGCAATTCGTTCCAGGCCACGTTTTTCATCATCTGGTGGATACTGGCAGCAGGCAGGTTCAGATCCTGAGTTGTGCGGGCCGGCAAAGGAGCAGAAGCCGTGCCGGCGGCCACCCAGAGGGTCGCGGTAAGGCACAACCACAACGCAAGAGTCGGAGTGCTCTTCATAGGTCTGTTTCCGGAGTTGCAGGACTAGATTGCGCGAAGCAGGCCGTGTCATTCCTTCCGCATACCGTATACAACTCCGCGCTCGCCATTGCAAGCCTTCTTTGCATGGAAAACTTCCCTTCTCAATCTTATCAGTCCGGAGCATTGGCAGGCTGAGCCGAGCTCTATGAGGGTTGAAGAAGGCAAGATACGTTGCTGCCCGGTGTACACTATAGTTCTTTTCGCGTTCTGGAAACGGCGAATTTAAGGATGGCGGCTTTTGTTTTACGCATAGCGGTCAAAAACCCATTGGCGTGCGAATTCTATTGAGGAGGCAAAATGAAACGAGTCGGATTCGTGCTAAAGGTAAAACCCGAAAAGATTGCGGAGTACAAAGAACACCACCGGAAAGTGTGGCCGGAAATGCTGGATGCCCTTCGGCGGACCGGGTGGCACAATTACTCGCTCTTTATGCGGAGCGACGGAACTCTTTTTGGATATTTTGAAACACCGGAGGATTTTAAGTCGGCGCTGGAAGGCATGGCCAAAGAGGAGGTCAACGCCAGGTGGCAGAAGATGATGGCTCCCTATTTTGAAGCTCTGGAAGCTTCACGGCCCGACGAAAGCATGCAGGAGCTGGAAGAGGTCTTCCACCTCGATTGACGCGGACTTTCAAGTGCCCGTGTCATGGCCCTTCGGGTCAATGCCTCAAAGGGCCTGAGCCGCATGCATAAAGCGTTCTTCGCCGAGCCGGCTGCCTTCAACCTGCTACTTGATATGCCGGATCCGCAAGGGGGTTCGAGCCCGGTCAGTAACCATCTCAGGGTGTTGCTGCCGGAATGCCTCCGTCGCACTGCAGGACCAGCAAACCGGATCGCACTTTGAAAAGAACTCTGGCAGCTCTTCGGCGGGGAATTCGTTCCAGGTGATGATTTGCCTTTCCG
>JARRJI010000182.1:0-501 GCA_037379595.1 Acidobacteriota bacterium | reverse complement strand
TCGCTGAACCAGTCGATGACGATGTTGCGGACCAGGCAATCTGACGGGGCCATCTCAATTTCACGCAAACATTCTTGCCCGCAGTCTTTGCGTTCAGGCCATCGGGTGCATTCGCTCAGTTGCATCTTTGGTTTGTGCGTGAAAGCTTCGTGGGCAGCCTGTTTGGCATCAAGTTCCACGGCTGCCGTCCGATGGGTTTCGGGGCAGGTTACCAGACGTTTACCCCGGTACTGGAAATACGTCCGAATGCCCCCATAGGCTCGATACAGCAGATACACGAAGACAGCGGCAACCGCCACTGCGATTATCCAATAGAGTGCATTGCTCATGAGCGCCTCCTTATCCACTTTGCTTATAACAACAGGACGGGCGCGGGGATGTGACGGACATCACAGCCTTGTGTGGCATTTATCAAGCTCGGGGATCTGAAGCGCCTGCCGACCCCGACGTTTCATGCTTTGGAGGGCATTCGCAAGCAAGGTATTTTCAATTACTTATGAG
>JARRJI010000181.1:0-7236 GCA_037379595.1 Acidobacteriota bacterium | reverse complement strand
GCCGGGGCCGGTGAAGCGGTTCCAGAAGAGCAGGCCGGCGCTGGCGAAAAATCCGGTGGAGAGGCGCTGGCGCATGGTGTCCATCCGGACGCTGGGTTCCTTGTAGATCCAGCCGCCGGGTTCGATATCGATCTGCTCGCCGGCTTTCAGCTCGATCTCAAAGACGTTGCCGTAGCCGTGCAGCCAGACGATGCCTTCCGCCTGGCGGCAGGTGAAGCTGTCGATGAAGAAGCCGGTACCGCCGAAGAGGATGTTGCTGGCGCCCTTGATGCGCGTGAAGCCGTACTCGAGGCCTTCAGTGGCGGCCAGGGACTGCTGCTACGGAAACCGGCCGCTTTCTTCGGCATGTAGGTCTGCTGAATCAGGGTCCACGAAGCCTGCGAAATAAGACAGGCTTGACTGAAGGGGAGCAGTCAAGGTAGAAAAGCTTAAAGGCCGGTTGTCTCTGTCAGATGCTTTTCAAGACCACTGGGGGATTGTGACCCGACGCTCTTGCGACTCCGGGAGACATCGACGGGGGTCGGAGCGCGTCATCAAGGAGATACGATGAGCACAAGTTCCGTCTCCCACCGGATCGGGTCCGTGGTTTGGTCTGCAGTTCTGGCCTTCCTCATCTTATCGTTCGGTCAAACAGCATGGATAGCTCTGCTGGTCGCCAATCTCAAGACCGGCCCGGCCATCCCCTGGGCAGTTGCCGTGATGGCCCTCGTTTTATGGCTGATGTGGCAGTACCTGGGTGGCAAGGGGTGGCCCCAAAGGACCTCGGAAACCCGGCGCCGCCATCTGAGGGCCAACCCGGTTTCCGGCCAGGTATGGACCTGGGCCATGCTGGCAGGCGTGCTGTCGATTGTGGCCTTGACCGGGTATTGGATTGTAATGACCCAACTGGTGAAAATGCCCGGGAACCTGCTCCTGCCCGACTTATCCAGGTTGCCGCTGCTGACCGCAGTGCTGGTGGTGGGGATGGCCTCGCTGGTTTCGCCCATTACCGAGGAATCCGGCTTCCGGGGCTACTGCCAGGTGATTCTGGAAGGGGAGTTCCGTGGCGTGGTCGCAGTCCTCATTTCGTCGGTCCTGTTCGCGCTGGCCCACCTGTCGCAAGGCTTCTTCTGGCCCAAGCTCCTGGTGTACTTTCTGGTGGGACTCGTGTTCGGTGCGATGGCGTACCTCACGGATTCAATCCTTCCGGGGATTGCGGTTCACATCATTGCTGACGTGACATTCTTCACACTCGTATGGCCGTACGACACGACACGGCAACTGGTGTGGAAAGGTGGAGCGGACCTATGGTTCTGGCTCCATACGCTGCAGGCCATCCTATTTACGGCGCTGGCCGTCATCGCCTTCAAACGCCTGGCAAGTCTCCGCAATCACGTTCGCGCTGCCGAGGGCAGGCCCCTCAGCTGCTGAAGCCGCCCGTTTACCGGATCGGGTGTTATGGCGTGGCTGAAGCCACGCCCCCCTAATCGTTACGAGTGGAGTTCGTCGAGCATCTCGAGGATCTCGGGGTCGCGGGTGGTGATTGCATTCGGGCGCGGTCCGGTGTACGTTGTCGGACGGGCAATTGTCGATAGAGGCAATTGCGACCGAGAGCACCTTTTCGGTTCGGCTGCGTGTAAACAGCTTGTGGGAGGGGCGGAACGAAGGCCCGATGGCTTTCGGAAGGATCCGGCGGGCTTGGCCAGCCGCCAATAAGTCGCCAATGCAAATGGAATGGAGGCCTCCTTATGACGCAACCTCTTAAATGGATCGGGGCGGGCGCTATGTTGCTGTGCTGGCTGGCGGTGCCCGCTGCCAGCGCGGCCGCTCAGGCAGAGCCGACCCAGCCGCCACCCCGCCTAATTACGAAGTCGGTGCAGGCTGTTGGTTTCGAGGTCGGCGGTGGCAGCACGAAGCTCGACCTGGTGGGTACCACTCTGATGCCGGAGGCGAAAGGCGAGGCAAGAGTCGAGATCAAGTCAAATGCGGGAGCGACCGACATCGAAGTCAAATTGAAGCACCTGAGGCCGCCCACAACGTTTGGCGCCGAGTTTCTAACCTACGTGCTTTGGGCAGTCACACAGGAGGGCCGGACCCTCAATACGGGGGAGATCCTGCTCAACAAGAACGGAGACGGCAAACTGAGCGCGACGACGCCGGCACAGACTTTCTCCCTGATTGTCACGGCTGAACCCTATTTTGCCGTCAGCGTTCCCAGCGAAATGGTGGTCTTGCAGAGCCGGGTGCGAAAAGGAACGAATGGGAAGATCTATCCAGTTTCCGAATACCAACTGATGAGCCGCGCCCAGTATGAAAAACTCGGGAATCCGCTGGCGATGACGCCGGACCTCCGGCATGTTCCACTGGAGATGTACGAAGCACGCAACGCCGTCGAGATCGCGAAGGAGCGCGGGGCCGCAACCTATGCCCCGGATATCTTTTCCAAGGCCGAAGCCAGTCTGAAGTCGGCGGAGGACGCCCTGGCAAGCAAGGCCGCTAAGAACAGCGTCATCTCGATGGCTCGGCAGACGGTGCAGTCCGCGGAGGACGCGCGCGCGCTGGCCGTTGACCGCCAGGAAAAAGAGCGCATTGCGAAAGAACGGGAGGCAGCCGCCGCGAAGGCCAGAGCGGAGGCCGAAGCCAAGGCGCAAGCCGCAGCCGCTGAGGCCAGGCGGAAGGCTGAAGCCGCGGCTGCCGAGGCCAGGCGGCAAGCGGAGCGGGAGGCAGCCGCGGCCCAGCAGAAAGCGGAGATGGCCGCCGCCGAGGCCAGGCGGAAAGCGCAGATGGAAGCTGCCGAAGCCAAGCGAATAGCGGATGCGGAAATCGCCCGGAAACAGGCGGCCTTGGAACAGGCCGAACGCGAGAAGCAACAACTGCGGCAGCGCCTGCTCCAGCAATTCAATCGCGTCCTGCCCACCACGGATACGTCCCGCGGCCTGGTCATCAACATGGGCGACGTCTTGTTCGACACCGGCAAGTCTGATCTGCGGCCCGCGGCGCGCGAAGCCCTCGCCAAGCTGAGCGGAATCATGCTCAACTATCCGACCCTCCACCTGACCATTGAGGGCTACACGGACAACACCGGCAGCGCTGAATTCAACCAGAAGCTCTCCGAGCAGCGCGCCGAATCCGTCAGAGGCTACCTCGTCAAACAGGGAGTGGAGGCCGGTTCGTTGTCGGCCCAGGGGTTCGGCATGAACAACCCGATCGCCGACAATAGTACCGCCGCCGGACGGCAAATGAACCGCCGCGTTGATATCATCGTCTCCGGGGAAGTGATCGGAACGCAGATTGGCGCCAGGGCGTCGCAGTAACCGGAGAGGTCAAGACCAAAATCGTTTGACCCTATTGACATTTGCTTAAGGCCAGAAATAAAGGACGGCGATGGGGACACCGCCGCTACAGCGCTGGTTCGTCCAGCAGGTCGAAGAGTTCGGGATCGGTGATGAGCGATTCGAGCTCCAGGCGCTGGGCGTCGGGCGAGCCGGCGAAGGGATCGATGATGCGGCGGCCGGTTTTGAAATTGGGATCGCGGCCAAAACGCATGCGGAGGAAACGCCGGAGCAGGCGCTCGGTTGAGCCGATCAGGCGCCAGGCGCGCTTGTTCCCCTCGTCGCGGTCCAGCAGAATGCCAAGCAGCACGTAGGCGCGCAGGCGGGTTTCGAGAGGATCGGGATCTTCAAGCGCCGGAGCCTTGCTGAGGAAAAACTGCAACTGCTCAAGCTGCCGGACGGCCTGGGCAAAATAGACTCGATGCTGTCGCCAGAGCGCGTCGGCGATGAGGTGCGCCAGCTTTTCTTCTTCCGCGTTTTGCGGCGCCAGGTAACGCAAAGTCAGACGGTGGATCGCCTTGTAGTCGCGCGGGTTTTCACCGAGCGGCGCCAGCGCGCCGCGCAGCCGCCGGGCAAAAAGCCCGTGCTTCAAAATCTTTTCCGCCTGGCGCTGGATGCTCTTTTCACTGCGGGCGGCGCGGGCTTTGGCGATGCTCCCGCGCAGTTTGGCCAGGTGCTCAGGCGAACGGCCTCGGGCCTTGAGCGCCTCGCCGGCCCTGGCAACGTTGCGCCGGGAGGCTTCGCGCTGGGCGGCGGAGACGGGCCGGGGATGGCGCCGATTTTCCGCCTGCACCCGCTTGATGGTTCGGAGCGAAGAACGCCTGCGAGCCGGAGTGAATTTCCAGTGCTCGCGGCTGGCCTGCCAGGCCTTTTCAAGATTTTTGAGAGCGGCGGCACGGCGGCGCGAGGATGAAGATGCGGATTCGGGAGGCTGCGATTCCTGTTGGGACATGGTTTCGGGGCGCGGGAAATGCGCCTTTCGATCTCCTGAAGGCGGCCGGGGCAGGGAACCGCCGATGGGCCGGCGGGGAAGCCGACGTTACTATGCTAGGCTAGCATATGGGGGCGCGAATGTCAAGAAAAATCTGGCGAGGCGCCCTTCAGCGGCTGAAGCCGCCCCTGGTTGCAGCTGTCGCTATGGCGTGGCTAAAGCCATGCCCCCCTAAAGGCGGTTAAAGCCAAATCCCTCTATATGAAGGCCAGAAACCGCAGGCCACAAGAGCCTGCGCTACAATGCGAAGCTGGTTTCTCATTTCACACAAGGGAGGACGCGATGGCAACGTTGGGGCTGATTGAATACAAGGACGCGAGCCCGGAGGTGCGGGCGGTGTACGACGACATCATGGCGACTCGCAACGCGGACTGGGTCAACAATTTCTGGAAAGTGCTGGCGCACGACCCGGCAACGCTGCGGCGAACGTGGCAGAGAGTCAAGGAGATCATGGCGCCGGGCGCGCTCGACGGCGTCACCAAACAGATGATCTACCTGGCCGTGAGCGCGACGAACCAGTGCAACTACTGCATGGTCTCGCACACCGCCGCGGCTCGCAAGGCCGGCATGACCGATGCCATGCTGGCGGAATTGATGGCCGTGGTGGGCCTGGCGAATGAAACCAACAGCCTGGCCAGCGGTTACCAGGTGGAAGTGGACGAGCAGTTCAGGACGTAGGCAATGCCCATGGTCAACCCAAAGGCGGATTGGCTATGGCCCGCAGCAGGGGCACACGGCCGTGCGCCTTTCAGCGGCTGAAGCCGCCCTTGGCCCGGCTGCTGTTATGGCGGGGCTGAAGTCACGCCCCCCTGAGAGCCCAGCATAAAACCCTGTGCTACAGTTGTGCGCTTGCGTGCCGTGTTTGCAACTGATTTGAAATTTCAGATCTGAAATGAAAGACCCCGGAGCCCGGAGGGCTCCGCTACCCCACCTTTGGGAAGCCACAGACCCCCGGGAAGCCGAGGGTCTGCGCCAGCCCGAATCATCAGCTACCGAAGGCCGAACTGGAAATTGATCACGCTGCCGTCGGTCAGAACGATCTGATAGACGTAAGTGTGATCGGGTTGATAGATGGTGGAATCTTTGGTGCTGATGTTGAAGATCCACTGCTGGCCGTTCGGATCCCAGCGGAAGCTGGTGTCGGGATTGCTGCTGTCCACCGTGTTGGTGACGTCGGAGGTGGTGGTTCCCGCGATGACCTGGACGAGGCTGAAGCGCTTCACCACCGTTGGGACGGTCGGCTGGCCCACGGACGTGCTCGCGTCATTCGGGAAGCAGACCCGGAACTTGGCGGGAACGGTGCGGCCCGCCTTGAAGACGCTCGAACCGTCGGCGCTGATGGGAGGCAGGATTTGATGGCCTGCGCTTCCACCGCAAGTCCCGTTGGCCGCGAACTTTCCGAAATCGACGGGGACGAAATCGGAGTGGATGGCGCCCAGGCCGCCCGTGAAGGTCAGTGAACCGGTGGTGGTGTCGGTTGGCGCGACGCTCGAAAATGAAGTGAAGACGTTGACCCAATCGTTGAGACCTTCAGTGGCCGTGAGGAAACCCGGGAACTGCACCGCCGGAAGTTGTACGCCCGGAACCTGGACCGCCGGGAGCGTGATGCTGGTTGTCACCACGATATCGTCGCTGTTGTGCGGAACGCCGGCCGATGAATCGAAGCCGTTTGTGGTGGGGCAGGCCATCTGCGTGAGATTGCTGTCATAGCAGGTGTCGCGGATCGCAATGCAGGGGCTCGGCGGAAAATTGGGGTCGGGCGACGGGATCGCCACGCACTGGGCGTTGGAGAAGGCAGTGCCCGCCAGGCGCATGGCGGAGAAATCCGTCGGCGTCACAGGAATGGCCGTGGCCCGGACCATGCAGGGGCTCGGCGGATAGCAGGCGCTGGGGGGAACCGCATCGCTGGGAAACTGGAGCTGGTGAGTGACGGAAGCAAAGTTGAAGGTTTCCGTGTTGGCCTGGCCTTCATAGAAAGCCTGAGGCGGCGCCGAAATTTCCGGAACGGCGACGCCCACGGCCGCGGTTCCATTAAGACCCGGCACAGCGCCGCTGCCGCTCAGCGAGCTTAAGTCGGCCAGCAGCGTGGCCGAGCCGGAAGTGGGTGGCGTGCCGACGGGATCGATGCGCCAGACCTTGCCACCGCCGATCTCGGTCGAATCTTCGGTGACCACGTAGAGCCGGTCAGAACTGTCGAACTGCATGTAGTAAGGGAAATCCTCCTGCATAAAGGAGTAATAGACGCCCAGCGGATTGCCGGAGGAGTCGAAGCGGTAAATATTGTGCGAAGCGTTATTCGCCACAAAAATGTCACCGTGGCTGTCCACGGCGATACCGATGGGCTCGTCCAGGTCTGTATTGATAAGAACGTCGGCGGTGGAGGATGTCGGGTTAAAAGGCGGGCTTGACCGCAGCACGCGGTTTCCGGAACGGTCCACGACGAGCAGATTGCCATCGAGATCGAGCGCCGTGCCTTCGCCGTAGAAGGCGCCCACATTGGCGTCGGTTGTCGGAAGCAGGTTGCCGACTGCAGGCGCGTGGGTGGCGGTGGGACTGAAAGTGACAGCGGCGTTGATGTACCAGACGCCGGTGGGACCGTCGCCAACGTCATCGCGGGTGTTGAGAAACAAATCGCCCGCGGGATCGAAAGAGGGTCCTTCCGCTCCTTCCGGCGGGTAATCGCTGCCGCCCGTGAAGACGACTTGCGGGTCGGTGCCGTCCTGGTTGATTTGCAGGATGCGGCTGTTCACGGAATCGCAAATCCAGATCTTGCCGTCCGGTCCCACGGCAATGCCTTCCGGCAACATGGTGCCCTCGGGATCGGTATAAACACCGCTGACAGAGCCGGTGGTGCCGTCAACTTTCAGAATCTGATGGCCATTATAGTTGGAAACGTAGACGGGCGGCCCTTGTGCTTGCACCAGAACTGCACCG
>JARRJI010000180.1:0-19707 GCA_037379595.1 Acidobacteriota bacterium | reverse complement strand
CCATTCAACGCGTTGTAGGAGCTCATCACCGTAAACACGTGCCCCTCTTTCACGGAGGCCTCAAATCCGCGGGAGTAATATTCCCAGAAGTTGCGCGGATCAACCGAGGCAGACATCTCTTGACGGTCGTCCTCGGTATCGTTGGCAATGTAATGCTTGGCACTGGCGATGGTCTTGAGATATTGCGGGTTGTCACCCTGCATCCCGTGGATGGTATAGACCGCCATCTGCCCGACCAGGTAGGGATCCTCGCTGTAATTCTCTCCGATGCGCCCCCACCGCGGATCACGCGTTCCCATGTTGACGGTTGGCGGCGAAAACATCGCCAGGCCCTGGCCGTTCTTCTTGTGCCATGCCCAGATTTCGTCAGACACCGCCGTGAAGACCCGTTGGATCAGCGAACGGTTCCACGAGCATCCCATCGCCAGCGGCAGAGGAAACGAGGTGATCGGCCCGCCGTGAATCAGGCCGTGCAACGCCTCGCTGGCGTAGTAATTGAAGGCCCGAATCTTCAGCCTGGGAATTGCCGGAGTCAGTGACCCAAACTGCGAAATCTTTTCAGAAAGCGTCATTTTGGCCACGATGGCAGCAGCCCGCTTGCGGGCATTCTCAAAATGTTCCATGGCAATCCCGCCGGTATCAAGCGCCGTGGCCTCCCCGGCCGGCATGCCCTGGCCGGGCATTCCCATGACCTGCTCCTGCGGCCAGCCCGTCGCCGCCAACGCGGCGCCACCGGTGGCCAACGCCAGAAAGTCGCGTCGGCTGACCGGCGCGTGCGAATTCTTGTCACGCTCTGCCATAGTGAATGAACCTCCTGAACTGGAATTTCGATGCAGATTTGCTGACTAGGTAACATACTCCCGGGCGCTCCTGAGTTCAACTGCTCAAACGCTTTCCCGGTAGCCGTCGCCACTCAGGCATGAAAATCGGAAGGCCGTCGGACGTCATCCGCAATCCCTGAGGTTCGGTCTTCGAAGAAACACTCACGATGGGAAAAGGGCAATCCTGCTTCCTGCCCGCGGGGTAAAAGCCGCCGAAGAGTCTTCACGACCCTCAAACCCTCGCCGACTTTGATGAGGGCGAAAGGCAAGAGGTTTTCCTTCGGCGGTTATCTCTGGAGTACCGGTCGGCTTAAACGATCTGGACCTCGCAATTGGTCACGAGCGTCTTGAACTTCTTTGCATCACTCTCGCTCCCGACAATCGCGCCGTAGTGCATAGGCACCGCAATCTTGGGATTCAGCGTTTGCGCCGCCTTAGCCGCTTCTTCAACCGTCATGACGTACGTCCCCGACACCGGCAGCAAGGCAATGTCGCACTTGATGGATTTCATTTCCGGGATGGCGTCCGTGTCTCCGGCGTAATAGACGCGCGTTCCGTCCATCTGGAACACAAAGCCCACGCCTTTTTGTTCCTTGGGATGAAAAACCTTTCCGGCCTCGCGGAATTTGTTGATGTTGTACGCCGGAACCGCCTCAATTTCAACCTCGCCGACGGTCTGCTTCTTTCCCGGCTCAATGAAATACTTTTCCTTCGCCTTGATGTCTTTCAGCCCATCCTTGCAGGGCTGGCTCGCGACAATAGTTGTCTCAGGCGTGCAGACTTTCTTGAGGTCGTCAACGCTGAGATGATCAAAGTGCTCGTGACTCAACAGCACGATGTCCGCCTTATCCTCTTTGATCACCTTGAATGGGTCGGTGTAAATCACCTTCGAGCCCGCAATCCGAAAGGTGTCATGAGAGATTCGGGTGAAGTCGAGATTCAGAAGTTCCATCGCAACCCCTCCAATTCAAAATTCTGGATTTTGCCTGCCTTCGAATCAATGCTGAACAGATTAGGATATCAAAAAAATCGCGCGGACGAACCTACGCAAACTGCTGGCGGAAACCTCCGTTGCATTTCTGGGCAGGGCTGAAAAACAGCTTTCTTCGCAAGTGCCAGTCCTGTCTTGAACAGGCGGGCCTAATCTCTCACACCCAGGTGCAGGGCCGCTACGCCACCGGTGAAATTGCGATAACGGACATTGCTGAAACCCTCTTCGCGCAACATGCCGGCAAGCGATTCCTGCTGCGGGAAGCGCAAAACAGAGTCGGGAAGATATTGGTAAGGGCCGCTGACGCCTGAAATCCACGAGCCCAGCCTGGGAAGAACCCGGCGGAAATAGGCACGGAACAGAGGACCGAAAACCGGCCACGTCACATGAGAAAACTCGAGGATCGCCACCAGCCCGCCCGGCCTCAGCACCCGCCGCATTTCCTGAACTCCGCGCCGGTAGTTCGCCAGATTCCGGAAGCCGAACGCAATGGTTACCGCGTCGACGCAAGCCTCGGGGAACGGCAGCCGCAACGTGTCGGCCTCCAGGAAAACGGTATCTTTGGAGAATCGCGTTGATTTCCGGCGAGCTCTCTGAAGCATGGGATGGCAAAAATCCGCGCCCATCACCTTCCCCACCGAAGCTCTCCTTAACGCAAACGCCAGATCGCCTGTGCCACAGCAAAGATCGACCACGACGGACGACGGATTCACCAGCACCGGCTCGACAGCCTTGACCGTCGCCTCCCGCCAGCGGATGTCAAATCCAACAGAAAGCAAATGATTGAGCAGGTCGTATCGCGGCGCCACCGCCGCGAACATGCTTCGCACGGCCGATGCCGTCGATTTCTCGTCCCCGCCCTTTCCCACGGTTGTCCCTTCAACTACCATGGGTTTTGTTTTAGCCATGCGCCTCCGTTCGTTGCACGCTGCGCAGCGCTTCCGTTGCGACGCCGATGGGAACATCTTTCACAATTCTCACTTTGCCGATTTTCTCCGGCACCACCCAGTGGATCTGCCCCGCAACCGCCTTCTTGTCCCGGGGAACCAGCCGCATGATTTTCGCCGGAGCAAGGTCGCGAATCGAGGGCAACGGCCCGATGCGCCGGACCAACGCCGAAATTCGATCCGCTTCTTTCGCATCCAGCATGCCCAGAAGAACTCCCAGCCTTGCGGCGCAGAGCAAGCCCCATCCCACGCCCTCGCCATGAAGCAACCGCCGGTAGCCCGTGGCTTCTTCAAGCGCGTGGCCAAACGTATGGCCCAGATTCAGCAGGCGGCGCAGGTCAGCCTCACGCTCGTCGCGGTTGACCACGTCCACTTTCACTTGTGCCGCGCGCGCGAGCAATTGCTCCAGCAATCCATCCCCGCCGGGACGCAGCTTCCCGACTTCCCTTTCCATCAGCGAAAACAACGACGGTCCGGAAAGGACGGCATGCTTCGCAACCTCGTAAAAGCCCGAAAGGAACGCCCGCGCAGGAAGAGACTCCAGCACCACGGGATCGGCAAGCACCAGGCGCGGCGGCGCAAAGGTGCCGATCAGGTTTTTCATCTCGCCCACGTTGACGGCCGTCTTGCCACCGATCGCGCTATCGACCTGCGCGACCACCGTCGTCGGCACCTGGATGTAATCAATCCCGCGCATGTAGGTGGAAGCGACAAATCCGCCCAGGTCACCCACCACTCCGCCGCCGAAAGCGATCAGCAGCGAGCGGCGGTCCGCGCCCTTTTTCAGCAGCGTTGCCGCCACACGCTCGGCCATTCCGATGCTTTTTGATTTTTCGCCGGACGGGATAAACACCTCATGAGGAGAAACCAGCCGGCCGGCTTTGAGAAACTTTGCCCCCCAAAGCTTCCAGAGAGGCCGCTCCGTCAACACAAATATCGAGGAGTAGCCGCGGCGTGGAAAACGCTGAAAGGCGCTCCACGCTCCGCGCCCGGCCACAACATGGTAGTCGAAATAACGGGATTTAACTCGAAGTCGTCGCATCGGTTCGTTATCAGTCCTCTCCTGAGTGTAAATGAAAACAACTATTATACCCATTGAATCCGGAACGGTTTGCAGATCGCGGCAACCGAACGGCTACATATTGCGACCGCGCTCCGCGCCGCGTATGATGGTGATGAACACTATGAGCGAAAAAAATGAGCACGTTGACTTTCTTATCCTGGGCGCAGGAATCGCCGGACTGCGCGCCGGCATCGAACTGGCAGACGCCGGCCGGGTCCTGGTCCTGACCAAGGGCGAAATCTACGAATCGAGCACCGAGTATGCCCAGGGAGGCATTGCCGCGGCGCTTGCCGAGGATGACGAAGTCTCTCTGCATTTTCAGGATACCCTGCAGGCCGGCGACGGACTCTGCCGGGAAGAAGCCGTCCGGGTCCTGGTGGAACAGGGGCCGCGTGAGATCAAGAAGCTGATCGATTGGGGCATGCACTTCGATCGCGAAGGAACCAAACTAGCCTTCACCCGCGAAGGCGCTCACAGCCGTTCCCGGGTTCTTCACGCCCACGGCGACTCGACCGGGGCGCAAATCCTCCGGGCGCTGATCGTCAAAGTCAAAACTCTACCGTCGATTGAAATCCGACCGCTAACATTCGTTTCAGGCCTGCTCACAGACGGGATGCGGGTTGCCGGGGTCAGTTACATCGATGTCAACACTTCCCGCCCGCGCACGATCGAGGCCCGCGCTGTGGTGCTGGCAACAGGCGGCATGGGGCAGGTTTATAAGGAAACGACCAATCCCGACGTGGCCTGCGGCGACGGCGCAGCCATCGCCTATCGGGCCAACGCGCTGCTCAGCGATCTGGAATTTATCCAGTTTCACCCGACGGCTCTTTATGCCAAGGGGGCTCCTCGCTTCCTGCTTTCCGAGGCGCTGCGGGGCGAGGGCGCCATCCTGAGAAACATTGATCTGAAGCGATTTATGCCGCATTACAACGAGGCCGGGGAGCTTGCGCCGCGGGATATTGTCTCCCGTTCCATCGTCATGGAAATGCGGAAAACAGGCAGCGAGTTTGTCTACCTCGACCTGACCGGGCTGAAAGCCGAGCATGTGAAGAACCGCTTTCCCAGGATCTATTCGACCTGCATGCAATACAACCTGGACATCACTTCCGACCTTCTGCCGGTGCGTCCCGCCGCACATTATGCCATGGGCGGAGTTGCGACGGACCTCGATGGCCGAACGTCGCTGGAGGGCCTTTACGCCGCCGGTGAGGTGGCTGCAACGGGAGTCCACGGCGCCAACCGCCTGGCCAGCAATTCCCTGCTTGAAGGGCTGGTTTATGGAGCGCGGGCGGGCGCCAGCATCCGCCGGCATTCCTGTCATCACGACCCCAAGACCGTACCGGCAAGTGCAAAGTCCCAGGGTTCAAGCCACCCCTCGGCCGCCAGCGTCGACACGGAACATATCGTGAAGGAATTGCGCGAGGTCTTATGGGAAAAAGTAGGAATCATCCGCGATCAGCACGGTCTTGCGGACGCCGTCAGGCAGCTTGGCCAGATCTCCGTTCATGAACCGTGTCCTCTGGACCGCCGCTGCCACGAAGCTCACAACATGCTCACGGTCGCACGCCTGATCGCCGCCTCGGCTCTGGCCCGCAAGGAAAGTCGCGGCGCCCATTACCGCACCGATATGCCCTTTAAGGATAATTCCACGGCTCCACTTCACTCCTTCGTCTCAAAGGATTCCCAGGTCGTCTTTGCCCAGGACCTTCCGGCGGGTTTCAGTGGAAAGTCAGTGTCCCAAAAGCAAAGCTGACGTCGATTTCCAGTTATCAAACTGAAGAGTGTTTTCGCCTGTGTAAGCCTGGCCGGCTTGATGCAGGGCGGAGATTATTGCACGTGGGGGGAATTTTCAAGTGCGGCAAGCGTGGCCTTGACCACGCGGCCGACAATCGTCAGGCTCGAAGGACTGCAGTGCTGGATGACATCCTGCGCCGTGTGCCAGTAGCGGTTGTCGGGACCGTAGTCGAAATCGATCAGGTCCACGGCCGAAACGCCCGCGTTCACAAATGGGATGTGGTCATCCACCATCGAGACCGGCCGACTCTTCAAAAAGTATCCTGAGTAACCCAGCTTGTCAGCCTGCTGCCAGATCAGCTTGTTCAACCAGGAGGTGGACGCCTGGTCCTGCTGGATGCCCAGGTGTGCGTCGCCAATCATATCGACCAGAATCATGGCCTGGATACGGCTCAAGTTGCCATTCGCTGTGAGTTTCGCGGCAAGCTGCCGGCTTCCGTACAGACTGTCGGAATCGGTCCAGTGCTTGAGCGCCTCTTCCCCGTCAAAAAAGACAATCCAGTAAGTCAGCCTGTGCTTTGTGGGTTGCAGCTCGCGCGCCAGTTCCAGCAGGAACGCCGTGCTCGACCCGCCGTCGTTGGCGCCGACAAACCGGAACGACTTTTCGAGCTTGGTGTCATAGTGGCCCGCGATCATCACGATGCGGTTCGGTTGCGTTCCGGGAAGCTCGGCAATCAAATTCACCATGGGGATTTTCCCCAAAGGCGTGTCGCCGACAAAGGGGTCCTGCACAACCTTGCAGCCATCCCGCTTCAACTGGCCGATAATCCACGCGCGGGTAGCATCGAGAGCCTTCGATCCCACCGGCCGCGGACCAAAAGCCACCACGTGTTGGAGGTCCTGGAAAGCCCGCCCGCCGTTGAACGCAAAGGGAACGGCTGCAGCCTGGCCAATCTGAAGTCTTGTCAGGAAGAGAAACAGAAAGCTGAAGAGGAACAGCAGGCTGAGGCGCCGCCCGGCGTTACACTTTCTCATGCCGCCGCTTCCAATCTTTCCGGAAATAGACAAGCCATGAAAGTCCAATGCTGAGCACGTAAAGACCGACCAGCGGCATCCAGAACATGAAGAGCGTCGTCCAATCCGGCGTGGGAGCCAGCGCGGCGGCTACAACCGCCGTCACGATCACCGCGTAACGGATATTCCTCACCAAAAATTTGGGCGTAACGATCCCAAAGATCGAAAGAAGCAGAATAATCACCGGCAGTTCGAAAATGATTCCGACACCCAGAATGATAGTCAAGGCAAGGCTCCAGTACTCATGAATGGTGATCATGGGTTGGAAACGATGCCCGAATTCCAGAAGAAACTTGAGAGCTGCCGGAAAAGCGAACTGATAGGCAAAGAAGCCACCTGTGAAGAACAGGGTGCTCGTCAGACCCACAAAAGGCCAGATGTAACGCTTTTCGTGCCGGTAGAGCCCGGGAGAAATAAAGAGCCACAACTGCAGCAGGATGTAGGGGGAGGCCAGAAAAATGCCACCAACGATCGACAGCTTGATGTAGAGGTTAAAGGGATCAACAGGATTGGTATAAACCAGCTTTGCCGGCATATGCAGGCTGCTCAGCGTGTCCGTAATAGGCCGGGCAAGCAAACCGTAAATGTTGTCGGAAAAGTAGAAACAGATACGGACCAGCCTGCGCCGCAGTTCCTCGAGGTGCTCGAGAAACGACATCTGCTTGCCGTTAAGATCGTTATCCTCGGGGCTCGGGTTCGTGCTGGGGGGATTCTGAATAGTCGTAGCCATACTCAGGAGCGGGCTCCAGATCGCCTTCGGACTGCGCACTCAGTTCGTGCGTTGCTTCCTCGGACTGCGCACTCAGTTCGTGCGTTGCTTCCTCGGACTGCTCGTGACTTCCCTCGGACTGCTCGTACGTCCCTTCGGGGTGCTCATAACTTCCCTCAGAGTGTCCGTACATCTCCTCGTCTGGATGCTCGTAAATCTCCTCTTCCGTTTTTGCATAGGTATAAGGATGCGTTTCCTGTTCAGAGGGGTTGACTTCCTCGTCGTTGCGATCCAGATTTCGGATTTCCTGTTCCAGGGAGTTCTTCAGCTCGTCCGAAGCGCGACGCAACTCACCCATGCCCTTGCCGAGTACGCGCGCAATCTCCGGCAGTTTCTTCGGCCCGAAAAGAAGAAAGGCTATGAATAAGATAAATCCGATTTCAGTGAAACCGCCGCTGAACAACGCAAACCTCTCTTTTGCATCATAGGGGACACTACCCGCGTTGTCAAGCAACTGTAACCGTTGATGATCAGCGACATCTGCTTGAAAAGACAAGAACCTCACTCGCTCGCCGGCGTCCGAATCTTCACCGGTTTGGAACGCATCCCGCTAGAAGAATCCCAGCCGCTGCAAAACCCACGAGGTCCGGCTCAACCGGGCGGCGCACCCTGCTTCCAACCCGATGACGACACGAACCCATAGCAGGTTGTTGAAAAACGTCTGGGAATTGTGTCATTCCGAGCCCGTTCACCCTCCACTTGCGGACAGCCCCGAACGAAGTGAAACGGCTCAGAGTAACCTTCGCGAGGAATCTCGCTTTGAAATCGGAGCACTCATGAGATTCCTCGTCGCCCCTTCGGCTCTTCGGAATGACATGCAGCACAAGTTTTTCAACGACCTGATAGACGCGGAATCGTCGGTGCGCCGGAAGAGTCGTCAATCCTCATCTCGTGCGCCCTAAGAATGTGGCCCATGAAGGAGACGCGCATGCTTGGAAGAGCATTGAAAGCCGTACCAGTTTCGATCCTGATCCTGGTTGCAGGTTTGATGGTTCAATCGCGCCCCGGGATAGCATCCGGCAATCCCAGCTCTTTGCCAACGGTTCGCGCGATCTCGATCCACCCTTCTTCAGGTGGAGCTGTTGTCATTGATGTTGCGACCACGCGGGCCGTCCATTACCGAACCTTCGAGCTCTCCAGCCCCAGGCGGCTTGTGGTGGATTTGAACGGCGCCGGCAAGGCTCTCTTGAAGAGCGTCTACCCCTCGCAATCACAGCTCCTGGAAAGAGTGCGCGTGGGGCAGTGGAAAAGCGACCCGCCCATCCTCCGCATCGTGGCCGACCTGAAAGGAACGCCCGCCTTTGCGGTCCATGCCAAGGCTTCCGGCCTCCGGATCGAACTCAAGCCCCGGGCAGCGGCAGGCAGGGCCACACAACGGTCTCGCACGCGCCGCAGCCAGGAGGCCGGGGATGCCCGCGGAGAGACCTCAGAGATTACCGCGCAGAAAGCAGCTAAGAAATCTCCTTTTACGGTTCATCGGTTTGAGGATTTGACGGCCAGCCTTACGGCCCCAAAACTTCCTCCACAGGACCGTCTGGTTCCTGTCACCAAGCCGGAAGCTTCGAGTCCGAACAGCAAGGAATCGGGGACGATAGCACTGGTTTCCGGAATCTCGATCAAGCCGGAAAAGAACGGGGCAATCGGCGTGAACATTGCAAGCACCCGCTCCGTCCCGTATCGAGTCTTTCAGCTTGCGGACCCGTTTCGCCTGGTGGTCGACTTAAAGGACGCGCGCGAGGGCAACAGGCGGGATGTCTATCCAGTCGACTCCCCGATACTGAAGAGGATTCGCGTCGGTCAGTGGCGGTCAAACGATCCCTCCGTAGTCCGAGTGGTAGCCGACCTGGAAGGCGATCCGATTTTTGACGTTTACGCCCGGCAGCCGGGAATCCGCATCGACTTGCGGCCCCGCCATGAGCTGGGCCAGCTGATTCGGAACCCATTTGAGTATGCTACGCAACACGCCAAAGTACGATTGCGGCGCCTGGCTGCGCAACCCGCGCAGGCGATGACCGCAGCTACAAACTCGCCCGGCGCCAAGCCCGGCACTGCTTTTCCCGATTTGAAGGTTATCGGTTACCTCGAGAAGCAAGGCTCGCAGACTCAGGCGATCATTTCAGACCACACGAATATTTACTTCGTCCCTCAAGGAGGCACGATCGAGGACCGCTTCAGGGTGCTCTCAATCTCGGCGAATGCGGTGGAGATTCAGGACATACAGACTTTGCAGACCAACTGGCTCGCGTATACCCCTTGACGATGTCGGCTCCTGATTCGTACGTCGCGCGGAAGCCTGAACGCCGCAAGATTCACAGCCTTACGAGACCGGACTTTGACCCCAATGCCACGCATCGAACGATCGCATACCCGACGGTTTTCTGATGCCCGAGCTTCCCGACGTCGAAATCTTTCGCCAATATCTTGACTCGACTTCCCTCCATCAGCAGGTTCAGAAGGTTGTGTTTCTCAACAGAGACATCCTCTGGAGAATCTCACCTGCAAAGTTCCGCTCGATTCTCGATGGAAAGCAGTTCCAGGGATCAGCTCGTCACGGGAAATATGCTTTTGCAGGATTGGACGGAAACGGTTACCTGGGCTTTCATTTTGGGATGTCCGGCAGCTTGAAGTATTTCAAAGCTGGCGACGAAATCCCAGTGCACACACGGATGCTCATTCGCTTCGTCAACGGCTACTATCTCGCTTATGTTTCGGTTCGCAAGCTCGGAAAGCTGTTCATTGCGAAGGACGTCGGAACATTTATCGGAGAACAACAATTGGGACCGGACGCGCTGGCCATTGACACCCGCGCGTTCCAGTCAATTTTTCAGAACCGAAGAGGCTCCGTAAAGACCGCCCTGATGAACCAGCAGGTGCTTGCAGGACTCGGGAATATTTATACCGACGAAATTCTTTTCCAGTCCGGCATTCATCCCACGCGAAAGTGCAGCCAGGTTAGCGGCAAAGAATGGAAGCTGGTCCACCACACAATGAGAACCGTTCTGAACGCCGCGATCAAAAAGCGAGCCCAGCCCGAACGATTCCCAGCCTCCTATTTGACTTCTCACCGAAATGCCGGAGAGGACTGCCCGAGATGTGGAACGCAGCTTGAGATCATGAAAGTCGGCGGCCGGACCACCTATTTCTGCCCGAACGATCAACACTGACCCCGGCAAAAATCCCAGCGGCGACTCAACTTAAGTCTCCACGGACGCATCGTTCGCTTAGTGCCGAAAATACTCGGGCTCGTTTCCGGGCTTCCATTTAATGTTGCAGCCGATGCTCGGCTTCTGGTCCTCAGAAACCGGACGTCCTTCGAGTACCGCATCGATTGCCGCCCGCAGATCGGCTCCGGTAACCGGACGGCCGTTGCCGGGCCGGCTGTCGTCCATCTGACCCCGGTAGACGAGCCTGCGATCGGCGTCGAAGAGATAGAAATCCGGCGTGCAGGCCGCGCCATAAGCCTTCGCCACCTGTTGGCTCTCATCGTAAAGGTATGGAAACGTGAAACCCATATCTTTGCTCAGCTCCGCCATCTTCTCAGGAGCGTCCGCAGGATAGGTGTCCACATCATTGGAGGCAATACCGACAACTCCTACCCCGCGGTCCTGATACTCTTTCGCCAGCCCGGCAAAATGGGGCAGCACATGCTTCACAAAAGGGCAGTGATTGCACATAAAGACAACGAGCAGTGCAGGTGAACTCTTGAAATCGTCTATCGACACATACTTGCCTTCAGTGTCCGGAAGGCGGAAAGTGGGTGCCTTTGTGCCCAGCGGAACCATCGTCGAAGGTGTATCAACCATTCAGTCCTCCTCGAATGCAAGTTAGCTTCAGTTGCTCATCCCGGTCATGCTCAAAACAAATATTCTAACGGAAGTGGGCCGGGTGAATCACTATGTCGCCGCGGGAACTCTCTCCACGTTGACAAAGGTCCCGTTGAAAGTAACCGCCCGTTCAAGTTTCTGCGGGCAATGCCGAACTTCTAATAGACGAATGTCAGTTGCGATGCCGAGGTCCGGCGTCCGGATGCCGGCCATCGCGGCCTCCGAAGTGGAGCGCAAGAAGTTGGTCGATCGCACGGCGTGGTTGGCACGGAAAACCATAACAAAAGCGGTGCAGGATTCAATAAATTTCAACGACGGCAGAACAATGGACCGTTTCGGCAGCGCTCTCGAACAGCCCTCTCAGGAACCCGGCAACGGACGCCCGCCGGCTCAGATTCGTATGCCCGATCAAACCAACAAGAGTGCCGTTGACGCCCAAGGCGGATTGAAATTCCACTTCACCGCTTTTCAGCACGCCCAAGTGACAAGGGCCGTTCTCGAGCAGGAACAGATCGCCTCGGCGATTGTGGATTTGGATGGCAGGATTCAGCAATCAAACCGCGCGCTTGCAGAATTGCTCGGCTACGGGCATGAAGAACTGGCCGGCAAGGCTTTTGAAGAGCTGGCCCGCAGTGCCGGGCGGTGGAATCCAGCGGCCACAACGGACGCCCGTGGCGGCGTGCCGCCGGTGGTGAGCCGCCTGGTGCGAAAATCGGGCGAAGTGGTTGAATGCCTTGTGGATTCTTACATCATCTGTGATGACGGCAGTAAAGCGACCAACTTCCTCGTTTTCGTTACAGACGCCCGGGCAAGAAGAGATGCGGAAGAGCGCGACCGTCTTGAAAGCGAACTCTTCCGGGCACAGCCGTTTCACACGCTCGGCATGCTGGCGGGTGGAATCGCGCATGATTTCAACAACGTCCTGGAAGTGATCCTGGGCTTCGCTGCCCTGGCCCGCATCCGGCTGGCGCCTGCGGACCCTTTGCACGAACCTCTCAAAATTATCGAAGATTCAGCCAAGAACGCCGCCGGCCTGGCCCGGCAACTTCTCGACGTAGCCAGGAACGATGAGGCCGAGAAGAGAACGATCGATGTGGCCGAACTCATCGATGCGGTCATGGCCATCATCACCCGCACTTTTGACCGCAAGATTCGGATCGAGCGCCGGATCGATCCGCAACTGCCTTGTATCAAAGGTTTCCGCAACCGGGTAGAACAGGCGATTCTGAATCTCTGCATCAACGCCCGCGACGCCATGCCCCAGGGCGGCACACTGGCCATCGATGCAAGCTCTCAGATGCTCGCTCGAAAGGACCGGCGGCTTCCTGCTTTGAATAAGCCCGGCCCCTATGTCCGAATCGCCGTTCGCGACAGCGGCGCCGGGATGACGGCGGAGATCGTCGAACAAATCTTTGTTCCTCTCTTCACCACCAAGGGATCCGGCCTGGGCTCTGGTCTGGGCCTGGCCATGGTCGACCGGACCGTCAAAGAAGAAGGAGGGTTCATTGCAGTCAACAGCAAGCCGGGCGAAGGAAGCGAATTTGCCCTTTACCTGCCTGCTGTGTTCGCCGCGCGCCCCTGCGCCGTCAGATCAACAACGAGCCAACTGATATCCGGACGCGGCAAGGTCCTCGTGGTGGACGACGAGCCAAAGATTCTTGAGTTTCTCGAAACGGGACTGACCCGCCTTGGCTATGACGTGATACCCGCAGAGAGTGGAAGACAGGCCTGCGAGATCTATTCCCGGCAGTGGCAGGAAATCGACTGTGTTCTGCTCGATATGATCATGCCGGAGATGAACGGGCTGGACACGTATGCCCGGCTGCGGGAAATCAATCCTGAGGCCAGAGTCGTGCTTTCCTCGGGTTATAGTTCCGGCCACGTGAAACGCGAACTCGGGGATGCAGGCAACGCCCGGTTCCTGGAAAAGCCCTATACGCTCGAGGATCTGTCTCAGGCGCTCGATAAAATTCGACAAAATTGAGAGGAAGCCTGACCAGGACGGAAACACCTATGTCCGAAGCGGACAATCAGCCGGAGGCAAAGCGCGAAGTCCCGCGCATTCTTGTGGCGGACGACGACCCTGTTTCCCTGCGCATGCTCCAAAAAGCGCTGGAGAAATGCGGCCATGAGGTCATCGTCGCCAGGGATGGAACGGAAGCCTGGCAGGGCCTGACCCGGCCGGACGCACCGCAGATGGCGATTCTCGACTGGATGATGCCCGGAATGGACGGCCCGACCATCTGCCGGCGAATCCGCGCCTTGCCCGTGACGCCAGGTCGTTATCTCATTCTTCTGACGGCTCGAAACGATTCCGTCGACATCGTTGCCGGGCTGGAGGCCGGCGCCAACGACTATGTGACCAAGCCTTTTCATCATGCTGAATTGCGGGCCCGCGTCGCTGCCCATCTGCATGTACTGCAAAAAAATTCGCAGCGACAAGGATTATTGGCAACAGGTCGAGACCTATATCAGTGAGCACACGGAAGCGGAATTCAGCCACGGGATTTGTCCCGACTGCTATGAAAGGTTACTTAGGACCCAGCTCGGGTAAGAAGATCATGAAGGAACATCGCACGCCGCTGGTTCAGAAGGCCCGCTCAGTCGCTCATCTCCTCACTGACCATTGGTTGGCAGGGGTTGCTGTATTCGTGGCGCTATTGCTGTCCGTCGGGCTCTTTTACCGAGGCAGTCTCCTCGCGCATTCGACTGTGGGCAGATCCAGAACCCGGTTGCAGGAAAGACATCAGGGAAATCCGGCGTCATTCCGTCGTCTTGATACCAGGGTGCCTGCCCTCGCCAATGACAGCGGTTTGCCCGAAACGACCGTCATAAAGGAATTGCGCCACTGGAATTCAGCCCTGAGCATTGCAGCGATTCTGATATTTATTTCGTTCCTTTGGGCTGAAATATTGCGAAGGCGCGTCCGCAACCAGACAGAGCTGTTGCAGGAGTGGGCTCGGCGGGAAGTGGCGCTGAAAAAGAAATACCAGGAATTGTTCGAGAACGCCAACGACATCATTTTTACGACCGACCTGGAAGGAAAACTGACCTCCATCAACCGGGCGGCGGAACAGCTTACGGGTTACAGCCGGTCAGAAGCCTTCGGCGCCGATATTTCCCAATACGTCGCGGAAGAATGCCGGGAATTGGTTCAACAGCTACTCAATCGAAAACTGCAGGAAGACACGCCCACCACCGACTACATGGAAATTGTTACCAAAAGCGGACGCAAGGTTCCGCTGGAAGTCAGAAGCCGGGTGGTTTACGAAGACGGGAAGCCGGCCGGCCTGCAAGGAATTGCCCGCGACATTACAGCTCGGAAACGCGCCGAACGCGAGAGGCAAAAGGCCCGGGAAGCCGCCGAAGCCGCCAACCGGGCCAAAGGCGAATTCCTTGCCAACATGAGCCATGAAATCAGAACGCCGTTGAACGGCATTTTGGGCATGACCGAACTGGCTCTGAACACCGAACTCTCTGAAGAGCAACGCGAGTACGTGTCCATGGCGAAGGCTTCGGGAGAAACCCTGCTGACGGTTATCAACGACATCCTGGACTTTTCCAAGATGGAGGCAGGCCACCTTGACCTGAACCTGGTTGACTTTGACCTGCGCGACGCTCTTGGAGACACTCTGAAAACTCTCTCGCTGCGTGCGCACCAGAAGGGCCTGGAACTCACTCTGCGAATCGCTTCCGACGTCCCTGTCAGGCTGGAAGGCGACCCAACCCGTTTGCGGCAGGTCGTCGTAAACCTGGTCAGCAACGCCATCAAGTTTACAGACCAGGGAGAAGTCGTCCTGCAGGCCGCGATCGAATCGCAGACAGAGGAGGAGATCTTTCTCCATTTCACAGTGACAGACACTGGAATTGGCATTCCCCCTGACAAGCAGCGGATGATCTTTGCTCCCTTTACCCAGGCGGACAGTTCCGCGACGCGAAGGTATGGAGGTACGGGCCTGGGACTTGCGATCTCCCTTCAACTCGTCGAATTGATGCAAGGGCGGCTCTGGGTCGAAAGCCAGGAAGGAAAGGGCAGCACTTTTCACTTTACCGCGCGCTTCTCCCCGTCCACATCGAACGAACATGCCGTGGCTCCAGCAGAATCCGCGAACCTCCAGGGACTGGCGGCCCTCGTGGTGGACGACAATGCCACAAACCGGCGCATTGTTGAGGAGATGCTGGTGACATGGGGAATGAGACCTGCGATGGCGGACGGCGGCTGGACCGGACTGGACGCCATGGAGCGGGCGACGGCCGCCGGGAAGCCGTTTCCTCTGGTCCTGATTGATGCCTGTATGCCGGACATGGACGGTTTTACTCTGGCCGGGAGAATCAAGCAGAATCCCACTCTCGCCGGAGCCACCATCATGATGCTGACCTCCGCCGGCCGTCGCGGCGATGCCGCGCGGTGCCGCGAACTGGGCATCGCAGCTTACCTTCACAAGCCCATCAGGGAGCGCGACCTGTTGCAGGCCATTTTCATGGCTCTCGCGCCAGACCGAAAAAGCGCGAAAGATGCTGAACTGATTACCCGGCATGCCCTTCTCGAGCAGCGCCGGAACCTCCGGGTCCTGTTGGCCGAAGATGACCTCGTCAATCGCCAGCTTGCTGAACGCCTGTTGGAAAAGGCCGGTTATCAGGTAACAACCGTCCAGAACGGACGTGAAGCTGTCGCGGCAGTCCGGGCCTCCGGCCACGGGGGCTTTGACGTCATCCTGATGGACGTGCAGATGCCGGTTATGAACGGCACGGAGGCCACAGCCGCAATCCGGGCCATGGAAATCGGAACGTCAACGCATTTGCCGATTATCGCCATGACCGCGCACGCGATGAAGGGTGACCGCGCGCGCTTCCTGGCTTCGGGCATGGACGGCTACATCGCCAAGCCGGTTGAAGCCCGCCTGCTGGTCAGCGCCATTGAGGAAGCGCTCCCTGTTCCCCGCGACCCCCGCGCCGAGCCTGGGCCAGAGAAGATCGCCAGTTCCGCTATCGACTGGAAGCGCGGCCTGGCGAGGGTTGAGGGCGATTCCGAGCTCTTCCGCGATCTCCTCAAGCTGTTTGCCTGCGAAGCGCCGGCAGCCCTTGACGAGCTTCGAACTTCTGTCGAAAGTAAGGACGCTACAGGCATCGAGCGAAGGGCGCACAAGCTGAAGGGATCGCTGAGCAATTTCGGGGCCGACGAGGCTGTTCAGGCGGCCTCGCGGCTGGAAACCCTGGCCCGCGACGGTGACCTGGAACCCACGGGGGATGTCTTCCGCAATCTTGAAAACGAAGTTGGGCGCGTGCTGGCGGAGATTGAAACCGCGGAAAGCGAGGTGGCTGGGTGAACGTTCTGATTGCTGATGACGAGCCCGTCAGCCGCCGCCTGCTGGAAATTCTGCTGAATAAATGGGGCTACGAGGTCACCGTTGCCTCCGATGGCGAAGAAGCCTGGAGTGCATTGCAAAACGCCACGCGCCCCAGAATCGCCATCCTGGACTGGATGATGCCGGGGATGGATGGGGTCCAGCTGTGCCAGCGGATCAGGCAACAGGAAACCCTGGTGCCCACGTACGTGCTTCTGCTGACGGCGAAACAGGCCGCTGAGGATTTCAACGGCGGGTTCAAAGCCGGCGCGGATGACTACCTTCCAAAGCCCTACGGCGCGCAGGAACTGAAGGCCCGGCTGCGCGCGGCAAGGCGCATCGTTGAGCTCGAAGACCAGCTCCAGGCGGCCCGCGACGCTCTCAAGGTTGAAACCACCCACGATCCGCTTACTGGATTGTGGAACCGGTCGTCCATTCTTGAAATCCTTCACCGGGAACTCCACCGCTCGCGGCGCCAGGACACTGGCCTCTCGGTGCTGATGGCCGACATCGATCATCTCAAGCAGATCAATCACGAGCACGGCCACCTCGCCGGGGACGCGGTCCTGCGCGAAACGGCCCGAAGGATTCGCGGTTCGATCCGGCTCTACGACTCAATGGGGCGTTACGGCGGAGGCCAGTTTGTCATTGTTTCGCCCGCTTGTGACCGCAACGGGGCCATGAGCCAGGCCGAGAGAATCAAATCACGGGTCAACCAGGAGACCATCAAAACCTTCGAAGGCGAATTCCAGATCTCCATCAGCATAGGAATCGCAACCGCCTGCGAAAACCATCAGGCCCACGAGCTTCTTTCAGCCGCAGACACCGCCCTGGCCGAAGTCAAAAAGCCTGGCTTGAATCAAACTGAGCTGGCGTTGAACTAATCCGGCGTGGCCGGATTTCCAGTTTCGCTTTCTGCAACCCTCCAGGACGCGCACTTCTATAAGCCGATTTAATTGGCCCGATGCACTCGGACTTTTATAATCTAATGGGATGTTATCCTCTCCTCTGAAAGTGACGTTGGCCGAGTTTTGTAGTCGAGAGTTCGAGCGGATCCGCAGCGCCTTTGAAGCATCCGGCGATGGCCAGGCGGCTGTTCTTGCGCGCTCCCAGGCGGTCGATCGGGTCAACCAGGAGCTTTACCAGGCGCGTATTTTCAGCCGCTTTCAGAAGCTGGACGACCTGTGCGTTGTTGCGCTGGGCGGATATGGCCGGCAGGAACTCTTCCCGCATTCCGACATCGACCTGCTCTTTATGTCCAGCAAGAGTTCGACGCTGGCGCAATACCGCGAGCCCATCGGCGAATTTGTTCGGTCGCTGTGGGACCTGGGGCTGCGCGCCTCGCAAACCTGCCGGACGCTCGACGACTGCAGCGTGCTGCACCGCGACAACCTGGAATTCAACGTCGCGATGGTCGATCTCCGCTATGTTGCGGGCTCGGCCACTCTTTTCTCAAGCCTTCGCGATGCCAACCTCCCGCGGCTCCTCGGCAAAGAGGGAAAGACCCTGCTGGGCGATCTGATTGAGATGACCCGCCTCCGCCATCGCAAGTTTTCAAACACGATTTTTCACCTGGAGCCCAATGTCAAGGAAGTGCCCGGAGGCTTCCGCGATTTTCATGTTGCCCGTTGGCTCTCGATCATTTCCGAAATGGATTTGAACGGGAAGTGGAAATCTGCTGATGATCTCTTCGCTCCACGCCACCAGGATGCGGCCGGCAAGGCGTTTCAGTTCCTGGCAGCGACACGGTGTTTTCTGCATTACCACCAGGAGCGCGACGACAACCGGCTGAGCTACGAGTTGCAGGAGAAGGCCGCCGGCAAGGGCATCGGGGTCAGCTTCGGCCAGGGGACCAACCCGGCCGATTGGATGCGCGCGTATTTCCGCCATGCTCGCACGGTCAATCGCCTGGCCGGCGAGATCATCGAGGAAGTCCAGCCCGGGCGGCTGGCTCTCTACAACCTCTACCGGGACTGGCGCTCGCGCGTTTCAAACCTCGACTTTTCGGCGGTCCGGGGAAGAGTCTTTCTCCGGCTGCCTGTCGAAGCGCGCGATCTCGGATATCTGATGAGGCTGTTTGAATTTGTCGGGCGCCACGGGCTGGACCTGAGCCCTGATGCCGAAAGATGGGCCAAGCAGGCGCTGGCCGGCGGCCTGGGCCGCCAGGATTACCCGGATTTCTGGCAGCACTTTTGCCGGATTCTCAATCTGCCCCATGCCATCGATGCGCTCCGGACGATGCACCGGCTGGGATGGCTGGAGGAGTTTTTCCCGGAGTTTCGAGCCATCGACGCCCTCGTAATCAGGGATTTCTATCATCGCTACACCGTCGACGAGCACTCCCTGCTGACCATCCAGAATCTTCTCGATTTGAGAAACGCCGACGGCGAGTGGGACCAGAAGTTCGGTGAAATCCTCTCGGAACTGGAAGACGTGTCGCTGCTGATCTTTTCCCTGCTGTTCCACGACGTCGGCAAGGGCATGCCGGTCGAGCACCATATCGACGGAAGTCTCGAGGCCGTAGAGCAGATTTTTGACCGCCTGCGGGTGAAGAAGGAAGACCGCCAGACCATCCGCTTCCTGATCCGCAACCATCTTGAAATGTCGACCGCGTTTCAGCGGCGGGACATCTTTGACCCGGCCACGGTCCGCCATCTACAGGAGGTCGTTGGATCTCCCAATCGCCTCAAAATGCTCTGCCTCCTCACCTACGCAGATATCAGTTCGGTTAATCCCGAAGCGCTGACTCCGTGGAAGGCTGAAATCCTGTGGACGCTCTACGCCGCCACCTCAAACGCGCTTGCTCGCAGCCTGGACAGTGACCGGATTCTGCGAGCGGAGGAAATGACCCCAGCCGGGAGCAACGGCGCTCCCGCTGACTCAGCCGGCCGGGTGCCGGAAACAGCCCGCAAATTCCTCGAAGGCTTCCCGAAGCGTTACCTTCGCATCCACACCACGGAAGAAATCGAGACGCACTATCACATGGCGGAGCAACTTGCCGCGAACCCTGTCCAGACCGTCCTCAAAAGTCGCGACCATCACTGGGAACTCATGGTCATCACCCGGGACCGCCCGCGACTTTTTGCTTCTTTAACCGGGGCCCTGACGGCCTGGGGCATGAACATCGTTGCGGCCGAGG
>JARRJI010000179.1:0-10073 GCA_037379595.1 Acidobacteriota bacterium | reverse complement strand
CGATATTGGCTCCCGGCATCCCGGTGCTGACCCCTCCGCCCAACGAAAGGATGGTCCCTTCCCTGCCAACCCTGCGGAGCAGATTGAGCGTCGCCGTCTTCACGTCCTGGGGAGAGCCGCGCACTCCGATGTCCAACGGTGGGACGTTGCCCATCAGACGAATCTTTCCGTTCGTCCTTTTCCGTACCTCCTCGGGTTCAATCTTGAAGGTCCAGTTCAGGACGTCGAAGCCCACGTCGGCCAGATCTTCCAGGAAGGGTCCGATACTGGCGTCGTTGTGGTAAACCTTCACCCAGTCTTTGGGGAAGGCGTCAAAAATCTGTTTGAGGTAGGGATGGGCAAACTCCAGGTAATGCTGGCGCGAAAGAAAGCCCGGAATGTCATCGAGAATGAACACGCCTTCAACGCTGTCGCCGATAGCTTCTGCCTGAGCTTTAAGCCATCGGATCGTAGCGTCGGTGATGTAAGCGAGCAGCTCGTGTACCCCGTCCGGGTTGTCGATCAGGTCCATCATGAACGTCGTCACGCCCCGCATAAACGAAGCGGTGCAAAGAGGACCGCGGGCCGTCACGACGGGGATGGTATAGCCCGCTTCATGAATGCGCTTTTTTAGCGTCCGGTACCGGTGGAGTGCGGCACACATCAGGCCGTCGGCCACCACATCGACCGGCTGAAACTCGTCCAGGTCTTCCAGCCGGAGCAGGTTCGGGATCTGGGAAGGAGGCTGATTCTCCGCAAAGTGAATCCGGCAGCCCAGCGCGGAGGGTTCGATGGCCATGCCATATTCCGCCCACCAGGAAGGAAATACAATGACGTCCGGAAAGTCTTTCAGGATCTTGAGGTTTGAATTGAACCACACCTCCGGGTCAAAGTAGTAGTCCACATGACTGATGCCCAGGTACCCCGGCATCCAGGGGCTATCGAAGATGAGGGAACAGGGCACGCGGTCAGCCTGTCCTGATTTCGCAACTTTCTTGAACAGTTCCCATTGTTCAATCCGCATCGTGAAACCTCCGTCTCTGGGTTGATTACAACCCTACCATTTTTGCGCTTCAGCAAGGTAGAGCAGGATTTCCGGTTTTGAAACTCTGGGGCTTTTCTGTTTTGTGCAAGGCGCAACGGTGAGACGAACCGCGGGCAGCCAGACCGCAGGCGTGACGCGCCACCCGCCGCATCGGCACGAGGCAAAAAACGATCTGACAACACCAACCGGCGCAGAGGCGACATGCCCGCCTGCATATCGCCCCGCGGACCCATTGACAAGGCAAAAAGCCACAAAATCCAATGAATATGCCGTTGGTGGACCTCTTTTTCCCTTGCTGCATCTAAATATATTAAGTAATTCAGTTAAGGGGGCATTTATTGGTTCCTACTCTTGATGTAAAACCGCGGCAAAAGTTCTCGCGTGAGGACCTGCCAATCGGCGATTCATGCTTATTGATCATCTTCGGGGCGTCGGGAGATCTCACGCGCCGCAAATTAATTCCAAGCCTTTGCAACCTTGCCTGTGCGGGTTGTGTGCATCCCAGCTTTGAGGTCCTGGGCGTGGGGCGCACCCGGATGTCATCGGAGGACTTCCGCGCCAGGTTGCGGGAAAGCGTTGCCAACTCCGGTGACGTTCACCATTTTTCGAAACCGGGCTGGGAGGAATTCCAGAATCGCCTGCACTACTTTATAGGCGATATCAACGACGACCAGTTCTATGGCCGCCTACGATCCCATCTCGATCAGATGCAGCAGGCCGGTTCCAGTCCGAATCGGCTCTTCTACGTTTCCACTCCTGCCTCGGTGGCAGAACCCATCATTACAGGGCTGGCGCAGGCTGGACTCAATCACAATCAGGCGGGCTGGACGCGCATCGTCTTGGAAAAACCGTTCGGACATGATCTGGATTCTGCCCGCGAATTGAATAACGTGGTCAGCAAGGTATTTGACGAAAAGGACGTTTACCGCATCGATCACTACCTTGGGAAAGAGACCGTCCAGAACATTTTAGTCTTCCGCTTCGGCAACTCTTTGTTTGAGCCCGTCTGGAACCGGAATTATGTCGATTACGTTGAGATCACGGCTGCTGAAACCGTGGGCGTAGAGAGCCGGGCCGGCTTCTATGAAGAAACCGGGGCATTGCGCGACATGGTTGCCAACCATTTATTACAGTTGCTGGCGCTGACGGCCATGGAGCCGCCCATCGCTTTTGACGCGGATTCGGTTCGCGAACAGAAGATACAGTTGTTGCGGTCCATCCGCCCTATGACCGTGGATCAGGTGGCAAAGCAAACCGTGCGTGGGCAATACGGGCCCGGAATGATCGGCGGCAAGAACGTTGCGGGTTATCAGCAGGAGCAGAACGTCAATCCTGGCTCAACAACGGAAACGTATGCGGCCCTCAAGCTTTACATCGACAACTGGCGCTGGGCCGGCGTTCCTTTCTACATCCGCACGGGCAAGCGCCTGAAGCGGCGTCTTTCCGAGATCCGCGTTCACCTGAAGCGCACCCCGCAGGCGCTGTTCGCGAGCGTGCCTTCTGAGCAGCTTGGGCCGAACGTCATCGCGCTGCACATCCAGCCCGACGAGGGTATCACCATTGCCTTTGATGCCAAGCGGCCTGGAACCCAGATGCGCTCTTTTACCGTGGACGCGACCTTTTCCTACCAGTCGGTGTTCGCTTCCAAAGGCCCTCCGGCTTATGAAACCCTTCTGCTCGACTCGATGCTGGGAGACGCAACCCTCTTCACTCGCAGAGACGAGGTCGAAGCCGAGTGGCGCATCATCACGCCGATTGAAGAGGCCTGGGCCCAGTTGCCTCCTCCGGCTTTCCCCAACTACGGCACTCGAAATGAGCGGGTGTGTAAGCTGCAGGGCTATCGGAACCGACGGGTGGCGCATACATCGCGCTGTGTGCGATGTGTGCGGTTATCCGGCATAGAGGTTCCACACATCCCAATAAAATCCAGGCCTCCCCCTCCGGCAGAGGGTAGCGCAGACCGCCGTGGTAGCGGTCTGCGGGTTTTCAGTTTTGTGCAAGGCACGACGGCAAGACGAACCGCGAACCTCCAAACCGGAGCTGGTAGCCACGGCATCGCCTTCAATGCCGTGGGTTCGTCGGCTGTAGTCTGCAGAAGGCCTGCGTGCCAAACCGATGGCGTGGCTAGCCGCTGTATCAGGGTTTCCCCTGCATTGCCCTGATGAGGCCTTCGATCTTGTTTCTTCGCCCTGGGCTGACCTCACGCCTGAGCAGGACACGGAGGGCACGCCGCGCAGCCGGGGTTCCAATCCAAGAGATGATCATGGGGGCCATATCCCTTTGAGCCGGATCCCCCTTTTCCGCCACATGCATTAGGGCAGGGACAGCAGGGTCCCCAATTTCCTTCAGCGCTGCTCCTGCGGGGTACTGCTGGCTAAGTGCTCCTATAAGATACGTCCCCGTGTGACTGACATAAGCAGCAATTTCCGGAGCGAGTCCGCCCATTTTCAGTTTTCCCGCGAGCATTAGCGCGTTCGTCCAAGCCCTTCCAGTCCTTGGACCGCCTGCGATGACCGGTCTGAGCTGCCTGGCCAGCGGCCCACGCAGTGACGGGTTCGCCTTGACGAGCTTCTCTAATCGTGCTGCACTCTCGTCGCTTGTGCTCGCGTTTTTCAACTCAGACACCAGTTCCTGCAACCTGACGCTTTTTGACTGCCGGGCGCAGGGGGCGCTCGTACTAAAGGCGGCAGCGCAAATTAGAACCAGGGTCGAACTGAATGGCCAGTTCATGATTCCTCCCTTAAGGATTGCCAAAGGCCCGTAGTGCGGTCCTCCGACTCTGAGGTCCGCGGTTCTTTCCGCAGTGGGTAGCGAGGAGTTGTGCGCGTTCAGCGCATTACCACCCTGCGGTTCTTTTCTCAAAAATCAAAAGCCGCAGAGTTACAAAACAACTCTGCGCTACCTTGCTCAGGCCCGCCATCGAACGGTGATTACTTTTTAACGAACTGACCGGCCTTTGTTTGTGGGGGAACGTCTACGAGGGCGGCTTTTGCTCCGGCTTTCCCCGTTATGGAGCAGTTCAGCAGCCGCCCATCCGCTTTTGCGGAGCACGAATTCCACGGCGAAGGCAGTTTCCATTTCAGCGTGACAGGCAGATCGTAGATGCTGGCGTCCAGTGGCCAGGTGAGCGCAAAGCCGAAACGTTGATCCGTGGATTCACCCGCCTGGACCTTGAGCGCCCTGGTCTCCTGAATATAGCGGACGACGTCCCCGAACGTAGCCGTCCAGATCTCGCTGTGTCGCGCCAGAAAGCCGGCCAGTTCGTCAAACGTTTCCTTCGTCACGGAAAGCCACTGGCCGCCGACACCGTGAAAAACGAAGACTCCCCAGTTGTGGCCCTGCCTCACCGGCTCCAGCGTGGCCAGAAGGCTGGGAAAATCCTTTCCAACTGTCCAGCCGAGCACCGGCACGGTGAGCGGGTTCACGTCTTCGGCGACGACGGGGGCCCAGCTGTTGTAGCCCCGCGCGGCAAAATAGTATTGCGACACATAGTCCAGGTAGCGCGCCTGATTGCGGGCCAGATCGGCCTGGCGGCCAAAAGTCATGTCGCCGCACGGGTAGGCAAACGTCAGGCCGCGCCGGACGCCCAGTCGCGCAATGATGGATTCGGAACTGTCCCGCATCTCCTTCAGCATCATTTCCGGCGTGTAGTCCTGCGAATGGGGTTTGATCGCCTTCAGCATGCAGGGATGGTGCACCGTGTGGCTCCCGATTTCATTTCCCTCCGACGCCATCCCCTTCCAGTCCTCAGGGCGCTAGAGCCATGTGCTGGACCGGCCGGTAATCGCAAAGAATGTGCCGTTGAGGCCGTGCTTCTTCAGGATGGGACCCGCAATGTCAAGGTGCGTCTGCATCGCATCGTCAAACGTCAGGCTGACGGCGGCGCTGCGGTCCCCCGGCCAATGCGTCGGAGTCGGCTGCGGCGCGGCTGATGCGGCGGCAGTGCCTGAAGCCAGGGTGGCCGCGGCCGCAGCTCCCAGAAATTCACGCCGGCTGATTGAACTTGTCATTTGTTTTGCCCTCCTCTTCCCTGCTCGCTTTTTGCGCATAGTACTATACCTGCGATGGCGTTCAAATGCCGCAGCTTTTCGTCCCGTTGGCACCCCGGCTGCGCTGCCTTGCGCGGTCTCCACGGAAGCAACCGAAAAAGCCTGATGGCCAGGGCCACCGGTGAGGCGGAATAAGCAAGGCAGCGCACGGTGTCCGATTCTTGAAACTCCGCGGCTTTTCGTGGGTGGCGCACACGTCGCGCTGTTTGCGATGTGTGCGGTCGTCCGAGCCTGAAACGCCTGGGCTCTGGGCCAGCCGCTATTTCAGTTTTCGCGCCTCAGCAAGATCCGCTTCAACCGGGTTACGGACGCGGTAGTTTTCGGCCTGATGAATCCAGCGGACCGTGCCGGTCTTGTCGATCAGGACGAGTGTTGGCGTATTGATGCTGACTCCCTCGCGGTTACGGTATTCCGGCGAGCGGGTCCCGTAGAGATTCTGGGCCGTTTGCTCTGAATCTGAAAGGATGGGGAACGGAGCATTCAGTTTTTCCTTGAGCCACTTCCCTCTGTCCGGAGGGTCCACGCTGATGCCCAGAACCTGAACGTCGAGCTCCTTGAATTCAGCGTAGTGTTTGACGAACTGCCCGAGTTCGCCCACGCAGTACGGTCACCAGTAGCCCCGGTAAAAGTCAATCAGAACATTTTGACCGGCGAAGTCCGAAAGCCTGACGGTCTGGCCGTCCGCCGATGGCAGTGCGAAATCCGGAGCCTTCTCGCCCACCTTAATCTTGAGCGGCAGAATCTGGTCCCGGGCTGCCACGGGAAGCGGGTTCAGAAGCCCCACCGCCACGATAATCCCGAACAGTGCAGCCAAGAGATACAAGTGCCGTCCCTTCATCATTTCTCCAGCCTCCTTTCATGAATCCCCTGCCGGACCTGGGTTACGCCTCCCAGGTCGACGGCTCAAGTTCAAAGGATGTTCCAATCTCGATGATCCCCGGGATGGAGTGTACCACCGGACGGCAAGGCAGCGCAGGGTTTCCTGTTTTCCAAACTCTGGCGTTCTTCGCTCGCTTCCAAAACGAGAACCGCATCCGGCAGCCACGCACGATCTCTATCTGTCGTAGCCTTTTCACACAGGACGCAGCCACGGACAACCACAAGCAGGCGAAGAGTTGTGTGTGTCGAGCGCATTGCTTCGCGGTTCTTTTGCTTAAGATCAAATGCCGCAGAGTTCCAGAACAACTCTGCCCCACCTTGCGCTACCTGCTACAACACGCCGAATCGGGACTATAATCGCGGCATGGGGTGCAGGAAGACTTTTTTCGCCGCGGCTGCCGTTGTTCTCGCCGTTTCCTGTGCGGTGCGCGCGCAGTCGTCTTCGCAAAACTCGCGGCCCATCCCTTCCATTGCCTCGCTCATGAAGCAAGTCCTGGCCAATCAGGACCGGGTTGATCGCCTCCGGGAGAATTACTCCTGGACAGACGCGCGCACCGTGCGGAAACTCGACAAGCACGGCCGTGTAAAGAAGACGGAAACGTACGTCTACCAGGTGTCATTCTTCGGACCGCTGGAGGTGGATCGCCTGATTGAAAAGAACGGACGGCCGCTCAGCGCCCACGCCCAGAAAAAAGAGGATAAGCGCGTCGCCAGGGAAATGAAAAAGTACGAAAAGAAACCGGGCGGCACCAGCGGGAAGGCCGCGAAGCAAAAGCAGCGCACGGCCATCACCATCCAGGACTTTCTTCGCGCCGACCGGTTCAACCATCCTCGCCGGGAAAGCCGCGCGGGTGAGGAACTCATCGTCTTCGATTTTGCTCGCAACCCGGACTACAAGCCCAGAAGCCGAATGGAAAAACTGGTGCAGGCGCTGGCCGGCACTATCTGGATTGACGAAAAGGCGCACGAAGTGGTGCAGCTTGACGCCCATCTTGCGAAAAACGTTAAGGTCGGCGGCGGCCTGGTCGCCTCTGTGCACAAAGGCTCAGCGCTTCGGTTTGTGCAGACGCTTGTGGACCGGCAGGTCTGGCTGCCCACCTACATTTCCTTCCGCATCAGCGTCCGCGCCCTGCTCTTTTTCGGCTTCAACATGGATCGGACCGACCGCTACAGCGCCTACCAGAAGTTCCATGTCAACGTGCACTCGACCGTCGCGCCTCCGGCCAAATCGCGCCGCTAGCCGCTCCATCGCGCACAGCAGAACCGAAGGTCATCTCCGCCCGCTGCGTGTGGAATGCCCGGCTGACAAGCCACGGCATCGCCTTCAATGCCGTGGGTTCGCCGGTTGTGATCTGCAAAAAAGCCCACGACGCAAAACCGGTGCTGTGATTTTCAAGAGAGAATCTACCCGCTGGCCCGGAATGTATGGGAGCCTGCGATGCGGCATGGCCCCGTCCTATGCGCCTTACGGTTCTTCCAGACGAGTCCCTTCGGATCGCAGAGACAGGAACTGCCTCTGCGCCAGTCCCGTGCGAGCCTATTTGTGGCGGCCTTGGGAATCAGCAAGGACTTTGGGCCTCACCTTCGCTGGTTCAGGTGTTTTGATTTTTTCGGCGTGCGCAACGTTGAAAATCTTGAAGTTTGAGTAGTGATGTAGATTGCGAAGCGTTTTGCCCTTCCAGCGCACAGTCACGGTAACATCCTTGGGAAGCCAAAATCCCTGAGCAAGTTGCTTGAAATGGACTTCCTGATAATCAATTTGAGTGGTCTCTTCCGTCAGCCGGACCTCGGGTAACGGTTTCAAGAGATCTGTGCGCAGGCGGACGATCTTGTCATTTTGAACATCAATCCAGGCCAGGCCTTGTTCGAAAGTGGGCGCTGGCTTATCGCCGGACCTGAACTCTCCGAACAACTCTGCCTTCTGCGGAAGCTGCGCGAAGGCTATCACGTAAGTCTCGCGGCCGTCCATCATCTGGCGGCCCAGGTAACGGAAAGTTGACTGAGACTGATAAGCCGGGTGGAAGATCAGCGCGGCTGACACGAAACCGGAAGTCAGCATATAGCCACTTTCCAGGGAGCCCGGCTTTCTATTATCTACATCGATGTTCTTTCGGTATTCGTCAAACCCGGGTACGCCAGGGTCGGAAGGCATCAGGCAAAGATAACGAAATTTCTCATTCCTTGATTCCGCCGTTTTGCCATGGTGAAGTTTTTCCAGGTGAACCTTCTCCAGTGAGGTCGTGTTCTGGAAATTCCGGAATAGCGCGGCGACATTCTTTCCGACTGCGGTCAGGATGGGTTCCAGCTCGCTCTGGTCCTTCGCGGCCTCAAGGCCCTTGAGCTGTCGGGCGGAATAATGAAGATAGTCAACGGTTGCGATGTCGCTCTTTCTCGACTTTCCCTTTCCAGACCCGGCGTAAAGGGCATCAATCTTCTTGCGATTTTGGACCGCTGCCCAAATCTCACGACCCCAGAGCGGCATCGTTTTCGCTTCTCTTCCATTGAGATAACGATTCATTTCCGTATTGGCCTCACCGAGGTTGTTTTCCCCGAGCAAAGCCTTAACCCGCAGGAGGCGCGCTTCCGGGCCGGCGCCGGCCACCAGGGCTCGTGAAAGGTAGGAGTCGGCTATCTCATATTTGTGAAGCTGCAACTGCGCCCGGCCGATCTCTTGCAGAACGAGTGCATCCTTCGGATCAAGGTTGTTCGCCCTGACAAGGAAATCTGTCGCAGCCTGGGGATTGTGCATCCAGCTTTCCATCACTCCGGCAAGCAGCATCGCCTCTGGGCTTCCGGTCCGTGGATCCTTCAAGGTCAACGCGAGGGCCGAATTGGCGTCCCGGGCGGCACCGTCCCAATTTCCTGAATCGAGTTCGGCAAGCGCCAGCATGGTCCGGCACTTTGCGCACGCGGCATTGTGCTTCACCACGTCGGAAAAATACCGCAGCGAGCGATCGGGCCGCCCCTTGCCAGCAAACTCCTGGACACCCTTCGCATACTCCTTTTGGCTCTTGGCCGAGATGCCGTTGCCGGGGCCGAGCGATTGAAGTTCAGGCAGTAGGTGAGAAACCAAGTCCTGCCGCGAAAGCAGTCTGGAATCCTGCTCCTCCGGCAAGAGCGTTATGGGGAGCCGAACCGGCTTTTGAAAATCTCCTAAATCAATCAATTCGTGCGCCGTCTGGAAACCCTTTTTCGAAACGGTCAGCTCCACCTTAAAGGTCCTGAACCGCTCAGTCGTCGGAAAATAGAAAGTCTCGAAGTCACCCGAAGGATCGGTGTGAAAAAACCTTACTTCCTCGGGCCCAAGTGGATTCACTTGTACACGAGCGTCCCGGATCACATCCCCTCCCAGCGTTACCACTCTTCCCGCAACCACCCACAAGTTCCCGGGGCTGCGAATTCTCCAGGCACTCATTGGCATCCATGGGGCCTGTCGAAGGTTGCCGACGGAAGGGCCCTGAGCAGCCGCGGGCAAGACTGCCAAACACATCGCGAATATCACTGACGAGAGCGTAACTGAGGACAAGCGATTGCTACACGTGAGGCCGAGCATCAGAGAGGCCCTCCTCTGCCTTTGGAGAACTGCCCCAATCCTGATAATAAGAGGATATCACCGTCCCCTCCGTCCTTCCAGAGGAATGGGCATGTCAAACCGGGCCGGGCGGGCGGCGCAGCGCAGAGTTGTGCGCCCAGCGCATCGCTCTGGGGCTCTTCATTTGAACGCCCGTCACCGGCCTCTGTCAACGTCAATGTCGCGGCCATTATTTTTTGTTGCAACGCCTTATCAAAAAGCGGGTAGCGAGGACCGCCGGTTGTGCGGTCCGCGGTACTTTCCTGGCAATCGTCCTCACGGTGTCGTATTGTATCGCTGTGTCCAATCGGGTAGCGAGGACCGCCGGGTTTGCGGTCCGCGGTTCTTTCCTGGCAATCATCCTCACGGTGTCGTATTGTATCGCCGTGTCCAAGCGGGTAGCGAGGACCGCCGGTTGTGCGGTCCGCGGTTCTTTCCTGGCAATCGTCCTCACGGTGTCGTATTGTATCGCTGTGTCCAAGCGGGTAGCGCGGACCGCCGGTTGTGCGGTCCGCGGTACTTTCCTGGCAATCGTCCTCACGGTGTCGTA
>JARRJI010000178.1:0-7245 GCA_037379595.1 Acidobacteriota bacterium | reverse complement strand
CTATAATATTTCTCCCCAGAAGATTCATGTCGCCTACCTGGCCGGCAATGACCTTTACTATGATGAGACAGACGAAGGTAGAAAGCCGAACGCCACTTTGCCCGACCGGTACGTGTTCTATCCTGCCAACCGCTGGTTTCACAAGAACCACGATAACCTCCTGAAGGCACTGCTGATCATCAAGAAAGAGTCGGGGATAGAGGTGCCCTGCCTCTTTACGGGTTTCGATTATGAAAAAGGCTATCAGTTGAACGAAAAAATCAAGGAATACGTGCTCTCGGGTCAGGCGAGGAGCATTGGCTATGTAACTTTGGAAGAAATGAAATATCTTTACAAACACGCCGAAATGCTATGCTTTCCCTCTTTGTTTGAAGGTTTCGGCATGCCGCCTGTCGAGGCGATGGCTTCCGGATGTCCGGTAATCTGCTCGAATACGACCAGCCTGCCGGAGGTCGTTGGAGATGCGGCACTCGTGTTTGACCCCACCGATCCTCGTGATATCGCGGATAAGATTGTGAAGCTGTGGAATGACGAGCAATTGAGGCAAGAGTTCATTGGTCTTGGCAAAGTCCAGGCTCAGAAGTTTTCCGTAAAGAAGATGGCGGACGACCATATCAGAGCGTTTAATCAGGCCGCAGGGTCTTTCAGCAGGAAGAAGTATCTTTATCATAAATACATTTATGAACCTTTACATATTCTAAGAATGAAACCTAAAAAAGTAATGACATGATATTTCAAAGCGAGAGGTGACCGCGGCGGCGCCTTTTGGATAATGCAATAAAGCAGTGAGGTCTTTCATCTATCATTTCATGTTTAGGAATGAATATTCATGGATGACCTTCTGTTGAGGGGAGGACATAATGGGGATAGAACATTTGGGACTTAAGAGGTCAGGCACTGAAGACTTGCCATTCGATAGAATAAATGTTTATAATTGATCTCGGGGGGCTGTCCTCTTAACCTATCCGGGAAAAATTGTTTAAGAAATCAGGGGATGGACTTAAATAGTGTTTTTCAGCAAAATTCGTAGATTATTCCACGACTTACCTGTAAGCTTACTGATAGTTGGTAATGTTTTTCTTTTTATTCCCTTCTCGATATACCGGGGTAACGCAGATGAATTTGCAGTTTCACTTTCTGCCATGCTGGTCCTCTATGTTTTGCCCGCCCTGGTGATCGTATTCTTTCTTAACTGCATTGGCACGCTCTTAAACGAAGATAAATATAAACGCTATATTGCGGTACTTTTTGCCTTGGCCGTTTTGATATGGTTACAGGGGAATGTAATAGTCTGGGATTACGGCGTAGTAGGAAAGGGTAATATTGACTGGAGTCAACATGCCTGGCGGGGCTGGTTGGACGGCGCAATATGGTTGTCTCTGTTGGTTGTTGGCTGGGTATTTTATAAACGGGCATACAGGATAGCGGGCTTCGCCTGTCTTATACTCTTAGTTCTTCAATTATTTTTCCTGGGTATTGTCAGTTTGCAAAAGACGGAAATATGGAAGGAAAAAGCGGCGGTTCACCAGCCGCCGCAAGAGCTCTATGCTTTTTCGTCAGAGCAGAACGTTATTCACATAATTTTGGACGAACTACAGGCCGGAATTTTTAAAGAGATCATTGATACCGATGCCGATCATTATTACAAAGCACTTAAAGGTTTCACTTTCTTTCAGGAAACCTCTGGTTCTTTTCCCACGACGGTGATGAGTATGCCCGCTCTGCTGAGTGGAGAAGTCTATAAGAATGACGTTCCAATAAGAACCTTCGTAAACTCTGTCTATAAAGGGGCCACCATTCCCAATATCTTGTTTGACAAAGGATACGCGGTTGATTTAGCGGCGTCGCTGGGGTGGTATAGAAGGGGCAAACATTCTACTTGGTATTATGTCCCTGTGCCTTACAGAGCGACGATAAGCCAGTTTAAAAAATCAACTGTGAAACAAATGAGCAGGCTGGTTCTCTATAGATGCCTGCCCCTCTTTCTATCGAAAGCCTTTAGGACCGGGGTCTTGGCTTTCCCTGTTTTGGCTATCGTCATGAAGGATGTGACGACTTACGAGGCGCAGCGTCATTTTGCACATGAAGAATTTCTGCAGGATATGATTGATAATATGTACGTTAAAGGAGATAAGCCGGTCTACAAATTTATTCATCTGAATACGACACATTATCCGGCTGTATTGAATAAAGACGGAAAATATGCAGGGAAGGTTTTACCGTGGACTTGGGATAACATTCGTGTGCAGGACAAATATAGCTTTGATCATGTGATGGAATTCATACAGAAACTGAAGGATTTGAAAATTTATGATTCCTCATTAATCATACTTCAGGCTGACCATGGTTACTGGAAGATCCGTGACTCTTTGAAACAATTCCAGTTTCACGATGTGAACAGGGCTGATTTGGGTGGAGACTTCGCCAACTATGAACAATTCGCTAAGGTGGCCTGTGCGAGTAACCCATTACTGGCTGTTAAACCTCCTCACAGTGAAGGGACGCTCAGGATATCGGACGCCGAGACCATGTTGACGGATCTTCCGGCTACGATTAATTCCGTTTTACATTTAGGTGAGAATGTCAGGGGTCGCTCGGTATTTGAGGTTAAGAAAAATGAAATAAGAGAAAGGGTATTTTATTATTACAATAAATTGAATAGAGCTGGTGATGATTATTTCAACCACTTGGATGAATACGTTATTAGAGGTCGTTTATTCGACAGGGCTTCGTGGCATTTTGTAAGAACGGTATATCCTCAAGGGAGTTCTTATCAAGCTTCAAGAATAGATTTCGGGACTGATCAGGCAAGTCCCTTTTTGCGTTCAGGTTGGTCAACCGGTAGTGAAAGTGCAGCGGATGGCATGAGCTATAATTGGGCGCTAAACAATTTTGCATCCGTGGTTCTTTCTCTTCCTGGTAAGCAGGTGAAATTAACAGCTAACGTGAAGTCACCATTTCCTCCCGGCCAACAGATCATTACTGTTAAAGTGGATGGAAGGGAAGTGGGACGATGGGTACTTTCGAAAGCCTGGGTCTGGGAAGAACATAGCGTGACACTTCAGGCTGATGCTAACAGACCACAGGTCAGTGTCGTGGAGTTTAATTTTTCGAAGAACCTTGATCCGAACAGAGTGGGCCAGGACAAGAGGCCGTTGGCGGTGCTGTTCGAGTCACTAACGGTGAAGGAGGATTTCGGTAAAAACTAGGAGGTCTTCAATTATAAATGTTGCGAAATCTTGCTCTTTGGGGCAATCAGAACAAGTCAGTAAGGGGGGATATTAACATGAAGAGTTATTGGACAGTTATTTTGCTTGTGATCGTTTTGACGGGTGAATTTGCCGATACGGCATATGCTTATTTGGATGCCGGAAGCGGCAGCATGATTCTTCAGCTCCTTTTGGGGGGTGTTGCAGGGTTGATCGTTTTCCTGAAGGTTAGCTGGAAGTGGATCCTTGAGAAGTTTGGCATCAAGAAGGAAGAAAACGTCGGGTAGGGTAGCGTCTCTCCGAGGGGATCAAAGAAGAACGATATAGCGTGTCGGTTATCTCTCATGCTGTGAGAATATTTACGGGCAATGAGTGATAAGGCGGTATCTTGCGGAGGTTTATTACGGGTAAGGATAATATAGATTCGGCTTCTTTTCGCGACAGAAATGCCAGGGTTTTTTATGGCAATACTTCTGTATATAGAGGCTTGGGGGCCGAGGCGTTGAAGGAATGGGAAGCCTTGACGGGGACCTCTTTTTTCGACCAATTCATGAAAGAGGGCAGCATTATCGGTACGCACCGTGTAGATCCGTGGGTACCCCGAATGGACGGAACGGTCGCTGATGAGTGGGTCGCGGTGCTGAAACATGAAAGGATCCCTTTTCTATCCTATCCTTACGAGTGGACTTTTGGCATGTTGAAGGAAGCCGCTATGCTTCAACTGGACTTGATAAAGTCGGCGCTTGATGAAGGAATGATACTCAAGGATTCTTCGGCCTTTAATGTGCAGTGGACGGGGGCCTCTCCTGTTTTTATAGATATCGCATCTTTCGAGGTGCTGAGAAAAGGAGAACCCTGGATTGGCTACAGGCAGTTCTGTCAAATGTTTTTGTATCCGCTCATGCTGCAGTCATACAAAGGGGTGCCATTTCAGCCGTGGATGAGAGGATGCATTGACGGCATAGCCCCGGAAAACTTCAGTAAGCTGATGTCAAGGCGCGACTTAATGCGACCCGGTGTGTTCCTGCACGTTTATCTGCAGGCGAAGGCCCAGGCCAAATACGCAGCGACTAAAAGTGATATTAAGAAGGGACTGAGCTCGGCGGGCTTCGACAAAGAGATAATTAGAAGAAATGTCATGGGTCTCCGGAAGCTTGTTGATAAACTTTCATGGAATATATCGAGATCGGAATGGTCACACTACTCCAATGAACATAGTTATACAGACGCAGACTTCGAAGTAAAAAAGTCATTTGTTCGTGATATTGCGAAATCTAAAAGGTGGCGGCTCGTATGGGATCTCGGCTGCAATACCGGCACTTTTTCCCGCATAGCCTCTGAGAATGCTGATTATGTAGTTGCTATGGATGCAGATCAGTTGGCGGTTGAATATCTTTATCAGGAACTTAAGAAGGAAGGGAACAAATCCATTTTGCCTCTCGTTGGCAATATTGCAGATCCTTCACCGAATCTGGGATGGAGGGGCTTGGAGCGGCGGTCCCTTCCCGAACGAAGGAAGCCGGAACTCACGCTTTGCCTTGCGCTTATTCATCACATTGTCATTAGCGCCAATATTCCTGTAGATGAGTTCATTGACTGGCTGGGGGGACTCGGTACGTCTCTGGTTATTGAATTCGTGACAAAAGAGGACCCCATGGTGAAGAAATTGTTGCTCAATAAAATAGACAATTATGATGACTATGAAGTCGACTATTTTGAAAAGTCTTTGGCTGATGTCTTCAATGTGAAAAAACGTGAGGCATTGAAGTCTGGTACCCGCATCTTATATTTTGCCGAGGCGAAGAAGCGACAGTGAGGGGTTCACTGGTCGAAGCCCGGCAGACCAGTATATTCGAACAAAACCAACGTGAAAATCGGAATTAACGCTCTCGGGCTTAGCAGCGGAAGCCTCGGGGGAATGGAAGTTTATTTCCTGAACCTCATTAAAGGCATTGCGCCGCATGACAGCGGGCACAATTATCTTATTTGGGTGAACAACAGAAAAGTGAGGGAGATGCTTGCGCCGTACGTGCAATCAAATGTTCAATTGGCCTATGTTTCGCAGTTATATACGTATATCGCCGGGGGACTGGTGCTGTTATTCAGCAGGCCAAAGCTGGCAGTCGAAGCGGCGGGCAAGTTCTTCTCCAATCAGCCCATCCCTGTGGAGACAGCCGGAATCATCGGCAAAATAGTAGATCTGAACCGCAAGCAGCCGGACGTTGTTCACTTCCCATTTTCAATAATCGATCCTTCTTTTTCTGACATCAAGGCTCCGATAGTCCTCACTATCCCGGACATCCAGCACGAGTATTGCCCGGAGTACTTTGACGCGCCGACTCTTTCAGTGCGAAAGTCGCTCTATAGATCAAGTGCCGGGAGGGCCGACGTAATTATCACTATCTCAGAGGCGAGTAAACGGGCGATCATAGAGAAATTCGGGGAACCAGCCGAAAAGATAGTGGTCACTTATCCTGGCTGCTCCGAGGACTTCAGGAAAATCGTCGATCCGAATGCACTGGCCGCGATCAGGGAGAAATACTCCTTGCCGGATGAGTTTGTCTTCTATCCGGCGGGCACGTGGCCTCACAAGAATCACATCAAACTTCTGGAGGCTCTTTCCGTTCTCAGAAGTAAGCATGACTTTCAGAAGAGGCTGATCATGACCGGAATTCCGCAGAATAACCACGATAGAGTGCTTGAGTCAGTTAAGAGGTTTGGGCTCGAATCCCAGGTGCGTTTTCTTAATGTTGTTCCTTTTGCCGACCTGCCGGCGATTTACAATATGGCGACTCTCATGGTTTTCCCCTCCCTGTTTGAAGGATTCGGAATTCCGCTCGTCGAGGCGATGAGCGTAGGTTTGCCAATAGCGTGTTCTGACAGGACATCGATTCCCGAGGTAGTGGGAGAGGCCGGTGTATATTTTGATCCGGATAATGCGGAAGATATTGCGGATAGAATTTATCAGTTGTGGAATGACACGGAACTGAAGGAAAGTCTGGTGAAAAAAGGCTTTGAGCAGGTAAAATTATTCAACTGGAAAGAGATGACGAGGAGAACAATAGAGGCTTATGAACTTGCTTCCAAAAAGAGGAAATAAGAGGCGGTAAACGTAAGGATAGGAAAAGATGAAAAGGGCTTTGACTACGGAGACACGGAGGTTGAAAGAAGGTGACCCATAAGAAGGCATTGATTTGCGGCGTTTCGGGGCAGGACGGGGCGTACCTTGCCGAACTGTTGCTGACCAAAGGGTACGAGGTCCACGGCACTTCGCGTGACGCCCAGATGTCATCCTTCAATAGTCTCAAGACCCTTGGAATCCGGGAAAAGGTCCGTGTGGAATCCATGGCCGTGAACGATTTCAGAAGTGTCCTGCAGGTCCTTACGAAGGTCAGACCTGATGAAGTGTATAATCTTGCGGGGCAGAGCTCCGTGGGGCTCTCCTTTCATCAGCCCGTCGAAACACTTGAAAGCATCAGCGTGGGCACTCTGAACCTTCTCGAAGCGATCCGCTTTACGGAAAGGCCCATCAGGTTTTATAACGCCGGTTCCAGTGAATGTTTCGGCGACACTGACGGGGCCGCAGCGGACGAAAAGACCCCTTTCCGGCCAAGAAGTCCTTATGCCGTTGCCAAGTCGGCCGCTTTTTGGGAAGTGGCAAATTACCGTGAGGCTTACAGCATCTTTGCCTGCTCCGGAATCCTCTTCAACCACGAATCTCCTCTGCGTCCCGAGAGGTTTGTCACAAAAAAGATCGTGTCGGCGGCGTGCCGGATCGCTGCGGGAAGCAGGGAAAAACTCCATTTGGGCAATATCTCCATTTCCCGCGACTGGGGCTGGGCCCCTGAATATGTGGAGGCCATGTGGCTCATGCTTCAGCAGCCTGAAGCCGGTGATTATGTTATAGCAACGGGAGAGACACACAGGCTGGAAGAGTTCATCGAGGGGGCCTTTATGAATGTCGGTCTGAACTGGAGAGACCACGTGGAGGCCGATCCGACCCTGATCAGGCCCACGGAAATAACGGTGGGCAGAG
>JARRJI010000177.1:7293-11504 GCA_037379595.1 Acidobacteriota bacterium | reverse complement strand
GCTCCCGAAGGGCAGGCCGCCACGCAGGAAGGGTTCAGGCAGTGATTGCAAATTCGCGGAAAGTAGAAGTAAACCAGGCGCTCCACGGCGGAAAGCTGCGCCTGCTGGTCGGCGGTAAGGCCGCGGAGATTCGGATCATGCTCGGCGTAGATGGGAGAACCGCCAAGGTCGTCGTCCCAGTTCGGCCCTGCCTCGATGTCCATGGGTTTTCCCGTCACCATCGAAAGCGGCCGCGCCGTGGGCTGGTCGTCACCCGCCGGAGCGTTGAACAGAGTCTGGTAATCATAGGTCCACGGCTCGTAATAATCGTCCATGGTCGGCATGCTGGGGTTGTGATAAATATTGAAAACCGTCCGCAGTTTGCCGGTGGATTTCAGCCGCAGCTTCCCGTCTTTCACTTCCCAGCCGCCGTGGTAGTTCTCCTGATCTTCCCACCGGGTCGGGAAGCCGGTGCCGGGCTTGGTCTCCACGTTGTTCCACCACATGTACTCGGCGCCTTTGCGGTCCGTCCAGATGTTCTTGCAGGCGATGCTGCAGGTGTGGCAGCCGATGCACTTGTCCAGGTGGAAGACCATCGCAATTTGCATTCGAACATCCATAGCAATCCTTTCCTACCATTTGAGCTCGGGCAGTTTGCGCACCAGCACATGGGCGTCACGGTTGGAAGCCGTCGGGCCCCAGTAGTTGAAGTGGTACGTAAACTGGCCGTAGCCGCCGGCCATCAGGTTGGGCTTCAAACGTGTGCGGGTCAGGCTGTTGTGCCCGCCCGCCCGCCGGTTGCCTCGCAGGGGCGAACGCGGAACGGAGATCGTGCGTTCGGGCGAGTGGTATTGCATCGAGATCCCGCGGGGAATTCGTGAAGTCACCACCGCGCGTGTGACCACCACGCCGTGATCGTTGTAAACCTCAACCCAATCGTTGTCCTGGATGTCCAGCTCGGCGGCATCCTTATCGTTGATCCACAGCGGCTCAATCCCGCGGGAGAGTGTGAGCATGCGGTGGTGGTCAAAATAGGTGCTGTGAATGTGCCACTTGCCGTGCGGCGTCAGGTAATTCAGCATCTTCGACCGGCCGGCATCCGAGGTGAACTTCAGGTCGGCATAGTTTACAGGTGAGGGTTTGGGTTTGTGGCAGGGCAGGTGCTCTCCATATTGGAGATAGAGGGGGTGGTCGAAGTAGAAGTGCTGCCGGCCGGTCAAAGTCCGCCAGGGGACGTTGTTCTCAACGTTGCAAGTGAAGGGTGAATAGGCCCGCCCGTTTTCCACGAGGCCTGACCACATTGGGCTGTTCAGTAGGCGTTGTGGGCGTGCCTGCAAGCCTTCGTAGCTGGCGCGGACGCTCCTTCCTTTTTCCGCAAGGCGCGCAAGCGGCAAGCCCACTCTGGCCTCGAGGTTCTTGTATGAGCGGTAGGCCAGTTCGCCGTTCGTGACCGTGGCAAAGCGCAGGATCATGTCACAGACCTGCTCGTCTTCAAACAGCGAGGGAAACTCTTTCCCATCCCAGAGGACTGCGGGGCGGTCGTGAAGCGTCACGTCATAGAGATCGTCAACAGCATAGTGCGTGCCGTGCGCTCCCAGTCCCTTCTCACGGACGTTCGGGCCAAAGGAGATGAACTGGTTGTAAAGGTTCCTGTAATCGCGCGTGACGACGGCGAGATTGGGCATCGTCTTCCCGGGAATGGCCTCGATCTCGCCGGTTTTCCAGTCCTTCAGTTCCGGCTGGGCGATTTCCGCCGGCGTGTCGTGCGCCAGCGGGGACGCCACCAGGTCCCGGACGCTTTCGGGAAAATGCTTCGCGGCAAGTTCTGAAAATTTCCGGGCGATGGAGCGGAAAATCTGCCAGTCGCTTTTGGATTCCCAGCACGGCGGCACCGCGGCGGAGAGCGGATGGATAAAGCTGTGCATGTCCGTGGAATTCAGGTCCGCCTTTTCGTACCAGGTGGCCGCCGGCAAAACAATGTCCGAGTAGAGAGCGGACGTATCCATGCGGAAGTTCAGATCGACGACGAGGTCCATCTTTCCTTGCGGCGCCTTGTCATGCCAGGTAACTTCCCGAACGGAATCCGCGGCGAGGTCTTCTGCAATCGCGTTGTTGTGCGTACCGAGATAATGGTTCAGGAAATATTCGTGGCCTTTGGCGCTCGCCATCAGAGCGTTGCCTCGCCAGATGAACCACAATCGCGGCCAATTCTCGGGAGCGTCCGGGTCTTCCACCGCGAATTTCAACTTTCCGTTCTTTAGCTGTTCTGTTGCATATGCTGTGACTTCCTGGGGGGATCCAGCTCCGGCCGCTTCCGCCTCTTTCACCACCTCCAGAGGATTCCTGTTGAATTGCGGATAAAACGGCAGCCAGCCGTTGCGCACGGCGCGCGCCTGGATGTCCATCGTGTGGCCCTGGGCAAGCGAACCCTCCGGCTGGTTCGCAGGAACGGTGTGATAATCCGTAAAGTTCTTTTCGTAGCGCCACTGGTCCGTGTGGACGTAATGCCAGCTCGGTGCGTTCTGCAGCCGCACGGCGGGCATCCAGTCGCGCGCAAAGGCGATGGCCGACCACGATTCGGCAGGCGCCAGCTTTTCCTGCCCGACGTAGTGCGCCAGGCCTCCGCCGTTCACTCCCACGCACCCGCAGAACATCAGGGCATGGATTCCGGCCCGGTACATCAGGTTGCTGTGGTACCAGTGGTTGATCCCGGCCCCGATGATGATCATGCACTTGCCTTTGGTGAGTTCCGCGGTCGTCCCCCACTCCCGGGCAAAGCGGATCAGGACGTCGCGTCCCATGCCGGTATATTTTTCCTGCCAGGCCGGCGTGTAGGGCGCGTCTTCATCATCGTAGCTCTTTGGATACTGGCCGCCCAGGCCGCGAGAGACGCCATATTGCGCCATCAGCAGATCATAAACCGTCGTGACAACTACGCTTTCACCTGGGCGAGTTTCAAGCTTCTTGACCGGCACGCCGCGGAGGAAATCCTTTCCTTCGCTGAAGTCGTCGAAGCTGACCTGGACAACCTCGTCAGAGTTTTCGAAGAAGGTCAACGCAGGCCGGATGGGGCTTGCGTCAAGGCCGTCCTGGAGAAGCAGATTCCACTTGCCGGGTTCTTTGGCCCAGCGGAAGCCGGAACTGCCTTGCGGCATCTTCGGACGGTTCTCCCCGGTGTCCCACATCAGGAATTTCCAGTCGCTATTTTCGACGCTTTCGTATCGCTTCAACCACCCCGCTCGCAGAAGCTGCCCGGGCCGGTAGTTGCCGTTCTGTCTTTTCAACTCCACCAGGTAAGGGGCGTCAGTAAACCGCTTCGTGTAATCCAGGAAGTAAGTCGTCTGCTTTTCGTGATGGAATTCTTTGAGCAGGACGTGGTTCACGGCCATCCACCAGGCGCCGTCCTGGCCGGCGTTCACCGGGACCCACTCATCGGCGTATTTGGCCACCTGGCTGAAGACCGGCGCAAACACCCACATCTTCGATCCGGTATGCCGGGCCTCGGCGGCAAAGTGGCAATCCGGGGTGCGGGTCATGTTCAGGTTGGAGCCCGCAACCGCCAGCAGGCTGGCGTTGTACCAGTCGGCGGATTCATGCACGTCCGTCTGCTCGCCCCAGGTTTCCGGCGAGGCCGGCGGCAGGTCACAGTACCAGTCATAGAAAGAAAGGGAAACGCCTCCCATCAGTTGCATCAGGCGTGCGCCCGAGGCGTAGCTGATCATGGACATGGCGGGACTGGGCGAGAACCCTGCAATGCGGTCGGGGCCGTGCTTTTTGATCGTATAAATGGAAGCCGCCGCGATCAGTTCCAGCATGGTGTCCCAGTCCGCGCGGCGGAATCCGCCCTTGCCCCGCGCCTGCTGCCAGTGGCTGCGCGTCTCGGGATTTTCCACCAACGACTTCCAGGCATCCACGGGATCGTCGTGTTGCTGGCGCGCGTTCTTCCAGGCGTCGAGCAAAGTTCCGCGGACATAGGGATACTTCACGCGAAGCGGGCTGTAGAGATACCAGGAGAAGGAGATTCCGCGCTGGCAGCCGCGCGGCTCGTAGGGCGGCAGGCCGGCGGCGAGCGACGGATAATCGAGGGCCTGCATCTCCCAGGTGACGATGCCGTTCTTCACAAAGATTTGCCAACTGCAACTGCCCGTGCAGTTGACGCCATGCGTTGAGCGCACAATCTTGTCGTGCTGCCAGCGGTTGCGGTAGAACTCCTCCCACTGCCGCAATTTGGG
>JARRJI010000177.1:0-7247 GCA_037379595.1 Acidobacteriota bacterium | reverse complement strand
GGATCGCCGAAATCTTTAATCCACGCTATGTTTCCGTTGGTTTTGCTCATCGGTCCCCTCAAATCCCCAACTTGCCCTCGACCAGCGCACGCCGGACGCCGCGGATCCTTCGCTTCCAGATCAGGCCCAGAACCACCAGGCCGACGGCGGCGCCGACCAGGCCAAACAGGATGAATCGAAGGCGGTATGCCCCGGCGTTCTCAGCGCCGGTCTCCTTCGAGGTCTGCTCGAAAAACGCCGTGAGCGCGCTGATTTCGGCAGGCTTGAGCGAATGCTTGTTGAAAATGGGTTTCATGGTGGCGCTGGCCGGACTTGAAAGCCACGCCTCAAGACCTTTCCGGCCGTTCAAACGCTTGTACACCTGGGTGAGATCAGGTCCAAGCTGGCCGCCGCCCAGCGCGCCTCCGACGGACTTCACCGCATGGCACGAAATGCATGATGGCCCACCGTCTTGAAGCCGTTGACGCCCGAGAAACAGCGCCTTGCCTTCCGCAATCTGTTCCGGCGTGAACGGCGGAGCCTGAGCTTCAGCAGCAGGCGCCGCTCCCGAAGCTTCCCCGGACTTTTCGGCAATAAAGTTCAGCAGCGATTCGGCCATCTGCGGAGTCATGCCCGGCACAGGCGGCATGACGATGTCGTTGTATTCTTTCTTCAGCTTCAGGGCGGCCGGGTCGCCGCTGTCGATCACCGCCTGAGGATCCTGGATCCACTTCACCAGCCACTCGTGGCTCCTGGCTTTGGTGACGCCTTTAAGATCCGGCCCCAGCAGCTTGCCGCCGCCAATCGTGTGGCAGGCCGTGCAGTTCTGTTTGAAGAAAGCTGCCGCGTCTTGTCCTGCACGGGCCGCCGGAGGATGGATGAAGGTGGGTCCCAGCACGGCAACCACGCAGAATACAAACCCTGCAATTTTTGATTGTCTAAGCAAATGGGTGCTCACGTTCCTGCTCCAAGGGTTTCGCTCGCTGTTTCCCGATATCGAGCCTATTCTGAAGCGCGCCCTGAATCCCGTTGTGCCTCTGCGGGCGGCGGCAAAGTTCTCACGCGGAAGGTTTAATGGATAAATCACTCGACTGGTCTTCCAGGCTTCCGCGTTCCCGTTGCCGGTCCCCGGTAGAACCAGCCTGCTGCTTTTGTCGTGTTCGAACCAGGTCGGCCAGCGTCTGTGTTTCGAGAAAATGCACCAGTTGATTTCTCAGATCCAGCCACGAGTCATGCAACGAGCACTCGCCTCGGGCGGAGCATTCCTTGTCTTCCAGAATGCACTCGGTGAACGCCAGCTCGCCCTCGATACAACGTACAATCAGAAGGAGATTGATCTTGTCGGGCGGCAGAGCCAGCTCATACCCGCCACCGGTGCCCTTATGAGACCGAAGCAAACGCTTACGCCGAAGATCCAACAGGAGCTTGCACAAGAAAGAATTGGGAATGTCCTCAGAATCAGAGATTTCACGACTTCCACAGAGCTTGCCGGGGGGCTGCATGGCCAGATAAGTCAAAGCCCGGATTGCGTAGGTACATGGTCGAGATAACATTCGCGTTGACTCCGGTAACGGACTGGTTTATCCTTTACTCCTCTATTGTCCGCTTTCCTGCCGAGCGCGCAATCGTCACTTTGTCCCGGTTTCTGGTACATTTGTCACGGAGAGCCGCATGCTCGCGAGTGAGTTGTTTGACATTCTGGAAACCACGGCCGACGGCGCTTTTGCCGTGGATGAGCAGGGGTTGGTCTGCTCCTGGAACCGCACGGCCGAGAAGCTCTTTAGCTATAGGAAATCAGAGGTTCTAGGCAGGCCCTGTGCCCACCTTTTGAAAGGCAAAGGAAGTCTGGGAAATCCGATTTGCGCGGAGCCGTGCAGCGTCATCGAATGCGCCGTAAGCCAGCGCGAGGTTTCCAACTATGACATGGAGGTCAAGACCCGGTCTGAAAAGACAGTCTGGGTCAACGTCTCTATTCTGTCCTTCCACGATGAGCGGACGCACCGCCATCTGGTGGTTCACCTTACCCGTGACGTTACTGCGCGGAAGAAGGTCGAAAAACTCTCTGAGAAACTGATGAATGTGGCCAGGGAAATCTCCGCGCTGCCGGACAACGGAGAAGGGCTGCCGCCGGCATCTCCGCTCACCGACCAGGAGCGGCGTGTTCTGGAGTTGCTCGCAAAAGGGAAAAGTCCAGCTCAGGTTGCGAAGGAACTCAGGATCGCGCCCCGGACCCTTCGAAATCACCTCCATCACGCCAACCAGAAGCTCCACACTCGGAACCGCCTTGAAGCCGTCATGCAGGCCGCGCGCCGCGGACTGATTTAGGAATTGCTGAAAAAGGCCACTTTGTCATGCTGAGCGGAGAGAAGCATCCCCGTATTTCCGTGGTAATAAATGCCGAGATCCTTCGCTCCGCTCAGGATGACAATCCCCCGTCGTCCGGCCGCGTCACCTTTCCGTGATGGTCAACACCTGATCGACCTGCGGATTCTCAACCACCTGGCTCTTTCTGCCGGGCCAGCGCACCTCGACCTTTTCAATCCTGTCAAGCTGGCCCAGGCCGAACCAGGCTTCCGGAGCGGACTGTGAAAGGTAGGAATCTGCCACACCATATTCGCGAAATTGCCGCTTGCCGCCGGCATCGAGATAAACCTTCGCTCCGTAGCCGGAACGGTTAGTCCGCGTACCGACCAGGTGAACCGACAACCAGTGGTTGCGGTTACTCCCATCGTTTCGCAATAACATAGGCCGGCCGTGGTTCGTCATCACGATCATGTCAAGGTTACCATCGCGGTCGTAGTCGGCGAACGCTGCTCCGCGACCCACGATGGACTTTGCGAGAGCACTGCCGGCAGTTCCTGAACGTGCCAGATCGTAGTAGCCGTCCTGCCCCTTAGACCAGAAAAGAAAAGGCTGGCCCGGGACCAGTTTCGTCGTGTCGCCCTTGTCTTCGAGCGTTGAGCCGTTGATGGCCACCAGATCCAGCCGACCGTCGTTGTCAAAATCAAAGAAGAACGCGCTCCAACCCGCGTTCCCCATGGCGATCTCACCGCAGCCGTACATGTCTGCGGCGTCGGAAAAATGCATTTTGCCTTTTCTTTGCTGCTCTTCCCAGAGATTTTGATAGAGCGCATAGCCCTGACCGATCCAGTGGGTCAGGAACATGTCGCTATCGCCGTCGCCGTCAAAATCACCAACAGCGATGCCCATGGTTCCCCGATTTTCTTCAGTCCAGGAAGACGCGCTGACGTCTCGAAATCTTCCATGGCCCAGGTTTTGATACATGCGATTGGAAGAGATATCGTTGCCGACATAAAAATCCAACCACCCATCCAGATTGAAATCGGCGAAGGCCGCGGAGAGGCTTCGCCCGCCTGCGTTGGCTACGCCCAGCCGCGCGGCGACGTCCGTGAAAGTCCCATCGCGATTGTTGTGGTAGAGGCGGTTTGGAACCGGATCAAACGATGAGGGGTTAAGCGTGAAGGGCACGTTGGTGCCGTATTCCTGCGAGGTAGCGCCGGTGGGAACGCCACGAAGGTCGTAGTTCACGTAGTTCGTGACATAAAGGTCGAGGAAGCCGTCGTTATCGTAGTCGACCCAGACCGGCGTCATGCCCCACCGGCGGTTGGCCACACCCGCACGGTCGGTCACGTCGGTGAAGGTGCCGTTGCCGTTGTTGTGATAGAGAACGGAGCGTCCGTAGTTGGTCACGAAAAGGTCCAGGTGTCCGTCGTTGTCGTAGTCGCCCCAGGCCGCACCCATTCCGTAACCGCCGCGATTTGCAACCCCTGCGTGGAGCGTCACGTCGGTGAATGTTCCATCGCGGTTGTTGCGGTAAAGATGGCTGAAAGGCGCGTCCGGCCCGGGTCGCTTTCCCCAGGGTCCGGGCTGGTTCACCAGATAGAGGTCCGGCCAGCCGTCGTTGTCGTAATCGCCCCAGGCGGCTCCGGGCCCCATATCTTCAGGAAGCTGGTGCGTGCGGGCGCCGCTTGAATGGACAAAACCGATTCCGGCATGCTGCGTCACGTCGGTAAAAACAATCGCCGGATGGTCCGAAGGAAGGTTCCGCGCCGCGCTGTCGAACACCTGCGGCTTCGAGTTCTGCTTGGAGCGCGAACAGGCCGTGCCAAAGCCAGCCAGAGCGCCGGCACCGTAAAGCAGAATGTCCCGGCGCGTCATCGGCCCATCCCTGGTTCAGGCAATGGTGCCAGCGCACTCACCTTGCTTTGCCTGGCTGAGACAGCGGCCCGCGCCGTCTTGCTCCCTGAGAGCGGCACTTCCACGCGGTCCGATGAAACATCAGTAATTGGAGACTTGAGATGCTTCCCCGGAAAAGTGAAGTTCATAAAATATTGGTTTGCTTTGCGATAGCGAAGCCAGGCCGAGATGGTCAGCGGACCCTTGACGTTGCGCGGAACTGCAAGATGATATTCGTACATGTCGGAGTAGCCAGGGAAGATTGTCCGCTTCCACTTTAGACCGACAAAGCGCCACAAGTGATGGCGAGTGATTCGCTTCCCTTCGGGGTTGATTCCCCACGCTGTCAGAACAAAGGTCCCGGGTTCGACGTGGTCTTCCGGCGTCAGTTCGCCGGAGTGGAAGATGATGTGCCCGGATTGATCGCTGACTTTTACCTCCACCCAGGCACGGATCAGATCCAGTGGGCCGGTGGGGAAGGCATGCCCCGCCTTGTTGTTGGAAAGCACCGTGCGAAACTCCATCCTTCCGCCCGGACGCGCCGACCGCGGGGGAACGACCTTTATCGGAACGACAGGACCCTTGGGCCAGATGCCGGCGATTCCGGGAATGTATTTTTTCCCTTCCAACCATTGGGTGACCCGCTTTGTCTGCCCGGCGGCATCGGGCGAATGAATTGCTTCCGGCATCCACTGGTTGGCGGCGGCAAACCAGTGATTGCGGTGCTTGAGGCCCAGGCCCGCTTTCACGTCGTAAGGATCGGCGAGTGCGATGCTGGGCGCCTTCTGGTAATACATGTGGCACTGCTGGCAGCGGAGTCGGTGGGCCGGATTCGGAGATGTGTTCCACTTTCCATGCTTCCATTCGTCATACTGGTTCTGGAGCTGGACAAATCCGATGTTATTGATTTCCTTGTCGATAAACTGCTTGTGGCAGGCGCCGCAGGAAGCGGGGTTTTTGTCGAGCGCCAGATCGTAATCCTCATCATGCTGCCGGGGATAGGCGCGAATCAGAAAATGCGTGATAGAAGCCGCGTGGCCGGCGCCGGCGTACTCAAACAGGTAAGGCCTGGGAGGCGCCCAGACATAATTCCCGTTTCCTTGCACGTCCACGCGGCGCATCGAGTGGCAGGAAACGCATGAATCGCCCTCCTTGAAGCCCGGAGACTTGGCGCTGGTGCTGCCATTCTTGTAGCCTGATAGCAGGGAGACGGGTTCATGGCAACCGGCACAGTAACGGGCGGAGGGAGCTCCGTTGGCGTGAATCAGCGCGGTCTGCACGGCTCGAAACCCCTTATCTTCCGCCGCCCAGTGATGAGCGCTCGCATCCCACTCGCGATAGATCTCCGTGTGGCATCCTGATGCACTGCAGGATTTCGATCCCGACAGGAGGTGCGGAGCCACCGGCCCGCCGCTCATCGTCTTCGCCAGGCTGGGCGCGAACGGGTCCTTGCCGTAAGGCATCTTGTAACCCGCCGGCAGCACGTAACGGCTGAAGTCCGGCGCGTAGGCTTTGTAAATTCCCGCCAGCACGCCCACCACCGCAAGCAATACAACCACGGTCAGCCCGCTTGAGAGCCACATGCGGCGGCGGCCCGGACCGAAATCCGCCCTTCCGATCTGGCCATTGGCGCCCAGGCCATTCAGCCCGTTTTTCAGGGTGTTTCCCACTTTCCGGGCATGCGGCCAGACGTGGTAACCGAGGAACGGCAGCGCCGCAATCCCACCCCACAAATGCGCTTGGTCCCAGAAGCGGCTGGTGTAGAGTCCGAACGCAGCTTCCCAGGTCAGCACCAGGCCTGACGCCGTCACCACGGCCATCGTCCAAAACCCGGTGTAGGCGCAAAACTTCCGGAACGATCGCCGCGCGTGGCGCGTGGCCAGCCAGTGGCTCAGTTGCCACACGGTGAGAGGAATGACGATCGCGAGGCCCAGCACGGTGTGGATCAGCACCGAGACCTGGATCGGCACGCTGAACGGCAGAAGCCAGATCCCCAGTCCCGTCAGCGCAAGAAAGATCAACGCTCCGCTGAGCAAGCTGAAACGGAAAACTCCTCTTTCATGAATAAACCTATGCCGAATGGGCAACGGGCCATGAGCAGACTGTTCCATGCTCCCCTCCTTGACGGCGTTATAGCTTCCCTCTGTGGAATCGCTCCACCTCTTGTCCGACAATTGCGCGTCCTCAGCCAGCGGCGAAAGCAAGCCCCTGAAAGCGATTTGCCAACTTGTAGAGCAAGGCGTCGCAGGGGGCTGTGACTTTAGTCACGCTAATCCGTAAGAATTCCCGGGGTAGTCAATCAATCAGAAAAGCTATACATGAAATCGATTAAGGAAAGAGCGAAGGTGAGCGCTCCCGGCCAGCGCCGGTCTCGGTGTGACAGAAGTCATCGTGTTAAGGGCAGAAACCACCCTATTGTTTTAGCCAGGCGCAAGTGATCGTATTGAAATGGCGAGGACGAACAGAGGTTGGAGATGAACACTTTTACAGGGTCCACCAGCATCGCTGAAATCTTACAAAGCTGCCCGACTGCCCGGCGGATTCTTGACCAGCATGGGCTGCACGGCTGTGGCGGCGGTAATGGCCCTGCGGAATCTCTCGAGTTTTTCGCCTCAGTGCACGAGGCTGATCTCGAGGGTCTCCTGCGCGACCTCAATGCGGAGATGCTCAACACTTCGCGGCAACCCTACGTTTATCAGGAATCGCCGGCCGACACGATCTACCGGGGCTTTTTTAAGGCGGGCATCGCCATTGTGCTGACGCTGGGAGGCTTGTGGGGAGTCATCGCGCTGCTCGAAATCTCGCTGCATAAGGAACTGCTTCAGCCTCAGTTGCTGCCGTTTATCCATGCGCACGGCCACGCGATGATCTTCGGGTGGGTCGGTCTGTTTGTGATGGGCTTTGCGTATCAGTCCTTTCCGCGCTTCAAGGTCACAACATTGTGGAGGCCGCGTCTGGCGAATCTGACGTTGTATCTGATGCTGGGCGGCATTCTGACGCGCGCTACCGCTGAAATGCTCCAGCACGGCGCTGCGGCCCTGGCGCTGGGATCCCTTTCCGTGGTTGCGGAG
>JARRJI010000176.1:14545-16070 GCA_037379595.1 Acidobacteriota bacterium | reverse complement strand
CAAAAGACCTGCGGCCACGGCAAGCAGTCTCGCGTGATGCTGAGCGGCACGCAGGTGCGAGCCGTACTGCGCGAGGGCGGACGGTTGCCCCTGGAGTTCACGCGCCCTGAAGTTGCAGCGGTCCTCCACCAGGCGTTTGGGCAGCAACAAATGGAGCAGGGGGCCTGATGCTCGTAAGCCTTCTTGCCTTCATCACCGGCATCCTGGTGGGGCTCACGGGAACGGGTGCGGGCGTCATCCTGACGCCGCTCCTGTTGCTGGCGACGCCCTTCCATGCGCTGACGGTGATTGGCACTGACCTGATGAGTGGGGCGTTCACCAAGCTGGCAGGCGTCTTCGAGCACCGCAAGCTGGGGCAGGTGCAGTGGAACCTGGCCGGATACCTTCTGGCGGGAAGCGTTCCCGGTTCTTTGGCGGGCATCCTGTTTGTCCACTTCTTGAAGGGTTGGATGTCCGTAGCCCAGTTAGACCACGTGTTGAAGGTCCTGTTGGGCTTGACTCTTTTCGGCGTCTCGCTTTTCCTGCCGTTCCTGCGGGGGAAGAAGGATTTGAGCTCCGCCGGAACCTCGAACCTCGGTTTCTGGAACGGCGGCTTCAAGCTGGCCGCCGTGGGAGGGATTGTGGGCTTCCTGGTCTCGATGACATCGGTCGGCAGCGGAAGCCTCTTGATGATTTCGTTGCTGGTGCTGGTTCCCCTGCCACTGGGAAGCCTGGTGGGGACTGACATCCTTTTTGGTCTGGTGACCACGGCGCTGGCCGGGTCGCTGCACTGGGAGATGGGGAATTTTGACAGCCGTCTCTTCCTTCTGCTGGTTGCGGGCGAGGTGCCGGGAGTCATCATCGGGAGCCGGCTGACGCGCCGGATTCCCGAGCGTTACATCACCTGGGTATTCAGCATTCTTTATTTTTCGCTGGGGGCACGTTTGCTCGTCGGTTAGAAGGGATGCGGGGCGCGTCCTTCCAGCCATCCTATTCCGGAACGGACGAAAGGAAGCTATGGAAATCGAAACTCTGGATATTCCTGAAATTGCGAAATCCCTGGCCAAGCGGCAGCCGAGCGAGATCATTCAGTTCGCGCTCGAGAACTTTGGGGGCGGAATTGGGATCAGCTTCAGTGGGGCGGAAGACGTCGTCCTGATCGATATGGCGGCCAAAACCGGCGGCAACTTCAGAGTCTTCTCGCTCGATACCGGCAGGCTTCATTCTGAAACCTACCAGTTTATCGATAAAGTCCGCGAGCATTATTGCATCGCGGTTGAGGTTTTCTTCCCCAAGCCGGACGCGGTGGAAAAGCTGGTCAAGACGAAAGGTCTGTTCTCGTTTTACGAAGATGGCCACAAGGAATGCTGCGGAATCCGCAAGGTCGAGCCGCTCAAGAGGGCGCTGGCGACTTTCGACGCCTGGATGACGGGCCAGCGCCGCGATCAGAGCCCTTCGACGCGGGCGCAGGTTGCTGTGGTTGAGATCGATCGCGTCTTCTCCTCTCCGGACCGCGACCTGATCAAGTTCAATCCCCTTGCCAACT
>JARRJI010000176.1:7167-14422 GCA_037379595.1 Acidobacteriota bacterium | reverse complement strand
TTTGGAGCTACATCCGAGAAAAAAACGTTCCCTTCAATCCATTGCACGAGCGCGGATTCATTTCCATTGGCTGTGAGCCTTGCACGCGGCCGGTGCTTCCGGGCCAGCACGAACGCGAAGGACGCTGGTGGTGGGAGGATCAGACCAGGAAGGAATGTGGACTGCACGCGGGCAACGTCGAATCCTCAAGGCCGACAAGGGCATAACGGGTCTGGGCTTAACCCGGAGCGGGCTTCGGCCCGTAATTGCGGAGGAAGGGGTGTTTCTCACCCCGCACGCTGCGAAATGGCGGCTTTTCGTGGTCTGCCAGGTTTGTTACGGCGCTTCGTCCGGGTGAGACTTGTTCGCCTGGATCTGGCCATTGTTGGTTTGCCGCAGGTCCTTATACAGGCGGCCGGCGATTTCGGCGGCGTGCGGGCCGTACATGCGCTCGCCACCGCGCAGTAGAACCACCACAACGTATTCGGGGTTCCCGGCAGAATATGAGAGGAACCATCCGAGACGTGCTCCGTCTTCACTGCACGTTCCAGTCTTGCCATAAATCGGGTCTCCGGCATCATTGGCCTGTCGAGCCGTCCCATAGTTGACGGCGGCTGCCATACCCGCCCGGACCTTCGGAATCTGTGCAACGAGATTGGTCAACCGGCGCCGCACCTTAGGCTCAAAATGGTCCAACTGTTCCTGAGTGCGAGGATATTGCAGGTAGTAAAGCGTTCCGCCATTGGCGATGGCTGAAGCCACAGCGGCCCATTGCAGGGGAGTTACTTCAATCCCTTTGCCCAGATAGGCCAGATACCCGACCTCTCCGTCCGTCGGTGTTGACGTTGGAAATTCTCCTGGCAAATCCCCGGGAATGTCCCAGCCCGCTTTCTGTCCCAGCCCGAATTCATGGGCGTAACGCGCCAGGAGCTTGAAACCAACCATCCGGCCGAGCTTGTAGAAGAACCTGTTATTCGAATGGGCCAGCGCTTCGGTCAAGTCCATTGACGAGTGGCGGCTCACGTAAAGTCTTGTGCGCGGCGTAATGATGTCCTGCTTCAGGGCAGCCAGGGCAACAATAGGTTTGAAAGTGGAGCAGGGCCGGAAGGCTCCGCTGAACGCCAGCTTCTGATTAACGATAGTGAGGATTCGCCCGTCATTCGGATCGACCACTACGATGCTTCCGTTCCAATGGCCCAGAGCCTCAAGGGCGGCCTGGCGCACAGAAAGGTTTTCGCCTTCGGCGTTGTCCCCTGCGCCAGGGTCTTTATCGTAAGAACTAACACGCCATCGGCTCCAGCGCCGACGGCGATGGCGGCGCCGCCTGCGGCGGATACGGTGGCGGTGCCTGGTCTTGGTGGCTGCAGGCAGCGGAGAGGCTTGCCCCTGCGTGAAGATTCCCCCGGGAAGTATATCAAGCGCGAGCAACCCTGCGAAAACAAGAACCAGGGCAGCGAGTCGTTTCTTCAAATCGGATCAGATCTCCCCGGGAATCTCCCGGTCTGTCTTGCGACTTCCTTGTTGTCCCTGGCGTGCCGTACATTACGTCCGTCGGAGCGCTCTTTCGGGATCAGGAAATGAGGTATCTTGCAGTTGAATTTATTTCTTGCTTCGAGCTGTACCGGCTTCCGCGGGTTCAGCCTCCTCCTTCTTTTCCGTGGGCAGGTTCAGGGTCTTGCGGACCTCTGCTTCAATTTTTCCATAAATATCGGGATTTCCACGCAGAAATTGGCGTACGTTTTCCCTCCCCTGTCCTACTCGCTCTCCGCCGAAGGAATACCACGACCCACTCTTTTCAATCAAGTCCAAACTGACGGCCAGATCGAGCAGATCGCCTTCTTTGGAAATGCCTTCGCCGTAAAGAATGTCGAATTCTGCCTCGCGGAAGGGCGGTGCCATCTTATTCTTCACCACCTTCACACGCGTCCGGTTGCCGACCACGCGGTCGCCGTCCTTGATGGAAGCGATCCGGCGAACGTCCAAGCGCACGGAGGAATAAAACTTGAGCGCGCGCCCGCCCGTCGTCGTTTCAGGACTCCCGAACATGACCCCGATCTTTTCCCGGATCTGGTTGATGAATACCAGGGAGGTCTTTGACTTGGACACCAGCGCCGTCAGCTTGCGGAGCGCCTGGGACATCAGTCGGGCCTGCAGGCCGGGCATGGAGTCGCCCATATCGCCTTCAAGCTCGGCTCGGGGAACCAGCGCGGCCACCGAATCGATCACAACAATATCGATGGCGTTTGAGCGCACCAGGGCTTCGGCAATTTCCAGGGCCTGCTCGCCAAAGTCGGGCTGGGAAACCAGCAGGTTGTCGACGTCCACGCCCAGGTGATTGGCGTATTTCGCGTCCAGCGCGTGCTCGGCGTCCACAAAGGCCGCCATTCCGCCGCGCTTTTGCGCTTCCGCCACCAAGTGCAACGCCAGAGTAGTTTTGCCGCTGGCTTCAGGGCCGTAAACCTCCACCACGCGGCCCCGCGGAACTCCGCCCACGCCCAACGCCGCGTCCAGAGAAAGCGCCCCCGTGGGGATCACGTCTACGGGCACCAGCGCCTGCTTTGAACCCAAGCGCATGATGGAGCCTTTCCCGAACTGTTTTTCGATTTGAGTGAGGGCCATGTCAATGGCCTTCGCTCGGTCCGTTCGTTCTTCTGGCATGCCGGAATCCTCTCTTTGCCCTACAGGAATTCGCGAAAGTTTCTGTGAGGTGGTGGCTGTCTGTCCCTGGAGTGTGTTTGCGTGGGATCTGTGCTTGCCCTGGTTAATGCTACGCCTTCGCGTAATCGTAGAATCCCCTCCCCGATTTGCGTCCCAGCCGGCCCGCCTCCACCATTCTTTCAAGCAGCGGACACGGCCTGTACTTTGAATCTCGAAATCCTTCGTAGAGCACTCTCATAATGTCTAAACATACGTCGAGGCCGATCAGATCGGCAAGCTCCAGCGGGCCCATCGGGTGGTTCATGCCCAGTTTCATCACTCCGTCCACACCCTCGGGGGCGGCCACGCTTTCCATCACCGCATAGGCGGCCTCGTTGATCATGGGCATCAGCAGGCGGTTGGAAACAAATCCCGGAAAATCCCTGACCCGAATGGGCGTCTTGCCCGCGGTTTTTGCAATCTGCTCCGCCGCCGCTACGGTCTCTTCCGCCGTATCAAGCCCGGGAACTACTTCCACCAGCTTCATCACGGGTACCGGGTTAAAAAAGTGCAGTCCGACAAACTGGGCCGGGCGCCGCGTGACCCCGGCCAGCCGCGTGATGGAAATCGACGAGGTGTTGCTGGCAAAAAGGGCCTCGGGCCGGCAAACGGCTTCGAGCGACTGGAACACCGCCGCTTTGACCTCAAATTTTTCCGTGACCGCCTCAATCACAACGTCGGCGGAAGTAAAGTCGGAAACTTCGACGGTGGTTTTCAGCCGGCTTTCGGCCTGCTGCTTTTCCTCCGCCGTCATCCGGCCTTTCTCGACGTCGCGTGCGAGCCCGCGTGCAATCCTTGCCGCTCCGCGCGCCACCAGTTCCTGGGAGGTGTCGTGGAGAACCACCGAATACCCATTGCGGATCAGGACCTGAGCGATGCCGTGGCCCATGGTCCCTGCTCCCACAACTCCTACCAGACTGATGTTCAAACGCTCCTCCGTGTCAAATGATGCAACCAGCGAGACTACCCGATATCTCTTTCAACCGCCAGCGCCACCGCGTTGCCGCCGCCCAGGCAGAGTGCAGCAATTCCGCGGCGTGCCTTCCGGCGCTCCATCTCGTAAAGCAGATCCACAAGAATGCGCGTGCCGGATGCGCCGATCGGATGACCCAGCGCGACCGCGCCGCCGTTCACGTTGGTTTTGTTCGGGTCCAGGCCCAGTTGCCCGATGACGGCCACGGCCTGCACTGCAAAGGCCTCATTCAATTCGATCAGGTCGACTTCTTCAATCTTCCAGCCGGTCTTCTGAATCAGCATGCGCACCGCATCCACTGGCGCCATCATCACCCAGCGTGGCTCGACCCCGCTGACCGCCTGTCCCACAATCCGCGCCAGGGGCTTCTTGCCCAGCTTCTGCGCGGTTTCGAGCGACGTCACCAAGGTGGCCGCGGCCCCGTCATTCGTTCCCGGAGCGTTGCCCGCCGTCACCGTTCCGCCCTGCTTGAAGACGGGTTTCAGCTTGGCCAGCTTTTCAAGAGAAGTGTCTTCGCGCGGCGATTCGTCAACGGAAAACTCGCGGGTCTCACCCTTTTTCACCGGCACGGTGACGGGCATGATCTGGTCTTTCAGCTTGCCGCTTTTGATGGCCGCAATGGCGCGCCGGTGGCTTTCAAGAGCGTACTGGTCCTGCCGTTCGCGCGAGACATGGTATTTTTCCGCCACCAGCTCACCGGTCATGCCCATATGGAAGTCTTCGTAGGCGTCCCACAGGCCATCCTGAATCATGGAATCGACAAGCGTCTTATTGCCCAGCCGCAAGCCCTGACGGGCTCCGGGCACAAGATAGGGGCAGTTGGTCATGGACTCCATGCCGCCTGCCACTACAATGTCGGTGTTGCCGGTCTCAATGCCTTGCGCGGCCAGCGCCACGGACTTCAGCCCTGAACCACATACCTTATTGATGGTCATCGCGGCCACGCGCGGATCAAGGCCGCCCTTCAGCGCCGCCTGGCGGGCAGGGTTCTGACCCAGTCCCGCCGAGACCACGTTGCCCATGATGACTTCATCCACCTGGGCCGGATCGAATTCCGCTCGCCGCACTACCTCGCGTACCACGCAAGCTCCGAGGTCCACCGCGGAGAAGGAGGAAAGAGAACCCTGAAACCTGCCAATCGGAGTGCGGACTGCGGCAATAATAACCGCTTCTCGCATATCTGACTCCCGATTATGTCGCCGCTCCGGACTGAAGTCAAGGAAGCGGGACGAAGAATTGTACCAGAATCTGACTCGAGTTTCGACCGTTGCCTTGCCGGCCTGGAGGGCAAGGCCCGAAGTGGTGGCCCGGCATGCCTTCTATGCAGTGGCCTCGTGGATCCTGGCCTCAAAAGGCCTACGGCACGAAAACGGTGCCGTAGCTACGCCGGCGGGATCTAGAACGATTGAAAAGCGCTGCTCGATGCCGTCACGCTCTGGCCGGTGCGGCGGTTTGTGAGCACGAGGGAGTAAAGGCGGCCGCGGTCGAAGCCAGCCTCCAAATTGTGGCGGACGCCGATCCAGGTCAGGTGGAGGCCGCCTCTAAAATCGGTGGTGCTGGTGTCGGGCGCGCCAAGCGCCTGCTCGACATCCTGCATGGAGGGCGTACTGCGCAGGGTTTGGGCTTGCGCCCCGCCACTTGAATCCTCCACCATCGAGTTGAAGAAGTGCTCGATACGTCTCTCGCGCTGGGCGAGTTCGGCGGCAGCCCTGGCTTTCTCCATATGAGGCAGGTAGAGCTTAAAGAAGGCAACCAGCCCGGCAACGATGACAAGCTGAATCACGATCACCCGTTTTGGGATGCTACCCGAATCGGAACTTACCACCGCGTGCAATGCCTCCTCATTGCGGATATTCAAGTCTCCTGCCCAGACTGAAGCGTAACGCAGACGCTACGTTTTTTGAAGCGCAGATCTTCTGGCACAGGGCCCGCTTCCGCCCCTGCGGGTTTTGCAAACGATTAAACGCACGAGCCGCAGCTTAAGAAGGCGAACACTGCGCTACAATGCCCCGTAGCAACGCCACGGCGCCGTGGCAAGCCTATTTGATCTGGCCAAGAAGCTTTTCCCACTCAATCCCGAGGTATTCATAAACCGTTCGGGTGATTTCATGCAGGCCGTAGTAATCCGGGTAGATATCGTTTGGAACAAGTCTGACGCTGGGCTTAGCCAAGTAGTCGGTAGGAGCTGCGATGGGCTTCATCCCGAGCGTTCTGAAAAGGTCCATGGCTCGCGGCATGTGAGAGGCGGAAGTGACCAGAAGAAAAGGCGTTGTGCCGACGGTCGGCCTAATGAACTGGGCCTCCTGTTCGGTGTTGCGGGAGTGCTCTTCGAGGATGATTTGCTGCTGCGCGATGCCGAGCGAGTGCGCTATCTGGCCCATCGTTTGCGCCATGGCTGGGGGCCCTCCAGAAAGTATCAGTTTGCAACCCGTCAATTTCCTGCAAAGCTGGACACCTTCCACCAGGCGAACCATTCCATCTTCCGAAAGGCGGCTGTCGAGATCGATTCCGGGACCGGGCGAATAGCCGCTTCCCAGCACTACGATATAGGGTTCGGACCCAGCCGCCGCGGGCTGCGATGAGAGGACGACTGGATGGTAGCGCTGCTCCAGCGTCCTCAGGAAAACGCCGGATACCTGACCGTTCGCCAGTAGCGGGAGCAGGATCGCTACAATGGTGACCAGAACTTTTCCGGCTTTCTGCCGGCGTGTGAACCACAGCAGGATCGCGCCAAGCGCCAGGACCCCGCAAATCACGGGCACAGGAAAGAGTAAACGCGAGACGATCTTTTCAAGGTTCATTGCTTTTCCATTCTGGCCGCTTCCTTACTTACCAGCCCGGGAGTCATCCGCCACTTTTGCGTAGGGTTTTTTCATGGAATGAGCGGAAATTGCAAAATGGCGCAGTTGGGGCATGGATAAATTCGTGTTCTTGCACGCCCAGCACCCGCCAATTCATGAATAGCTCAGGTTAACCATCAGGCAGCCGGTTTAACCTTCGAACCTGAAGCTGGAAAGCCCCGGGGCCGAAACGCGAACCGAAGCGCCTTTGCTTGTCCCGTGCACGACAATCTCACTCCCTTCGATTCCAATCGTCCGGATACCGGTGAACTCGCCAGGTACTTCGGCAAGAAAGGCGAGGTAGCGAACCGTCTTCCGGCCGCGGGCGGGAACACTGGTGAAGGTCGGAACGCCGTAGAGCGCTCCGATGTCGTAGGCCTCCTGCCGTGGAACCGGAAGAGCAGTGGTTCCAAACTCCAGCCCGCGGGTTTGAGTACGCTTCTTCCATGGCGGACCCTCGATCGCCTGATTCTCCTCCCACACGGCAACCCATGGGAAATCACTTCGGCTGAAGCAGTATGCAATCAGCAATCGATGCCGGAGGTTGACCGCGGCCACAAACCCCAATGGGTTCCGAGAATCCAGAAGAACGCCCGCGACGAAGCCTGCACCGGGCCGCAACAGCGTCCGGGTCAGGTCAACGGATTTGCCTGTCGAGTCGAGGGCAAGCGGCCAGCGGAAGCCGCGGCTGGTGGCCAGAACATCCTTGCCATTGCCGTAGGGATGAGGAAACGTCATGCCTTTCGTCCCGGGGAGAGCCACGACG